>NZ_CAIZIZ010000508.1 GCF_903933125.1 uncultured Lamprocystis sp. | reverse complement strand
GCCCGCGCGGCAGGGCGCCGAACAGGGTGGCGAGTGCGCTCGGCCCCCCGGTGGAACTGCCGACCGCGACCACCCGCACCTCGGCATGGTGCCTTGCGGTCCCGGTTGGTGCGGTCGCGGTGTCCGAGCGGGTCGCCCCGCCGGCCGGCCGCGGCGGCGGCACCGCGACCGTGCCGGCGCCGGAGCGCAGACTCAGCACCGTGCGCATCTTGCGCAGCAGGCCGGCGCCGGCGGTCAGCAAGTCGGCGCGGGTCACGCTCTCCCCCGGCCGCGCCTTGAGGCTCGGGGTGTGGGTATAGTCCAGCGCGCCCTGCTTCAGGGCGTTGAACAGATAGGCGGTATTGCTGCGGATAGTCGCGCTGGAGATCAGGATACGGGTGGGGCAGGCGGCCATGATGCGGCGGGTGACCTCCACCCCGTCGATATCGGGCATGTGCAGATCGAGTAACACCAACTGCGGCCGCAGTCGGCAGGCCAATTCCACGCCGGCCAGGCCGCCGGTCGCCTGCCCGAGCAGCCGAAAGCCGCCGTCGGCTGCAATCACGGCCGCGGTGACTGCCCGCGCGACCGGCGAGTCGTTGACGATGACCACCCCGGCCGGCGGCGGCGCGACGGCATCCGCGGTACGCGGGGCCGTGATGCTCATGGTGCGCGACCAGGGGTCCAGGCGGGCCGCGGCGCCGGCGGGTCGGCGCCGCCGGCGCCGTCCGCCGCGAGCAGTTGGGCGACCAGCGCCAACATGGCATCGGTGTCGAACTCGGACTTGGTGACATAGCGGTCCGCGCCCGCCTCCAGGGCGCGGTCGCGGTCTTCGGTCCGGTCTTTGTAGGAGACGACGATGATCGGCAACCGCCGGAAGCGGTCGATGCCGCGCAGGGTGCGGATCAATTCCAGTCCGTTCATGCGCGGCATGTCGATGTCGGTGATGAGGATGCGATGATCCCCGGCCTTGGCCTTGTTGAGCCCGTCCACGCCATTCACCGCGGTGGTTACCTGATAGCCGGCCTGCTCCAGGAAGTGCCGTTCGACCTCCCGTACGGTCACCGAGTCTTCCACCACCAGAACCTGGGCCGGTGTCGTGTCCGCCGGCGCCTCCGTCCGGCCGGGACCCGGCGTCAACTCCGGCAAGGGTGCAGTCAGCGCCGCCGCCGGATGCAGGTGCCCGATGCCTTCGTGCAGGTGTTGCAGCAGATCCGGGACATCCAGGATCAGGGCCAGACCGCCGTCCTCCAGTAAGGTGAGTCCGGAGACCTCCGCGACCTTGCCCAGGCGTTCGTCCAGTGGCCGGGATACCATGTCCTGCTCGTCCACCACGGCCTCGACCAGGAGTGCGCAACGGCTATCCCCCTCGCCCAGCACCAGCAGGTGCTTGCGCTCCAGGTCGGCGTGGACCGGCGCCAGCCCGAGGAGGGCATGGAGCTGGACCAAGGGCAGGGTTTCCTCCTCGAGGTGCACTGCCAGCCGTCCGGCGATTTCGCGCAGGTCGACGGCGGCCAGGCGGCGCACCCGCGCCACCTCGCCCATGGGGAAGGCGTAGCGTTGATCGCCGAACAGGGGGTGGCGTCCACCCACCACCAGCAGGCAGCGGGTGAGCGACAGGCTCAAGGGGACCAGCAGTTCGAAGCAGGTGCCGCGGCCGGGTTCGCTGCGCACGCCGACGGTGCCGCCGGCGGCCTCGATGCCGGCCTTGACGATATCGAGCCCGAAGCCTCGCCCGGACGTGGCCGAGACCGTGGCCGCGGTGCTCAGACCCGGCAGGAAGAGAAACTGCATCCGCTCCTCGATCCCCATGTGCGCCCAGAGCGCGGCCGTGGTGTGGCCAGCCGCGATCACCGCCGCCGCAAGCCGCGTCTGGTCGATGCCGGCGCCGTCGTCTTCCACCCGGATGCGCATCCGGGACCCGAACTGGCGCGCCTCCACCAGGATGCGCCCGCTCGGCGGTTTACCCTGGGCGGTGCGCACCGCGACCGGCTCGATGCCGTGATCCAGCGCATTACGCAGCAGGTGCAGCAAGGGGTTGCGCAACTGCTCCAGCACCGCCCGATCGATGCGGTTGTCGATCCCGTCGAGTTGCAAATCGACCCGCTTGCCCAGTTCCAGCGCCAGATCGCGGGCGAGTCGCGGATAGTCGTCCAGCAGGTCTCCCAGCGGCACCAGGCGCGCCTGGGTCACCTGGTCCGCCAGGCCGTCGGCCAGATGCCGCAGCCGGCCCTCCATCCGATCGTGCGCCTCGGTGAGCACATCCAGCGCGCCGGCGCCGGCAGACAGCCGCTGGGCGCCCTGGCGCAGCGTCTCCTGCAGGGTCTCCCGGTCCAGGTCCTCGCTCAGGGCGGCCGCCACCAGACGCTGGATCTGGGCCGCGGCGCGGGCCTGGGACCGTGACAGGACCCGCAATTGCTGGCGCTGCCCGGCCAGGGCCGCGACCGCCACCGTCAGTTCGCCCGACAGCCGATGCAGCCGGTCGAGTTGTTCATAGTCGAGCCGGGCCTGACGCCGTGCGGCCGGGGCGGGCTCGGCGCGCGGTTCGTCGGGCGGCTTCCCGTTGGACCCGGCGGCGGATCCGGCGACCGGCGCGGCCGCGACACTGACCGTCGAATCCGGCGGGACCGGGGGTGCCGCGTCGGCGATGAGTCGGCTGAGCGCGGCAACCCCGGCGGCTGATGGGATGGCGGCCTGGTCCGCGGTCTGCCCCGTCGGCGGGCTGCACGGAGGCCGGACGCCGCCGTCCCGGTAGCGGGCGAGCGGTTCCAGGAAACCGGCGAGCGGTGGGGGCTCGGCGCCGGCGGCGATCCCTTCCAGCACCGCCTCGATCCAGCGCAGTCCGCAGGTGATGACGGCGATCAGGTCGGGCGATGCCGGGACCGCGGTGCTGCCCGCCGCCTCGTGCTCCGCACGGACCAGATCCTCCAGGGCCCCGGCCAACTCACGCACCGGATCGCAGCCGACGGCGCGGGCGGCGCCCTTGAGGGTGTGAAAGACGCGGCGCAGGTGGGCGTCCCAAGCCTCCGCGTCGGCCGCCGGGTCGGCGAGCCTGGCGCGCGCCTGCGCCAACTGTTCCTGCACCTCGAGGCGGAAGATGGCCAGCAGGTCGAGGCCGGCGACCCCGTCTGCCGCATCGGGCGACTGCAGCATGGCCGGGTCCGGCAGCGGTGCGGTGTCGTCGGGGGCGGCCTGGTAGTCGTCCACCCGCGCCAGGAAGGTGGCCAGGTCGGGGAGTTCGCTCGCCGCCAGCCGCGCCTCCAGGGTGGCGCGGGTCAGGTCGATGGCGAGCAGACACAGATCCACCACCGGCGGACGGAACGGCGCGGTGCCGTCGAGGATGGCGTGGAATACGTCTTCCAGGCGATGCGCGATCTCGCGTTCCTGATCGAAGCGCACCGCCCGGGCGGCCCCTTTCAGGGTATGAAAGACCCGCATCATGGCCTCGACCTCGGCCCGGCCGGGCGGTCCCTGCTCGCAGGCCAGTGCCAGGCGGGTCGCCTCTTTGAGGTTGGCCTCGGCCTCGGCGCGGAAGATCTCGGTGAGATCGTTCACGATCGGCTGTCCTCGGTGGTACCCCGCAGCAGGGCGAGTTCCGCGGGTTCGAGCAGGCAGGAAAGCCGCAGTTCCTGGGTCAGACGGCCATCCACCGGCCACAGGTCGCCGAGAAAGGCGGGGGCGCCGGCCGCGGTCAAGACCGGTTCGCGGCGCGCGTCGGCCGACAGGGTGCGAATCCCCGTGACCGACTCCACGATCGCCCCCAGGGACACCCCGCCGGTAGAAAAACACAGAATGCGGTTGCCGCGCTGCCAGCGCCGCCAGGCCGGACCCTGGATCGCCGCGGGCGCCATCTGCGCGCGCCCCAAGCGTTCCGCCAGGTCGAGGACCGGCAGGGTGGCGCCGCGCAGGTCCAGCACCCCGGTCAGGAACGCCGGCGCCTGGGCCAGGGGGCGCAGACGCGCCGGCATCAGCACCTCGTCCAGGTCCGACAAGGGGGCCAGGTACTGTCCGCCGGCGGCGGTGAAGAGCAGTGCCTCCACGGGGGCACTCAGACGCGGAAGACCGAGACGGCGCTCGCGAGCTGAGTGGCCATGGCGTTCAGCTCGTAGGTCACCGAGCGCGTCTGGCCGGCCGCCTTGGAGACCATGTTGGCGGAGGACAGCATCTCGGTGGAGGTGGTCTGGACCATCCGCGCGGACTCCGCCTGAGCGCGGACCGATTCCAGGATCATGGTCATCTGCTCCTGGATGCGCTCCATGGCGCTATGGATGGCGGCCAGCGCCTGGCTGGAGTCGCCGACCAGCGCGACCCCGTGGTGGATCTCCTCCGAGGACTTGTCCATGGCGAGCGCCGAGGATTCGGTCGCACGCTGGATGTCACGCACCATGCCGCTGATGTTGCCGGCGGAATCGATGGAGCGGTCGGAGAGTCGGCGTATTTCCTGGGCGACGACTGAAAAGCCCTTGCCCATTTCGCCGGCCTTGTTGGCCTCAATGGAGGCATTCAGCGACAGGAGCGTGGTCTGGTCGGCCACCATCGAGATGGTGGAGACCGCCTCGTTGATGTCGTCCATCTTGTCGTTCAGGGCCTTGATCCGCTCGGCGGTTTGCCGGGTGGAGGTGCCGATGGCGTCCATCGAGGCCATCATCTGGGTGGACTTGTGGTTACTGTCGGTGACGATCCCGGCGATCTCGTTGACGTTGCGGCCGACGGTTTCGGAGGAGGCGACCAGGGTGGCGGCACTCTGCGACATCTCATTCAGCGAGGCGGAAAGTTCATTGACCGCGCTGGCCTGCTGGGCGGAGGAGGCCGCCTGTTCGGTGGCCGCGGCCTGAATCTCATTGATCGACGACGAGAGTTGCACGCTGGCCCGCTGGATGCGCTGCACCAGGGCGAGCAGGTTCTCGCGCATCTGGTTGAAGGAGTCCGCCAGGGCGCCGAGTTCGTCGCGGCTCGTCACCTCAACCGCATCGCTCAGGTTGCCGCGGGCGATCTGGTGCGAACCGGCCATCAGCGCTTCAATGGCGGACACGATGGGCCTTGGTACCGTGACCAGGACCAGAAGACCCACCGCCAGCCCCACCCCGGCCGCCCCGGCGACCAGCCATAGGGCGGCTTCCCCGGTCGCCCGCAGACCCGCGCTCTCGGCGGCGATGTCGCGCCAGGCGGCGGCCGTGAGTTCTTCGGTCAGGGCGACGATGCCCTCGACTGCCCCGGTCAGGGTGTCATGTTCCGCCTTGATCCGCGCGGTCACCTCCTGTCCCGCGCCGGCGTTGTCGGTGAGCCGGGCGCCCGTCTCCCGCCATTGGGCGGTATAGGCGGCCAGGGCCTTGCGCAGGTCCGCCAATCCGTCCGCCAGGCCCGCCGCCTGAGCCGGCGCGCGCACCTGATCGAGCCGGGCGGCCAGTTCCGCGGCGGCCGTGCGCGCGCTGTCCTGGAGCAGCGGGTCATGGGCAGCGAAGAAGATCTGGAGCGCCACCCGTTCGCGCAGGAGGTCGGCCGTGAAACGGTCCAGGGTGCGTGCCAGGTCCAACCGCCCGCTGCCCTCGGCCGGCGCACCCACGCCCCAGGCCGCCGACGCCAACTCCTGCGCCTGGGTGATGACGGCATCCAGGCGTTCGGCCAGGGCCTGCTCGCTTGCCGCCAGGACCGCGGCGCGCTCGGTCTGGCCTTGACGCAGGGCGGCCACGGATTTGACCTGGGCCGCGAAGCGCGATTCGAAACGCTCCAGCGCGGTGCTAAGCGCGGTCTGCTGGGCGGTGATGTCGATGCTGCTCCTGGATTCGATCAGCACGGCCAGGGGTTTGAGCCCGGCAATCTCCTCGCGCACCCGCGCTGCCAGGCGCATGACTTCATCGCGTGCCCCCTCGTCGTCGAGCAGCAGATAGTCCGCCTGGGCCAGGTTCATCCGGTAGACGGCGCTCTTGATCGCCTCGCTGACCCGTGCCAGATCGGCATGATGGCCCAGCTCCGGAATGCCGTCGGAGCTGATCCCGTGGATGGTGCGCACCGCGACCAACCCGAGCAGGAGAATCACCAGGGTCAGGAGCCCGAGCGAGAGATTGAGCTTGCGCTTCAGGCTCATGCCCCGCAGTACGGCCCGCCCGCCGCCGCCCCCGCCAGTTCCCGCGCTGCCTCCGGCACCGGTGTGGATGCGCCCCCGGCTCTCGTCCGGCTCACGGCGGCCGCGCCCGGCGCCGCCCGCATAGTGGGCCGGCACGGTCCCGGCCAGGTCCCCGAACGGCACCCCGCTTTGCACCCCGTCGGGTTCGGGGACGACGAATTCGCTGGGTCGTCCTTCGTGACGCGGTTCGTCGTGTCCCTGATCACGGTGCAGATCCGCGTGGGTGTCGCTCTGATGGTCGGCGCTCATGGTGCGTGCCTTGGCAATCGGTATTTATTGGTGGGCCGGATCCGGCCGGGCCCCGCCCCTGGCTGCCGCTCCAGGGGTGGCGACCGGGCCATTTGTAAACGAGTCCTTACTGTGCCACAGAGTCCCCGGCGGACAAAGGGCCATAGCGATTTTTGCCGGATCCCGTCCCAAGATCTTCGGGCAATCGCCTAAAAATGGCTGAAGCTGCCCGCGCGCAAAGGGGTAAGATCGAGCCGGGCGAGGGCGCGTCCGCGATGTTCGGCCAAGCCGTTGCGCCAGACCAGATCCGTGGATTCGCCGCTGGTCAAGGTCTGGAAGAGATCCGGGTCCAGTTCCTCCACCGACTCCACCCCATCCACCGGCAGACCGGCCCGGCGGCCCCGCTGGTCGCGCACGACCAGTGTCCGGTTGGCGGTGCCCAGGCGGTAACCGGCGGCGACGCCGAGGATGGCCGCGGTGTCGAGCAGGGGCAGCAACTCGCCGCGAATATTGGCGAGCCCCAGGATCAGTGGGTTCACATGGGGCAGGGCGATGCCGGTGGTCACACAGGCGACCTCGTCGAGGTCATCGAGGTTGACGGCGAAGCGCTCGCCGCCGACCCGCACCAGCACGAAGGGGCGCAAGGCCGTCCGGGCGGCGGCGGCGGACTCGGCATAGCGCGCGGTCCAATGCTCCAGGTCCAGGTCGGCCAGGTCGTCGAGCGCAGACTCCGGGAGGTGGGCAGGCGTCATGTCGGTTCACTCGGGGCGATAAGGAAAGTAGCGAGTCAAGAACAAGTTAAACACAATCGTCGTTGTCGTAGTCGGAAAAGCCATTCAAGTGAGGCATGAGCAGCGCGGCCTCGATCAAGATTCCGGCCACTTGGGCTCGCCGGGTGCGTAGTCAGGCCATCCTGGCCTGACACCGTCAGGGCTGGAAGCCCTGACTACGTACGCCGCCGGCCGGGATGACGATCAAGGCCGTTTTCGGTGCTCCGCGGCACGCATGCCCGAAAGCGGAACTGGAGCCAAAAAACGCATACCGAAAAGGGTCTATATATTGTTGGAGGCTGATCGGATCGTGACGACCAGGCATCCGTGTTCCGGGCGGTCGAACGCCGACCTTGCCGTCGGCGCCTGACCGGCGCGCGGTCGGGCACTGCCTTCGCCGGGAAAGGTAACCCCGATGCGCGCCAGGGGCAAGGGTCGTCGGTCGCAGATGAGACGCCCGCCGCATGCCGCGCATAAAGGCGTGGGGGCACGCGGGGAACCCCATGACGGGAATAATCGGAACGCGTCGTCCAAGGTTCGGCAGTGAATCAATCGGACGGCCAGGAGGACGCCATGCAAGATCAGCCCGGTGACAGTCAAGAGACCAGTGAAACGATCCTCTACGTCGGTACGGATGCCGGGCTGCCGCATCGCATCCGTCCCTTGCTCAATGAACAGGGCCTGCGGCTGACGGCCTGTTCCGACCTCGATGCTCTGCGCACGCAGTGCCCCGCGCACGATTGGACGGCACTGATCCTGGACAGCGCCTTGCTCGCGTCCGACCAGACGGTTCAGTCGTTCATGGCGGCGCTCGCGCAGGGCGGGGCGCCGATTCGGAATCTGGTGGTCATCGCCCACACGAAGGACATCGGCTTGCGGCTTCAGGCGTTGCGCGCCGGGGCCGCCGCGTTCTTCACCGCGCCGGTGGGGAGCCGCGCACTGGTGGAGCGGCTGTGCGCGCTGTGCGCTCCGCGCACGGCGGCCGTGGGCCGGGTGTTGGTGGTGGAGGACGACCCCATGCAAGCGCTCCTGGTCGAGCGCATCCTCAGTGCCGCCGGGTATACGGTACGCACCCAGGGTGACGCGTTGCAGGTGCTGGCGGTGATCGAGGACTTCCAACCCGAGCTGATCCTGATGGACCTCAATATGCCGGGCGCCAACGGGGCCGAGCTGACCGCGATCATCCGCGAGCACGAGGTCTTCGCGTCCGTCCCCATCCTCTTTCTGTCCAGCGAGCGGGATCCGGTGCGGCAGAGCGACGCGCTCAGCATGGGCGGCGACGCCTTCATCGCCAAGCCGATTCGTCCTGATCTCCTGATCAAGGCCGTCACCCAACGGCTGGAGACGATGCGCGCGGTCCGCGGCCGGTTGCGGTTGGCCGAGCACCAGGACCCGGTCACCGGGCTGGCGTCGCGCCATTACTTCGTGAGTTGTCTGGAGCGCGCCATCGCCGAGCCGGGTATCGGCGAGGCCGGCAACGGCCTGCTGCTGATCGCGCTTGACGGGGCGACCAGCATTGATGAGCGGATCGGTACCGGCGGAGCCGAACTGGTCCGCGCGCGCGCTGGGTCGACGATCCCCGCGCGGCTGGAGTCTGGCGAGCTGGCGGTCCGTTTGGACCATCATCGCCATGCCGTGCTGCTGCGTCGTGCCGGAGCCGACGCCCTCCTGGCTGCCGCGGAAGGGCTGCGCGCCGCGGTCGCCGCGGCACCGCTGAAGATTGGCGGTCAGTCACTGACGGTCAGCGTCAGCATTGGGGTCGGGCTCTTTCACCCGGCCGCCGGTGATGCCATTACGGTGATCTCGCGCGCTGAGAAAGCCTGCGCACAGGCCCAGGGTGCGGGCGGCGACCGCGTGGTCATGTATCGGCCTTTCGTGCCCGGACCGGGAGATACGCTGCATGAACAGCGGATCGGCGCGCTCATCGACCGCGCGCTGACCGGTGCCGAAATGGAAGGTGGTTTTCGCCTGTTCTATCAGCCGCTGGTCGCCGTCCAGTCACCGAGTCCGCAGTTGATGGAGGTGCGCCTGCGGCTGCTCGAGCGCGATGCCGAGTTGATCCCGGATGCGGACTACCTGCCCGTCGCCACGCGCGGCGGGCGGTTGTGCGATATCGACCGGTGGCTGATGCTGCGGGCGCTTGCGGCACTTGCCGGTCAGGCGCCCACCCATCCGGAATTGCGCCTCCTGATCCCCCAACACCTGGACACCTTGGCGAGCGACGGTTGGGTGCTCTGGTTCCGCAACCAGTTGGTCTCGTCCGGACTGACGCAGCAGCGTCCGATCATCGAGGTGTGGCTCGCCGATCTGCTACAGCGCCCTGATGACAGCGCGATCCTGCTGCGGATGCTGCACAAGCTTGGGGTCAAGGTCTGCCTGCTGGACGTGGATCTGACGGCGGCGGCCAGGGATCTGGTTGTCGAACTCCAACCGCCGCTGGTCAAGATCGCGGCCGCCACGCTGCACCGAGCCAAGCCCGATGAGTTGCTCCGGCTGATCACGCGTCTGCACCAGACCGGGACTGAGGTGATTGTCGGCGGCGTCGACGATCCGGCGCGGGTCGGATCGATCTGGGCAAGCGGCGCGGACTATGTGCAAGGCGCTCTGATCCAGGAGCCGCTGCCCGATTTGACATTCGATTGGACTGAGACCGTGCTCAATGCCGAAGGCGGCTTTTAGCACCGTAGGTTGGGGTGAGGAACGAACCCCAACATCCCCGGCCGCCAAGCGTTGGGGTTCCTTCGTCACCCCAACCTACGGCCCTGAGACCGTGCTCAATGCCGAAGGCGGCTTTTAGCACCGTAGGTTGGGGTGAGGAACGAACCCCAACATCCCCGGCCGCCAAGCGTTGGGGTTCCTTCGTCACCCCAACCTACGGCCCT
>NZ_CAIZIZ010000507.1 GCF_903933125.1 uncultured Lamprocystis sp. | reverse complement strand
GTGACGGCTGGTGTTTTGGTCGACTTCAGACGATACCGCCGGTCTCCCGCTGCCGCCACCTCCGCAGGAGCCGCCGGCCCTGGTCCAGCCCACCCGTGCACAGCGCCCGGCCTCAGGCAAAAATGGCCAAAGTCGAGTTTCAGTCGCCTGACGTTACCATCGTCGATATACAAAGCTCGCGTGATCGCGCGAGCCGACGCTAGCTCATCGTCGTTGCTTTCGTGCTCCAAGTATAAGTCTCGCAGCGCGCAAAGGATAAGAATAGTTGTCGTAATTCGCTGTTGGCCGTCGATCACAGTGCGTTCCGTGACGAAGCCTCGGCTTTGGTTTTTTAGAATGACGTTGCCAACATAATATTCCCCATTGCTGTTACCGCGATATTCCGTCGCGAACTCAAGGATGTCGTTCAGCAACTTTTCGACTTGATTCTTTGCTTCCCAAGTGTAGGAGCGCTGATAAATCGGTACGTGGAACGACATGTTGTCGCCCATAATGAGGTTGCGAATGCTCTTGGAGTGCCCTTCAATTGCCATGATATATGTTCTCTGAGACAGGAAGCATTCAAGGGAGCGTTAACTTCCGCCGAAGGCGTCGTAATTGATGCATAATCCGGCCCAGTATGGGCAAGCATTCCGAGCGTCAGATCGTGTGAGAGGCTACCAGATGATCCCGCGCACAGCCATCACCGGCGGCGAACAGGGTGCGAAACGGCGCCAGATTGCGCCTCTCCGCCGACCAGTCGGCGATGGCGAAGACCACCTGCGCAAAGGCGCCGTTGAACTCCCCGGCAAGCGCGGCATAGAAGTCGCGCGCGGTACGGGCGGAGTCGTTGCCAAAGGCGCCACAGCCCCAGGCGCCCAAGACCAGTGCCGAATAGTCGTAGGCCCGGGCAATGGCGAGGACGCGCCGGATGCGTGCGGCCAATAGATCGCCCGCCGGCGGTTGGCCGATGCCGGGGGCATAAGGCGCGGCGCAGGTGAGCACGCTGAGCATCCAGGGCGTTGGCAGCGCGGTGCCATCGTCCGTCCGGAACACCGGCACCTCCGGGGAAAGGATCGCCCAGTCAGTCGAGTCCGGTAGCGTCCTGGCCGCGTGTGCGGCGTACATGGGATCGCCCCGCAGGGTGGCGTGGAGGGCACTGGAGCGGCACAGCACCTCTTCCTGCGCACGCGCACCGCCCAGGAAGCCGCCGCCGGGCTGGATGCCGTTGGCGAAGTTGAGCGCCAGCACCCGCTCGCCCGCGTCGACCAGCCGTCGAGCGGCCGCAAGGGTGGTTTCGTTGGCGACCTGAACTCTGGTCTGGGCATTCCGGGCGACCGCGGGTACCGGCAGGACGGCATCCGGCGGCAGGCTGCGTTTGGCGGCCACGGCTTGGGCAACTGCCGCCTGCCAGTGCACGAGCGTGCCCTCGGCACTGGTGTAGACCCCGGTCGCGGCGGCCTGGACCGCGGTGCGACCCAGTTCAGCGGCACGTGCCCGCGGGATGTCCAGGACCGCCCGGCAGCGGGCCGCCCGTTCCTCGGAATCGAGACAGGGCAACAGAATGAGTTCGTTCATGATGTCCTCGTTAGCATCGTGATCGCGGCGGTTGCCGATCGGCATCAACTACCCTGAAACTCCGCGGCGAAGGGGGCCAGGAAGCGGCGCTCCGGCGACCAGTCAGCGATGGCGAAAACCACTGACTGGAAGGCGCCGGCCTGTTCCTGGAGCGCCTCATGGAAGATGGCCGCGATGCGGGCCGGGTCGTTACC
>NZ_CAIZIZ010000506.1 GCF_903933125.1 uncultured Lamprocystis sp. | reverse complement strand
GTGACGGCTGGTGTTTTGGTCGACTTCAGACGATACCGCCGGTCTCCCGCTGCCGCCACCTCCGCAGGAGCCGCCGGCCCTGGTCCAGCCCACCCGTGCACAGCGCCCGGCCTCAGGCAAAAATGGCCAAAGTCGAGTTTGGGTCCTTTGCCATAGGGATTGTTGCAGTCGTAGTTCGCCTGGTCGGTGGTGATCGTCGCCCCGAAATGAAAGGGCGTGACGGTACCGGCCCGGCAGGCGTATTCCCACTCGGCTTCGCTCGGGAGTCGGTAGGGGCGACCTGTCCGCTTGCGGAGCCATTCGCAATAGACCTGGGCGTCGTTCCAACTCACACCGACGACCGGATGCCCATCGGTTTGCTTGAAACCAGGGTTACGCCATAAATGCGAATCACGGTATCCAGTCGCCCCGACGAAGGCCGCGAACTCGCCCCGGGTGACGGCATGGCGCCCAATAGCGAAAGGACGCGTGATCGTTACCAGGTGCTGCGGCCCTTCGTCGCTGTAGCCCGACTCGTTCGTAGGCGAGCCCATGAGGAAGCGACCGGCGGGGATGATAACCATCTCGGGCACCGTGGCGGCCACGGCTGGCGCCGGAGGCTTGAACAACGCCTGTAAGCCAGCCTCTTGCGGCTGGGCAACGGGGGCGGAGAATGGATCGCGGAAGACCACCGACCGCCCCAGACTTTGCGCGGCGGCCTTCTGCAGGGCCTGAACCTGGTCGGCCGGCCAGCCGTGGAGGTCAGACGGGGTGTCTGGGTCGGTCTTGGGTCGGTTGTGGGTGACCGGGTCTGGCGGGGTCGGTGCAGGCTGCGCTGGCACCGGCCGGTCGATGACCCCCAGTGCCAACGCCCAGGTCTCCACCGCCCAGCACGCCGCCGCGCCGGTCATGGCAAGGTCGTGCTCCAGCCGTTGTTGCAGCCGTCCTAGCAGGAGCGAGGCCGGCAGCCCGCCGCTGCTCTGCAGCAGCTCGGCGGCGATACCCAGCTTTAGTGCGTTGACGAGGACGAAGACCTCGCGCCTGTGCTCCCCCCGTAGCAAATCGTTCAGCATCCCCTGGCAGCGGGCCGGGTCCTCGCTCAGGTCATGGCCGTAGCGCCGGATCAGGGTGCACAGGGTATCGCGAGCCGTTTGTTCCATAGTCGGTGTCTCTCGGTGTCGTCAGCCGACGATCTCGGCCTCGGCCCGGCGCAGTTTGAGCCGCACCCCGGGCGCCAGCTTGGGTTCGACATCGCGCAACTGGCCATCAGGCCGGGTCATGACCCAATTGGCGGACCCCATGATCATACCCATCTTACGCTCAAAGGGCAGCCGTGCCGGGGCGGGTCGGCCCGATCCGGCAGTCGCCGCCTGGTGCTGCAGCGGCCCTGCGGGTGGCTGCGGTGGCGGGGACTGGACGCAGGCGCATCAATGGCCCCGAGCGCCAGGGCTCGGGTGTGCGGTCCCTGGCCGCGCTGGTGCGCCAGCCCCGCAGGGCCTGACCGCCCGCGCCGTCCGCTCGCGCGACTCGCTCCCTCCGCGGGAAGTCCGGCCCCGCTTCCTGCCGGCCTGCCCTATCTGGCCTGCTATCGCTCGGGATCTAGGGCAAGCCGGAAACCGATTAGGCGGAGGCGGTCCCCTGGAGCGAGGGCGAGGCGGGACGCAGAGCGCAGGAACCGTGCCTCGTTGAACCAACTGCCGCCGCGCAACACACGCCTCTCACCGGTTGGAGGACCGATAGGGTTAGGGATAGGCCCGGTCGCATAGAGGCCATACCAATCTTGACACCACTCCCAGACATTGCCGTGCATCTCGCAGAGACCCCAGGGATTGGCCGGGAGGCTTCCGACGGGTACTGTCTGCTTGCGGTAGGCACTCTTGGGGCCATTGCTATAGGGACGGTTGCCATCGCAGTTGGCCTGGTCAGTCGAGAGGGTCTCCCCAAAATGGAAGGGGGTCGTGGTCCCGGCCCGACAGGCGTATTCCCACTCGGCCTCGGTGGGCAATCGATAGGCCCGACCGGTCTGCCGCGAGAGCCATTGACAATAGGCCGCCGCATCGCCCCAAGTCACATTGATGACGGGACGGTGCGCGCGGCCCCAGCCGCTATCGCTCGGCTTGTCCCGACCGGTCGCGGCACAGAAGGCATCGTAATCGTCGAAGGTGACGGCATGGCGCCCGATGCCGAAGGGGCGGGAGATGGCGACTTGGTGCTGTGGGCCTTCGTACTCCTCTCGCTCGGCCTCTCCTGCAGGCGATCCCATGAGGAAGCGACCGGCGGGGATGATGACCATCTCGGGCTCGAAGGGCAGCCGCGCGGGCGATGATGTGCCCGACCCGGCGGCGCCCGTCGCGGGCGGTGTCGGCGTCGTGGGACGCAGTGACGGGGCCGACACGGGCTGGACCGGCATCGGTGCGTCGATCACCCCCAGTGCCAGCGCCCAAGTCTCCACGGCCCAGTGCGCCGCCGCGCCGGTCATGGCCAAGTCGTTCTCCAACCGCTGCCGTAGCCGGCCGAGCAGGAGCGGGGCCGGCAGCCCGCCGCTGCTCTGCAGCAGCTCGGCCGCGATACCCAGCTTTAGCGCGTTGACGAGAACGAAGACCTCGCGCCTGTGCTCCCCCCGCAGCAAATCGTTCAGCATTCCCTGGCAGCGGGCCGGGTCCTCGCTCAGGTCATGGCCGTAGCGCCGGATCAGCGTGCACAGGGTATCGCGAGCCGTTTGTTCCATGGTCGGTGTCTCTCGGTGTCGTCAGCCGGCGATCTCGGCTTCGACCCGGCCCAGTGCGAGCCGCACGCCAGGCGTCAGCCCGGCGCTACGCCCGGGCTCGACATCGCGCAACTGACCATCGGACCGGGTCATGACCCAATTGGCAGACCCCAGGTTCTTGAGTCCCCAGCGTCCGGGGTCGCTCGGATGCCGCTCAACCGCGGCGATTGGCTCGCCGAAGTCGTAGCGGCGACTCGGGTCCAGGTGGTGCGGGTAGAGCCGGGTGTCGTGGTTGAGCATGACCACTTGGTGCGCGCCCGTCCCCGGCAGGCTGAGCCGCAAACGGTAGGGCAGGGTCAGGGCCGTGCGGCAGGACCAGCAGATACCGGGCGCGGTGGCGGCCGGGCCTCCGGCGTCGTAGAAGTTTTCGGCGCCGCAGTGACCGCAGTAGTAGATGCTGTCGGCGAGTCGGGCCAGGGCGCCACTCCAGATGCTCTCGCGCACACGCTCGGCAGGGTCGCGCAGGCCGGCGGTGAAGGCCTGGGTGAAGCGGTTGCGCAGGAATTCGGGGTAGATCGGCCAGTGGGCCAGGGCGTTGTCGTGCAGCCCCGGGACCGGGCGGTTGCCGTCGTCGGCGGGGTCGAAGATGAAGAGTGGCTCGGTGCCGTAAAGCCGGGTCATGGCCGGCAGGTCGAAGCAGCGGATGGCGGCCTCGCGGCGGCCCTCCAGCGGATGGTGGATATGGAAGAGATAGAAGAGCAGGACGGCGAGCGAGAAGAGGTCTGTCTGGATCCCGGGGGCGGCCTCGCCGCGGACGATCTCGGGGGCGATGAAGCGCGGGGTGCCCAAGATGCCGCTGGCCCCGCCGCCGTCGACGGCCACGTTGTCGTTATCGCAGACTGCGATGTCGCCGTTGTCGGGGTCGAAGAAGACGTTGCCGAACGAGATGTCGCGGTAGCAGAACCCCTGAGTGTGCAGCGCGAGGAAGGCTTGGGCGAGTTGCAGCCCCGTCAGGGCGAGCACCCGAAAGCTCGGGTCGATGCGCCGCTTCATCAGGTCGACGATGCCGCGGAAACGGGCCTCGCGCAGCGGCATCAGATAGCCGAAGTCGGCGGCGGCGCTGTCTTGTAGTTCCAGCGGCCATAGGAAGCCGGGGCCGGGCGGACCCTTGTGAATCAGGGTGTCGAGCGCCCGGCGCTGGGCCACGGTGGCCTGCTCAGGGAAGTACCACTTCAGCGCCAGAGGTCGGTCCTCGACCCGGACGCGGTAGATCTCGCCTTGTCCGCCGCCGCCCAAGAAGGCCTCAATAGTGCAGGGGTGTCCGCTGGCGGTCTGGTGGGTGCTGCCGAGAGTCAGGAGTTGGTGCATGGTGCTGTCCTTGGGGGCTGGTGGGCCGGGCTCGGATCTGCCGCAGTGCTCGCGATTGCAATCGGTGCGGCCCGCCACAGGATGGCGACGCTGATGTCGTCCCCGCTGCCCTGCTGGGAGGCCTCAGCGAGCCAGTCGCGCAGATGCGGACGCACGGCGGCCTCGCCCCCGGTGCGGAGCAGGTCCCAGAGGTCTTGTGCCACCTGGAGGAAGCCGGCGTCGTCGCGGAAGGCATTCGCATAGCCGTCGCTCGCAGCCAGGATCAGGGCGGGCGGCGCGCCGGCCAGGGTTTGGCAGTAGACGCGCACGTCCTCGGCGGCCCGGGGCGCGCAGAGTGAGGTGGTCTCATTGCCGAGCAGGCGGGCGTCCGGCGGCAGGGGGCGCGCGACGGTCCCGTCCACGCCGACCGTCAGCAGGTCGCCGTCGCCCAGTTGCAGGTAGAGGATGGCCTCGGGGGTGACGATGACGCCGAGCAGCGTCGAGCCGTAGGCGAGGGCGGGATGGCTCGCGACAGCTGCCCGGCCGGGTGCGTCCAGGGGGTCGAGTTCGGCCGCGGTGAAGGTGCGACGCGCCAGCCGCTGTGCGACCGCCGCTTGCCAGCCGCGGACCAGCGTAGTCGGCCATTGTTCTTCTGCCCAGCGCTTACGCCGCGACGGCGCGGACGAGGGGGGCAGCCCAGCGGCGGCGCGCAGGGCGACCGCGACGGCGAGCCGGGCGCCTTCGCGGCTGCGGAAGCTGCGGGCGCTGCCGTGGCCGTCGGCCAGGGCCAGCACCAGGGCCGGGGCGTCCGTGCCCTCTGCGGCATCGGGGAGCGGGCAGCGGGCGACCCGCACGGCGTCCTGGTTCGGCAGGCCGCTGCGGTGGTGGGCGGCCCCGCGCACGCTGGCGCTCAGCCAGTGCCAGGGTCCCGCCGCCCCGCCGCTCACCGGTTTACCAGACATCATCCGCTGCCTGGGGGTCGGTGGGCACCACGGGCGGGGTCGGGATCGGCACGTTCTGTCCGGCCGGGAGCCCGCCGGCCTGGCTGGCCGGGGCCGAGGCGGACTTGAGCACCGCTGTGGAAACCCACTTGATGTGCCGCACCAGTGACTCGGGGTCGTTGGCCAGGAGTGGTTTTAGTTCGGGGTGACCGATGAAACGCTGTAAGACCTCGGTGTCCGCGTCCCGGCCGATGGCCACGGCGATGCGCACCGCCTTCTTGCCCCATGCCTCCTGCATGAGTTGGGCGAGCCCGCTGGCGAAGTCGTCGGTCGGCTGCCCGTCGGAGATCAGCACCAGCACCGGCGGCAGGGCGCGGTCGGTCATCGGGGGCATATGCATCTGTTCGGCCGCCAGGCGCAGTGCGCGGCCCATATCGGTCAACCCGTCGGCCAGGAGGTCTGTCCACTTGAAGTCGGCGACCGGGGTCGGCTGGGAGCAGTGCCAGTGGGCGCCGTTCCCGAAGGACAGGGCGCGCACCAGAACCTCGGCGTTGGGGTTCTCGTCGGCCACCGCGCGCATGTGCGGCAGGGCCTCGCGGATCGCGGTGTTGAGCGCCTGGATCTTGCCGTCGGCAGCCATCGAGCCGGAGCAGTCGGCGATCCAGATGAAGTGCAGCGGCCGGGTTGCGAGCTCGCCGCCGGGGCGTTTGGCCATCGGGTGGTCTCCTGGTTGCGGGGCGGGCGTCAGTGGTGCCCGGTCGTCAGTGGGGGTCGAAGACCTCGCGCTGTCCGGTGGCGGTCAGCACCCGGTCCAGCCAGACCTCCAGTTGTGCCGATTCGGCTGCCTGGATCCGGGCGATGAGGTCCTGATCGAGGGGGCCGAATGTCAGTTGCAGCATGTCTTGCGTGCCGTGTCGCGTTCTTAACGGTAACCATACAACAACCCGATGATCTCGGTCTTGCGCGCCTTGCTGTCCCCTCCCGTCACGGTGAACCGCCCCGCAGCGAGCGCGTGTACCCGTCATGCACCACCCGGCGCATGGCGGAGACTGCCGCGGACTCCCCGGCCGGGATAGCGCCATCGCGCCTGATATGCGGACATGGTCTTGGGATAGGGGCGGGTTTAAGGTGATTTTCGGGAAAAGGTTGACCAAAGTTGCGTAGCGACCTTTTAGGAGCGGCGTCCCGCCGCGACGGGGTCGGGCGCGTCACCGCAGCGTTCGATGTCACCGCGGCACCGCATCGCGGCGGGACGCCGCTCCCACGGGGGACGGGCATATTGTTACTCCCGTGCACTGGCCGGAACCACGATCAAGGCCCGATCAGCGAGACTCACCGGATGATGTCGGTAATCTTCCAGTCGAAGCCTTCCAGCGACAGGCGCACGTTGGTTGGATCCTGACCCAACTCGCCGATGCGGATCAGGAAGCGGTTGTAGGACTCGAAGAAGGCGAAGTCGATTCCGCCCAGCAGGTAAGGGGGGGTCTGGTTGGTCGCGTCGGTGACGGCCTGGCGCAAGGTTTCCTGGACCCAGGGCAGGGTGATGGCCTGGTCGAGTGCCGAGTCACCCAACCGCTCCAGGTTCTGGCGAATCCAGGCCATGGCGCTGTTCGGGTCGGCGCTGGGCAGCAGTTGGTTCGCGCCCGCGCCGATGCGTGCCTTGTAATTGGCGCGGATGGCCGGCAAGTCCACCAGCACGGCCAGTTCGGTGGTATCTTCCTGGCTCAGGGCGCTGTCCAGTTTGAACACGTAGTAGTAGGGCCAGACGCCGAAGGCGATCAGGGCAAACAGGAGCAGATAGCCGATATACCGCATGGTCGGATCACTCGTTGGATTGACGGGGGCGGTATTCTAGCGCGAAGAACGCGCCAACTCGCGGATCGCGCTGCCGGCCGTGTCAACCGGCCCGCGGTTGGGGGGGCGACGGTGGCAAGGGCCGGCTGTTCGAGGGGGCCGAGACGTCGCGGCTACCCTATAATAAAATAATCATATCCGCATCTGCGCGAGGTAGCCGTGGACGACTTGACCCAGAACCTTGCCTTAGCCCTCGGTGCCAGTTGGGCGAGCGGGATCAACCTGTATGCCGCGATCCTGGTGCTCGGGCTGATGGGGGCCACTGGGGCGGTCGATCTGCCGGCCGGCTTGGAGATCCTGTCCGATCCGCTGGTCCTGCTGGCCGCCGGTACCATGTATCTCGCCGAGTTCTTCGCCGATAAGGTCCCCGGTGTGGATAGCATCTGGGATGCCGTGCATACCTTTATCCGTATCCCGGCCGGGGCCCTGATGGCGATGGGCGCGGTGGGCGACCTGGGTCCCATGACTCCGCTCGGAGATACCGCCGCACTCCTGCTTGGCGGCGGTGTTGCCGCGGTCAGTCATGCCGCCAAGGCGGGTACCCGGGTGCTGATCAATACCTCGCCGGAGCCCTTCACCAATTGGATCGCTTCGGTCACCGAGGACCTCGGGGTGATCGGCGGACTGCTGCTGGCGCTGAAACATCCGGCGGTGTTCCTGGTCGCTCTGGCGCTGTTCTTCCTGCTCCTGATCTGGTTGTTCCCCAAGGTGTGGCACGGGCTCCAGCGGGTCTGGACGGCGCTGCGCAAACACTTCGGTGGTGATCGGGAAACACGATCCGCCGGGGTCGCTACGTCTTCTGCCGCCATCGGCACTGCGCTCGACGGCCGGCCGCCCAAGGTCTGACGCCGATGTCTGCTGTTCCCTGTCCGCGCCCGGTGGATGCCGCCGATGGTCTCGAGGTCTATTTGGTCGGCGGTGCCGTGCGCGATCAACTGGTCGGTCATGTTCCCAACGAATGGGATTATGTGGTCGTCGGCGCAACTGCGGATGACCTGGAGCGGCGCGGCTTCAAGCAGGTGGGCCGGGATTTTCCCGTTTTCCTGCATCCGCGGACCAAGGACGAGTACGCCTTGGCCAGAACCGAGCGCAAGACCGCCCCCGGCTACCGCGGCTTTGTCGTGCACGCCGACCCCTCGGTAACCCTGGAGGAGGACCTGCGCCGCCGTGACCTGACCATCAATGCGCTGGCGCGTTCGGCGGAAGGCACCCTGATCGATCCCTTCGGCGGCCTGGCCGATGTGCAGGCGCGGGTGCTGCGTCATTGCTCCCCGGCCTTCGCCGAGGATCCGGTGCGCATTCTGCGGGTCGCCCGTTTCGCCGCCCGTTTCGCGCCGCTGGGCTTTCGCGTCGCCGACGAGACCCTGGACCTGATGCGGGCCATGGTCGCCGCGGGAGAGGTGGATGCCTTGGTGCCCGAGCGGGTGTGGCAGGAACTGAGCAAGGCGTTGGGCGAGACCCGGCCCTCCCGGTTTTTCGAAGTCTTGCGCGCCTGCGGCGCGCTGGCCCGCCTGCTGCCCGAATTGGACCGCCTGTGGGGGGTTCCCCAACCGGAAAAATGGCATCCCGAGATCGACACCGGCGTGCATGCCATGCTGGTGCTCGATATGGCGGCGCAACTCTCGCCGGATCCCGAGGTGCGCTTCGCCGCCCTCTGTCATGACCTCGGCAAGGGCACCACGCCGGCGGCGATCTGGCCGAGTCACCACGGTCACGAGGAGCGCAGTGTCACGCTGCTGGAGGCCGTGTGTGATCGCCTGCGGGTGCCCAACCGCCACCGCGCCCTGGCACGCATCACGGCCCGCTACCACGGGCTGGTGCACACGGTCGAGGAGCTGCGGCCGGCGACGATTTTCGATCTCCTGGAGCGGACCGACGCCTTTCGCCGCCCCGAGCGCTTCCGCCAGATGCTGACCGCCTGCGAGGCGGACTTCCGCGGCCGGACGGGGTACGCCGATCGACCCTATCCCCAGGCCGCGGAATTGGGTCGTCTCTTCGCTGCGGCGCTGGCGGTCGATGTGGCGGCGCTCGCCGTCGCGGCCGCGGAGCCCCGCCTCATCGCCCAACAGATCCGCCAGGCCCGCATCACGGCCATTCGTCGGGCGCGCCTGGACCGCACCACCCCCGAAGCCGCCGGCCACCACCAATCATGAGCGTCTCTGCCGAACGTCCGCTGATCCCCTTGGTTTCGCTCCGCGAGGTCAAGCCGCTGAGTCTGATCTTCGAGCGGCCCCTGGCCCTGTCACCCGGCTTCTGCGACGCCGTCTGTGAGCGCTTCGAGGCGCACCCCCAACACCAGTACGCCGGGCGGGTGGGGCAGTTGCGCACCGCTGATCAGAGCGTGAAGCGAACCACCGACCTGGTGGTCAGCAACAAACCGGATTGGCAGGATGTCGACCAGGAGTTCTTCCGCTCGCTGGCCGCGGCCATCAAGGAGTTTCGCGAAACCTTTCCTTACTTCAAGGGGCCGTTCAAGGACGAGGGCTATCAGGTTCAACGGTATCTGCCGGGGGAGTATTACCACTGGCACGTGGACGGCGGCAGTCATGAGCTCAGCCGGCGGCAACTCGTGGCCCTGTGGTATCTCAACGACTGCCCCGGCCCCGGCGGCGAGACCGAGTTTCTCCACCAGCAGGTGAGCGTGCGTCCGCAACGCGGCAAGCTGGTGCTGTTCCCCCCGTTCTGGACTCACGAACACCGGGCGGCGGTCGTGCGGACCGGGGTCAAGTACATCGCGACGACCTGGGTGGTATTTGCCTGATGGCCGACATCGTACTGATTGGGGACGGCGCACAGCGGGACCGCCTGGACCGGCTGCACCAGGCGATTGAGGCCCGCGGCTGGGTTATCGAACGGCTCGCGCCCATTGGTTCCCAGCGGGATTGGTTGAAGCACGCGCGACCGCGCCTCAGCGCGGCCTCCTGCGTGATCGCGGTCTGGACTGCCGCCTCGGCACGGGATCGCTGGACGGCTGTCGGGGCCGAAATGGCGCTGGAGCAGCGCACGCTGATCTCCCTGGTCATGGACCCGGTGGAGTTGCCGCGCGCCTTTCATAGCGTCGACCCGGTCGATATCGTCGGGTGGGCGGGTGACTCCAAGTCGCCGTTGCTGGATGTCCTGGACTCGGCGTTACGCGTCATGTTGCACCCAGCCCCCAGGGGTCGGCCGACCGCCCCGCGGCCGATGCGGTCGGCGGTGTCTGCCGGTCCGTCGGCCGCGCGGTCGGTGGTTGCGCTCCACCCGGCACCCGGCCGGAACGCCGCAGTGATTGAACGTCTGGAGCCGATCCGGCGACCGGCCGAGCGGCCGATTGCGGCGTACGCACCCGCCGGGGGGATGAGCGGCGATGTTCTGTTCGACGGCCTCTCTCCTCTGCAGCCGCGGGTCACCCGGAGCGCGCCTGATCCGGACGAACCGAAGCCGAAACCGAAGCCGAAACCGAAATCGGCCGCGGTCTCGCAACCAGGGTTGCGAGTCGGCTTGGTTCCCTGTGTCCTCGGGTGGGCGATGGCCTGGGTCATCGGTCTCACGGCCATGGGGATCTATCTGCTGTCGGGCCTGGATGGCGCCACGGCATCGCGGATCGCGATCGACAATCCGCTGTTCAGTGCGGTGAGCGGTGCCGCGGTTGGTTTGATCGGTGCCGGATTCATGGTTTACGCCCTATTGATGCGGCGCGTCAGGATGTCTTCCTCGCAGCTTGGATTGGTCCTCTTCGGCTGGAGTTTCGGCGGCGGTTGCGGGTTGTTGGCGGCCGCGCAGTTCGGTCTGCCGGTGGTAGGCCGGCTTTACGGGGTGATCGGATTCGACCTCGGCTGGGTGGTCGCGTGGGTGATCGCCGGGGCCATGGGAAGCGTCTTTACCTGGTTTGCGCTACGACGGTCCAATCCAGTTCTCGCGCCCGTCCAACTTGTCGTGAGCGCGGGGGGATTCACGCTGGGAGCCCTGGGGGGCGCGATCTTGGGCTGGCTGGTGGTTGCGCTCCCGGTCCTGGGCTGGGGTTGGCTGCTGGGTGATCCGGTCGCCGCCGCGCCGACTGCCGCCAGCCGGGCCGGCCTGCTGCCGCAACTCCTTAGTCTGGGGCTGATCGGCGCGGTCGCCGGCGCGGTGTATGGCGCCGGCGGCGCACTGGTGAACTTCAGCGCTTCGAAACGCCGCGGCGTGTCCCGCGACGGCAGCGCCTAGAAAAATGCCAGACACCGAATATAGTGCGATGCATCCGGCCCCGTCGCGGCGGGACGCCGCTCCCACGGGGTCGCTGCGCGCCTTGCACGGTAACTCGACTTTGGCCATTTTTGCCTGAGGCCGGGCGCTGTGCACGGGTGGGCTGGACCAGGGCCGGCGGCTCCTGCGGAGGTGGCGGCAGCGGGAGACCGGCGGTATCGTCTGAAGTCGACCAAAACACCAGCCGTCAC
>NZ_CAIZIZ010000505.1 GCF_903933125.1 uncultured Lamprocystis sp. | reverse complement strand
GCATATTAAAGACAACCGTTTGCAATTTCTTGATATGTTACTGAACTCTGACAATACGGCGCTTTCGGCACTTGATAGATTAAGCGTTGTAAATTATAGGATTTGTCAGTTTTAGCATATTTTGTTCCGGATATCCTCTTAATCTGCAACCGAATCCGCTCAGCCAAGCGGGTCGGGGCTTGGGAGCCGCAGGTCCGGCGCGGCGACTCGGGTAACGATGCCACAACGCGCGCTGCGGATCGCCCGGAGCATTGCGCGCACTACCCTGACGACGCGGTCACCACACCCTCAGCACGGAATATTGCATCCGCGTGCTCAAGCTGCTCCCTGGTTGGCGATGGCGTCGCTTTGAGCTTGTACTCCATGCCCATCTCATCCCACTTGTGCTCGCCCATTTTATGGAAGGGCAACACTTCGACGCGCTCGACATTCGTGAGTTTGGCCACGATGCGCGCAACGGCACGGATGTTGTCCTCGCCATCGGTCAGACCGGGAACAAGAACGAATCGCACCCAGACCGGTTGCTTCCTGGCCTCCAGTCGTCGGGCGAACTCCAGCGTCGGCTGGAGCGGCACGCCGGTCACCCGTTGATACAACCCGGGCAGACCGGACTTGATATCGAGCAACACCAGATCAGTGGCATCGAGCAGCGCATCCGACGCACGTGCGCCGAGAAAACCGCTGGTGTCCAATGCCGTGTGCAGCCCCAGATCCTTGCAGCCCTGAAAGACCGCCTCGACGAACGCGGGCTGCACCAGCGGCTCACCGCCGCTGACGGTCACCCCGCCGTGGGTATGCATCAGATAGGGCTTGTACTCCGCGATCTCCTGCAGCAACGCACGGCTCGATAGGAGCCGCCCGCCACCGAGCTTTTGCGTGTCCGGGTTATGGCAATAGAGGCAGGTCAGACGACAGCCGGCCAGAAACACGACAAAGCGCACGCCGGGACCGTCAACGGTCCCGGCGGTCTCAACGGAGTGGACGTAGCCGTCCACCGCAGTGACTTCAGGCACAGCAGCCATGGAAGGTGCGGTTGACCACATCGAGCTGTTGCTCGCGCGTCAGCTTGACAAAGTTAACCGCGTACCCCGACACCCGGATGGTGAGCTGCGGATACTTCTCCGGATGCTCCATGGCATCCAGCAGGGCTTCACGCTCCAGCACGTTGACATTGATGTGCTGAGCGCCGTTGCTGTGTGGATTCAAACCAAAATAGGTGTCCAGCAACCCGGTCAGATTGGCGATCTGGTCCGACTCCACTGGTCCGAGCGCACTCGGGACGATCGAGAAGGTGTAGGAGATCCCGTCCTGCGCATGGCGGTAATCCAACTTGGCCACCGAGGACATGGACGCCAGGGCACCCTTGAAGTCACGGCCGCTCATCGGATTGGCGCCGGGCGCAAAGGGTTCACCCTTCTTGCGTCCGTCCGGCGTTGCCCCCGTTTTCTTGCCGTAGACCACATTGGAGGTGATGGTCAGGATCGACTGGGTATGCACCGCATTGCGATAGGCCGGGATCTTCTTGAGCTTCTCCATGAAGGCTTCCATGGCCCAGCGGGCAATCGCGTCGACTCGCTCGTCGTTGTTGCCGAAGCGCGGCGGATCGC
This sequence comes from uncultured Lamprocystis sp., assembly GCF_903933125.1. Classification (GTDB taxonomy): domain Bacteria; phylum Pseudomonadota; class Gammaproteobacteria; order Chromatiales; family Chromatiaceae; genus Thiodictyon. The sequence continues at coordinate 33,523 of NZ_CAIZIZ010000505.1, read as the reverse complement.
CCTCGATGATGAAGTCCTGGGCGAGGCCGCGTTCGTCACGCACCGCCGTGACCTTGGCGTATTTGATCGCGGCCAGCGAGTCGGCCACCACGGACAAGCCGGCCATGCCGCAGGCCAGGGTGCGCAGCACATCCTTGTCATGCAGCGCCATTTCCAGCCGCTCGTAAGAATATTTGTCATGCATGTAATGAATGACATTGAGCGCGCCGACATAGGTTCGCGCCAGCCAGTCCATCATCGGCAGGAAATGTCCGATCACCTCGTCGTAGTCCAGCACGTCGGAGGAAATCGGCTCCAGGGCTGGCCCGATCTGCTCGCCGGTCAACTCGTCGCGCCCACCGTTCAGGGCGTAGAGCATGCACTTGGCAAGATTGGCGCGCGCGCCGAAGAATTGCATCTGCTTGCCGATCCGCATGGGCGACACACAGCAGGCAATGCCGTAGTCGTCCCCCCAGAAACCGCGCATCAGGTCATCGTTCTCATACTGGATCGATGAGGTGCGGATGGAGGTCAGCGCACAGAAATCCTTGAAACCCTGCGGCAGCGCGTGCGACCACAGGACCGTCAGATTCGGCTCCGGCGCAGCGCCCAGGGTCTCGAGCGTATGCAGGAAGCGGAAGGACGACTTGGTCACCAGCGTGCGGCCGTCGGAACTCATGCCGCCGATGGACTCGGTCACCCAAGTCGGGTCGCCCGAGAACAGCGCGTCATAATCCGGCGTCCGCAGGAACTTCACCAGCCGCAGCTTGATTACAAACTGGTCGAACAGCGCCTGCGCCTCGCTCTCGGTCAGGCGACGCGCCTTCAGATCGCGCTCCACGTAGATGTCGAGGAAGGTCGAGGTACGCCCCAGCGACATGGCGGCACCGTTCTGCTCCTTGATGGCGCCGAGATAACCGAAATAGAGCCACTGGATGGCTTCCTGGGCCGTGTTGGCCGGTCCGGAGATATCATAGCCATACTTGGCAGCCATCACCTTGAGGTCTTTCAGCGCGCGAATCTGATCGCTGAGCTCCTCGCGCTCACGGATGACCTCTTCGCTCATGCGCGCCGCGTCGCTGATGTCTTTCTGCTCTTCACGCTCGGCGATCAGGCGATCGACACCATACAGGGCAACGCGGCGGTAGTCGCCGATGATCCGCCCACGGCCATAGGCGTCCGGCAGACCGGTGATGATGCCGGACTTGCGGATCGCCCGCATCTCGGACGTATAGGCGTCAAAGACCCCCTGATTGTGCGACTTGCGATAGCGGCCGAAGATTTCCTGGATCGCCGGATCGATCTTATAGCCGTAGGCCTTGAGCCCATCGACCACCATCTTGACGCCGCCGGTGGGCATGATCGCCCGCTTGAGCGGCTTGTCGGTCTGCAGGCCGACGATCGATTCGAGCGATGGCTGGATATAGCCCGCACCATGCGACAGCAGGTCCGACGGCACGCTGGTGTCGGCATCCAGTACGCCGCCTTTCTCGAACTCTTCTTTGCGCAGTTCCATTACGCGGTTCCATAGCGCCTTGGTGGCCTTGGTGGCGCCCGCCAGGAACTGATGGTCGCCGGTATAGGGCGTGACGTTGCGCTGGATGAAATCGCGCACGTCGATCTCGTGCTGCCAGGGACCGGCAGTAAAGCCCGCCCATGAGACCTCGGGCGTATTGCCTTTGCCCCACGTCTGCTCGTCGTCGGCGAGCGCGGCGCTCTCGTGGTCTTGTCTGGTCATCGGGATGCTCCTCTAGATCTCTTTGGTCGTCTTGGTGGACAGCTTGGCTGAGCCGCCTGGCCTCGGGCCCTCGGTCAGCGCACTACGACCGTCTGCGCGGTCTTCATCTGCGGCACACATTCTCCCGGCGAACCGGGGATCGCGTCCGCACTCGGCAATTCTACACGAATCGCCTAAATGCCAGCCGCGTCAAACGAGACAGGGCTGATCATCGGTGCTGTGAAGTTCATTCGCGGCTGGAAGTTTGCCAAGCCCCAGCCTGCACAAGGCTGGCGAAGTTGGGCTTTCATATTACTATTCAAGTAGTCATTTTTTAAGGGTATAGCCGACCAACGATCTTGCGAGACGTGGTCGGCCTGGAACCCGCAAACCCGGTCACCGATACAACCCGCCTGCCAAACCGCAACGGCCGGACCTAGAACGAGAATGAAACCCTCGGGTACACACATGCGTTCGTTCGCGGCAACGGTCGGCACGTACGAAGATCCGGTACAGCAGCGCCCGGCTGACCTACGGTCCAACTTGCTTTGTCATATTAAAGCAATATTTATGCCGATAGTATATCAGGAGAAATCGCATCGGGGAAGCCCTCTTGATCCGCGCCTGCAACCGCACAGCCCCCTGGAATGTCAGATACCAGACAAGCACACTCAGGTTTGCGGGGTTTCAGACATCAAGTACGACTGAGGCGCCCGCGGCTTGAGCCGAGCCGCGCAATGCCCGATCATGCCGGCCCGCACTCAGCCGACCTCAGCCCATGAAATACGCCGATCTCCGTGACTTCATCGAGCAACTGGAAGGACGCGGCGAACTCAAGCGCGTCCGGGCCGAGGTCGATCCCTACCTCGAGGTCACCGAGATCTGCGACCGCACCCTGCGCGCCGGCGGTCCCGCGCTCCTGTTCGAGCGGCCCAAAGGGTCACGGATTCCCTTGCTGGGCAACCTGTTCGGCACGCCCAAGCGGGTCGCGCTCGGGATGGGCGAGGAGTCGGTCGAAGCCTTGCGCGAGGTCGGGCGACTGCTCGCTTTCCTCAAGGAGCCGGACCCGCCCAAGGGCATGCGTGAAGCCTGGGCCGCCTTGCCGATCTTCAAGAAAGTCCTGGACATGGCTCCGAAGGTGCGACGCAACGCCCCCTGTCAGCAGCAGGTCTTCGTTGGCGATCAGGTCGACCTGGGACGCTACCCGATCCAGCACTGCTGGCCTGGAGATGCCGCGCGCCTGATCACCTGGGGCCTGGTGGTGACCCGCGGCCCGGAGAAGTCGCGACAGAATCTCGGCATTTACCGGATGCAGGTGCTGGGACCCAACCGCGTCATCATGCGCTGGCTCGCCCATCGCGGCGGGGCCCTGGATTTTCGGGACTTCCAGCGCGCGCATCCGGGCCAGCCCTTCCCGGTTTCGGTGGCCCTGGGCGCTGACCCGGCGACCATCCTGGGGGCGGTGACACCGGTGCCCGACACCCTGTCGGAGTATGCCTTCGCGGGCTTGCTGCGCGGCAGCCGGACCGAACTGGCCGCCTGCCTGGGCTCCGACCTGCAAGTCCCGGCCAGCGCCGAAATCGTCCTTGAGGGCCACATCCATCCGGACGATCTGGCGCCCGAAGGCCCGTTCGGCGACCACACCGGCTATTACAACGAGGTCGACCGCTTCCCGGTCTTCACCATCGACCGCATCACCCAGCGCGCCGACCCGATCTATCACAGCACCTACACGGGCCGGCCGCCGGATGAGCCCGCCATCCTCGGGGTCGCACTGAACGAGGTCTTCGTGCCAATCCTGAAAAAGCAATTCCCGGAGATCGAGGACTTCTATCTGCCGCCCGAGGGCTGTTCTTACCGGCTCGCCGTCGTCAGCATGAAGAAGCAATACCCAGGCCATGCCAAGCGCGTGATGATGGGCGTCTGGTCCTTTCTGCGGCAATTCATGTACACCAAGTTCGTCATCGTGGTGGACGACGATGTGAACACCCGCGACTGGAAGGATGTCATCTGGGCCATGACCACGCGCATGGACCCGGCACGCGATACGGTGCTGATCGAGAATACCCCGATCGACTATCTCGACTTCGCCTCGCCGGTGTCGGGTCTCGGGTCCAAGATCGGATTCGACGCGACCAACAAATGGCCTGGGGAGACGACGCGCGAGTGGGGACGCCCGATTCGTATGGATGACGCGGTGCGCGAACGGGTCGATCGAATCTGGGGGGATCTGGGCATTGATGGTCCGCGCGCATGACCGGTCTGGCGCGGGGCGTGGAGCGGGAAATAGTCGTTGAATCGCTTCTTCGACAACGACACCAACGCGCCTCAAGCAACTTCAGGATCGGTCGCCCGCAAACGCCAGCGGCCGATCCGTCAACCAGGTTCCGGCTTCAGTAGCGCCCGCCACCCTCACGGCCGCCGCCGTCGCGATCACGGTCGCGCCCGCCACCGCCGCCGCCCCAACCACCGCCTCCCCCGCCACCTCCGCCGCCGCCGCGCGGACGATTCTGCTCGCGCGGACGGGCCTCGTTGACGGTGAGCTTACGGCCCTTGTAGACGGACTCGTTCAACTCCTTGATTGCGGTATCCGCATCCGCGTTGTTGGGCATATCGACAAACCCAAATCCTTTGGACTGACCAGAGAATTTGTCCTTGATGACCTCGGCGGCGGCGAGTTCGCCGTATTCGCCGAAGGCCTCGCGCAGATCCTCATCAGTGACGCTATACGACAGGTTGCCTACGTAGATCCTCATCGCTGTCTCTCACGTTCGTGTGCATTGGTCGGAGGAAACCCGCCGAGCGACCAATACACAAGTCCGCTCGTCGGAAACTGAGAACTGCCCGCCGTCGCTGCCGACGGCATGCCGCACATGCGGTATGCGATGCCACAAGGGTAGGACACGCGGAGACAAACCGCATCGCGCGATCGGAATCGGGCCTGGGGATGGATCGGGAGTGGGTCCGGCAACCTTCAGACGGCGCCTGCATCGGCGCTGACTTCGGCTTTCGGACGGGTCGGGTCCCAAAGACATGCCCCGGGAGGGACTCCGGAGGGGCGATAGGGTAGTGTCTTGTCGGTCGATTGGAACCCTGGCGTCTGGCGGCAATGGAAACAGGGCGAAAAGTAGTGTATCAGGGTCGGTGCGTCAACCGTCGTTTGAGTAAAAAAACGCAACGAAACGCTAGGGACCGAACCCACCGGTACGATACTCGTCCATCAACACCCCGCCCAGGGAGCCAATGGCGGCGCCCAGCAGGGCGCCCTGACCGGCATCGGCACTCAAAGACCCAATGATCGCGCCGACGCCGGCGCCCAAGGCCGTCCCACTGGCCTGCCTGGCCCGAGCGGTGGTCCCGCAACCGGAGAGTACCAGGGCGGCCGTGAGCAGGACGGTCACGACAATAGCCTTCACCGGCGCCTCCCGATCAGTCGATATTGCCTTTGAGGTGCTGGTCATAGAGGTAGCCGCCGAGGGCGCCCACGCCGAGCCCGATCAGGGCGCCGGCCCCGGCTTGAGCGGTCAATGAACCGATCAGCGCACCGCCCGCGGCACCCATGAGCGCACCGGTCGCTGAACGTGTCCCGGTCGTGTTGCCGCATCCGGCCAGCGGCAGCGTGGTGATCAGGACCGCGCCGATCAGGGCCTTGGGGACGCCGACAGTCTTTATCGCAAAGGTGTTCATGAGAGTTCCTGGTATCTGAGAAAGGTTGCCCGCGGCCGCGACCGGGGGCGCCTGGGACGCGGCGGGTCAGCCCTTACAAGGATACTTGGCCGCGAGTGCGCGGATCAAACCAACCACCGGCGGCTCGCCCATCAGCGTCGCGTCACCGGCCTTGGCCGCAGCCCAGGCATTGAAGGCCGACAAACCCTCCTCGATGGTGGCGTTCGCCGGATAGCAGATCAGTCGCTTCATCTGCTTCGGCTTGCTGATTGCATCGTGGTATTGCACTGCGGACTCGATGAACGCACGGCACGCCTGGTGTGCCATCGGATACTCGGCAGCGTTGGACGGCACCGCGCAGACGGCGTACAGGTCCTTGGTGGTATCGAAGCGGAAATCCGCATTTTCCACGGCCACGGCCGGCTGGCCCAAGGCCAAGGCAATCCCGGCGGCAGCCAGGGCATGAATGAACGCTGAGTTGGCTTGCATCGATCGGGTCCTTAAGGAATTGTTACGCGTGGCCGCGGCAAAACGGCCCGTCGCAGCGACGGACCGGCGGATGATCTCAGTTATTGAAGCTGCCGCGGGCGTGCTCGTCCACCAGGACGCCGCCCAGGGCACCGACCCCGGCGCCGATCAGGGCGCCGGTGCCGGCATTCGCGCTGAACGAGCCGATGATGGCACCGGTGGCGGCACCCATGCCGGTCCCGGTGGCGACCCGCGCACGGGAGGTGTCGCCGCAGCCGGTCATTGCCAGCCCGGCAGCCGCGGCAAGGAGGAGAATGGCGATCGGTTTCATGAAAAGCTCCGGGTAATGATGCGACGAGAAGAAATGTTGAACCGGGCGGCTCATCGGCAGGGGTACGCCTGCGCCAGAGACCGCACCAGACCTACGACGGGCAGTTCGTTCATCCGTTTGGCGTTGTCCGCGTTCTTCTGACCCCAGGCGAGAAAAACGTCGCGGGCACCGGCAATGGTGGCATCCTTGGGGTAGCAGATCAGCCGTTTCATCTTCTTACGGTCGCTGACCGCGTCGTGGTACTGCACCGTCGCTTCAATGAAGGCGCGGCAGCCGAAAGCCGCCGCGACCTGAGCCTGCGCATCCATGCCGGCGGCACAGACGGCGAGCAGATCCTTGGTGGTTTCGTAGTTGAAGCTGCTGTCATCCACAGCGCTGACTGGCGCCGACAGCGACATGACCGCGATCAGGGCGGTCGCCAAGGCGGACGATCGGATGGTTGGGCTCACGGATAAGTCTCCTGGCTCGATCTGGTCGAAAACGACCGCCGGACGGGTCCAGGTAACCCCTGAACAGCGCCCGAGCGGACTTGAAGTCTAGCTGCTTGTCATCCCGCTGTCAGTCGCCACGCACGATGCCACAGGCGCGCAGCCCGTCCGCCAGACTGGGATACCGCAGACTCAAACCCAACTCCTCGCGCAGCTTGCGATTGCGCAGACGTCGCGATTCAGCCAGGTAGGACAGCATCCCGGCGGAGACCTGACCGGCCGCCTCCGCCATCGGAATCAATGGCGGGCGCGCCAGACCCGCGGCGTCGGCAATCGCCAGGAAATAGTCGGTCATGGTGCTCGGCGCGTCATCACACGCATTGTAAACGGCACCCGGCCGGCCGCGTTCCATCGCGGCGACACAGGCCGCAACCAGATCGTCCACATGGATGCGGTTGCTGAAAGGCGACTCCTGCGGCCGCACCAGCGGCTGGCCCTGGCGGATACGCTCCAACGGGAGCCGGTCCGGGCCGTAGATTCCGGCGACCCGCAGGATCACCAGTTCACCCCCGCTCGCCGCGCTCCAGCGCCTCAGGGTCTGCTCGGCATCCCAGCGGCGGCGCGCGCGATCGGCCCCGGGGCGGGCCGGCCAGGACTCATCCACCCAGGCCCCCTGACAGTCGCCATAGACACCGGTGGTGCTGATGTAGACCACCCGGCGCGGGTGACCGGTCCGCGCGAACGCATCGACCAGACAGCGGGTATGCTGGTCCTCGCTGCCCGCGACCGACGGCGGCGCCAGATGGAAGACGCGGGCGCCGTCCAGGGCGCCAAGGGGCTCCGTTGCCGTCAGGCTGCCCTGCGCCAGTTGGACGCGACGCGCCGGGATCCCGGCGGCGCCCAGGCGCTCGACCCCGGCGGGACTCTGCACCAGACCGGTCACGGACAGGCCAAGGTCCAGGTATTGGCGGGCCAGACGCGTGCCCACATATCCGCAGCCGACAATGATGATTTCGTCCACAATCCCGCCGAAGTCATTTCTTTGTAATCCGTTCGGATTATTCACCCAAAGGCGCGCCGGCGCAAAGGCGGTCGACTGACATGAGCTTCCAGATCCGCACCGAGCCGGCCGACCAGCACTTCGACGCGGCGCCCGGCGAGACCATTCTCGCCGCCGCGCTGCGCCAGGGCGTGGGGCTGCCTTACGGCTGCCGCAACGGCACCTGCGGTTCCTGCGCCGCCCAGCTCATCGCCGGTCAGGTCGACTATCCGAGCGGCACGACGAGCGGCCTGGAAGGCAAACCGCCGGGGACCTGCCTTACCTGCCAGGCGGTCCCGACGGCCGATCTGGTCCTCGGCGTGACGCAGATCCGCGGCGTCGCCCAGATCGAGGTCCGGACCCTGCCGTGCCGCGTCGTCCGTAAGGAGCACCTGAGTCATGACGTGGTGCGCCTCTATCTGAAACTGCCGGAGCAGCAGCGGCTCCAGTTCTTCGCCGGTCAGTATCTGGACTTCATCCTGCGTGACGGGCGCAAACGCGCCTTCTCCATTGCCAACGCCCCTCATGACGACGCGGCCATCGAATTGCATGTGCGCCACGTGCCCCAGGGCCAGTTCACGGACTATGTGTTCAATGACTTGCAGGAAAAGACCATCCTGCGCATCCAGGGACCGCTCGGCACTTTCTTTCTGCGCGAGGACACCGACCGCCCGATCATTTTGATGGGCGGCGGCACTGGTTTCGCGCCGCTCAAAGCCATGATCGAGCACGCCTTCCATATCGGGATCGAACGCCCCATGCAACTCTACTGGGGGGTGCGGGCGCGCCGCGATCTCTATCTCCCCGACCTGCCGCTCGCCTGGGCGCGGGCGCACCCGCACTTCACCTACACCCCGGTCCTCTCGGAGCCCGACCCGGACTGGCAGGGACGAACCGGATTCGTCCATGAGGCGGTCGCGGCGGATCACGCGGATCTGAGCGGATTCGACTGCTACCTGAGCGGGCCGCCGCCGATGGTGGAGGCCGGCCGCCGCGCCTTCGAGGCCCGCGGCTTGCCTCGGGATCACCTGTTCTCCGACGCCTTCGAATATGCCCCGGAGACCCGCGCGGCAGCGGGCGGCTGAGCCGGCAACACACAGTTCGCGACGGCCGATCAACCCCGCGGTCCTTGCCTCTGCGACCCGTTCGCGGTCAAACTCCGCGGCCGGACGGGAACCTTCCCGACTGCCATTAGAGGATCATCGCCATGCGCCCAGCCCGAACCGGCATCGCCGCCTCCCTGGCCCTGTGCAGCGCCATCCTGCTTACCCTGCTGGTCAACGGCTGCGCGTCGAACCCGGCTCCCGTGACCTGGAGCGCGCCCGGAGTCACACCCAAGCCCTACCGCAATCTGGTCGTGTTCGGCGTCGCGGCCAACGGCAAGGTGCGGCGCGCCTATGAGGTGAATTTCGTTGCCGCGTTGCGTGCACGCGGGGTCTCGGCGCGCGCCGGCCATGGCCTGCTGCCCGATGGCGGTCTCGGGGACGTCAAGGCGGTGAAGCGCGCGGTTGCCGGCACCGGCGCACAAGGTGTCGTCATCACTCACCTGGTGGGCGGGCGCTCCAGCCAAGTCCAGTCCCGCAACTTCGTCAGCCCCAGCCTCTCCGGCAGTCTCTACCCCTACTACCAGCGGGTCCACGGCTATGTCACCGAACCCGGCTATTACGCCAACTTCCCGGTGCTCCAGCTCGAGACCAACCTCTATGACGTCGCCCGCGAGAAGCTGGTCTGGTCCGCGCGGTCACAGCCCATGGACCCGGGCTCCGAGAAAACCACCATCAACGAGGTCATCGAGACCATCATCCGCAGCCTGGCGGAGGCCGGATTCCTGCCCAAGTAGCGGGTGTCTGTACGGACGCCGCTCCCCAGAGGGATTCCCGAGTCCTGACCGAGCCAATGCGATTGTTGAACGGTACCGCATCATCGGCAGGGGTGCGGCGGCGCTGTGATTCTGGCGTAAACACATGGATCGCTCTAAGCTTTCCGTTTTCACCCGTGAGCGGTACCCTGCGTCTTCTCGGGCAGGATCCATGAACCCCCGGCGGACACCCCATTTCCGGAGTCTTCATCTTGGACATCGACATTCTCAATGCTGATTTCGGGATCAGCGGAACCCTGCGTTTCACCACGGGACGCGGCGGTCTGACCATGATCGAGATCGACAACGGCTTGGCGACCGCCCTGGTCTCACCTTACGCGGGCCAGGTCCTGGCCTACCGTCCGGCGGGCGCCGCGACCGACCTGCTGTTCGTCAGCAAGCGCGCCTATTTCGCGCCGAGTAAGGCGATCAAGGGCGGCATCCCGATCTGCTGGCCCTGGTTCGGCGCCGACCCCGCGGGACTGGACCGGCCGGCCCACGGCTTCGTGCGCGCCTGGCCCTGGTCGGTCCTGGCGACCAGCACGCTGCCGAGCGGCGCCACCCGCATCACCCTGGGCGTGGCCGACGACGCCCGGACCCGCGCCCTGTGGCCCTATTATTTCAATTTGTTGGTGGAAATCACCGTCGGCGCCACCCTGGGTGTGGAACTGATCACCCGCAATGCCGGTGATCGGACCTTCCAGATCACCCAGGGCCTGCACACCTATTTCAGCGTCGGCGACGCCACCCGGGTGCGCGTGCTGGGCCTGGAAGACTGCAACTACATCGATAAGGCCGCCGGGGCGCAGAACGCCATCCGCACCCAGGAGGGGCCGATCACGATCGCCGCCGAGGTCAACCGTATCTACGAGTCGGTGCCGCCGGCCCTGACCATTGAAGACCCGGTGCTGGAGCGGCGCATCCGCATCAACAGCCGCCACAGCGCCACCTGCGTGGTGTGGAACCCGTGGGTGGCGACCGCCCGCGCCATGGATGACCTGGCCGATGAGGACTATCGCCTCATGCTGTGCGTAGAGACCGTCAACACCGCCTCCGAGGTGATCGATGTCCCCGGCGGCGGCGAGACCCGGGTGGAGGCCGATTACGCCATCGAGCCCCTGTGAAGGCCAGCCCGGTGCGCCCGCGCAACCACGCGAACCCGGACGTCCCGCGGCCGGTGCGGACCAGGCATTCCCGATCACCGAACCGGGTTACTCAGGTATTCAGGACACGATGATCGCGGAGCCGGCACTTCAGGAAGCCCCCGACCGCCTGTGGCAGCAGTGGCTGGACTGGGCCGCCACCCAGGGCCGCGCGCGGCCCGCCGCCCCCGTGTTCGATGCTATCCGCACGCGCGTCTGGGAAGGCAGCGAATACGTCGCTCAGGCCGCGGCCCGCCACCCGGCCGAGTTCGCCGATCTGCTGGACTGCGGCGATCTGGATCGGGTCTATCAGCCCAGTGACCTCGCGTCCCGGCTGGCCGGCGCGCTGGCCGGCGTGACCGACGAGCCGGCCCTGCAGCGCGCCCTGCGGCGTTTCCGCCGCCGCGAGCAGACGCGCATCATCTGGCGCGACCTGGGCGGCCTGGCCGGGTTGGACGAAACCCTGGAAGACCTCTCGGAACTGGCCGACTGCTGCATCCGCGAAGCCTTGGCGCGGCTCCACGACTGGACGCGCGCCGAACTCGGTACACCGGTCGATCCCGCTAACCCGGCCGACGTGGCGGGCGGCCCGGCCCGCGAGCAACACCTGCTGGTCATCGGCATGGGCAAGCTCGGGGCGCGCGAGCTGAATCTGTCGTCCGACATCGACCTGATCTTCGCCTTTCCCGCCCAAGGCCAGGTGAGCGGCGGACCGCGCGAACTGACCAATCAACAGTTCTTCCTGCGGCTCGCCCAGCGCCTGGTGCAGACGCTCGACAACCAGACCGTCGACGGCTTCGTCTTCCGCGTGGATACCCGCCTGCGTCCCTTTGGCGACGCCGGCCCACTGGTGATGGCGCTCGATGCGCTGGAGGACTATTACCAGTCCCAGGCGCGCGAGTGGGAGCGCTACGCCATGATCAAGGCGCGCGTCCTGACCGGCGACCCGCCGGCCGTCGCCGCCCTCGAGAACCTGCTGCGGCCCTTCGTCTACCGGCGCTATCTCGACTTCGGCGCCATCGACTCCCTGCGTGATCTCAAGCAGATGATCGCCAAGGAACTCTACAAGAAAGGCATGGACGCCAATATCAAGCTCGGTCCGGGCGGCATCCGCGAGATCGAGTTCATCGGCCAGGCCTTTCAGTTGGTGCGCGGCGGACGCGATCCGGACCTGCAGACCCGCCCGATCCGCCGGGTGCTGACCCTGCTCGGACAGCGCGGGCGGCTGCCGGCCGTCGCCGTGCAGCAACTCGATGACGCCTACTGTTTCCTGCGCCTGGTGGAGAACCGCATCCAGGCCTACCGGGACCGGCAAACCCACCTGCTGCCCGCCGATGACCTGGGGCGGTTACGGCTGGCGCGCACCATGGGTTGTGCCGACTGGGAGACCTTCGCCAAGGACCTGGATGGGCACCGGCAATGCGTCCAGAATCAATTCGATCAGGTCTTCGCGGCCCCCCCGACCGAGCCCGCCGGCCTGGACCCGGACCTCACCGCGCTGTGGCGCGGCACCCTGGACGACGCGCGCGCCCTGGAGGTCCTGGCCGCCGCGCGCTTTACGGACCCTCAGGCGGCCTGGCAGCGGCTGGGTACCTTCCGCGACGCCACCGCCCGCAAGGGACTGAGCACCCGCGGCGGAGAGCGGCTCCACCAGTTGCTGCCGCTGGCGCTGCAGGTCATTGCCGCCAGCGAGGCGCCGGACCTGGCCTTGGAGCGCGTCCTGCGCGTGCTGGAGTCGGTGGTGCGGCGCACGGCGTATCTGGCCATGCTGATGGAGCGGCCGATGGCCCTCACGCAGCTCGCGCGGCTCACCGGCATGAGCCCCTGGATCGCGGAGCAAATCGTCCGCCAGCCGCTGCTGCTCGACGAGCTGATCGACCCGCGCCGACTCTATACCCCCCAGCGGCGCCATGACCTCGAGGCGGAGCTGGCCGCCCTGCTCGCCCCGATCGACGCGGAAGACCTGGACCAGCAGATGGAGCGGCTGCGTCAGTTCGCCCACGGCAACATGCTGCGGGTGGCCGCCGCCGACCTGACCGGCGTGGTGCCACTGATGAAGGTCAGCGATTACCTCACCGAGATCGCCGAGGTCGCGGTCGCCCGCACCCTGACGCTGACCTTCGCCCATCTGGCCAGGCGCCACGGCCGGCCCGCGGGCCTGCAGGGCGCCGACACCGGCCTGCTGGTGCTGGGTTACGGCAAGCTCGGGGGGCTGGAGCTGGGCTACGGGTCCGACCTCGACCTGGTGTTTCTCCACGGCAGCATCCAGCCCGGTGCCGAGACCGACGGACCCAAACCCATCAGCGCCGAGCAGTTCTACAACCGGCTCGGCCAGCGCATGATCCACATGATGACCGCGCACACTCCGTCGGGCATCCTCTACGAATTGGACATGCGCCTGCGCCCGGACGGCAACAAGGGCATGTTGGTGCGCTCACTCACCGCCTTCGCCGACTATCAGGAACACAGTGCCTGGACCTGGGAACACCAGGCGTTGATCCGCGCCCGGCCGACGGCCGGCGACGCCGCGTTGGCCGAGCGCTACGGCTTGATCCGCCACGCGATCATCTGCCGGCCGCGCGATCCCGAGACACTGCGCGAGGATGTCCGGGCGATGCGCGCACGCATGCGCGACAACCTGGACAAGAGCGGGCGCGGACGTTTCGACCTCAAGCAAGGGCGCGGCGGTATTGCCGACATCGAGTTTATGGTTCAATACTCGGTCCTGCGGTGGGCCGCGCAGTACCCGGACCTGGCATTCTGGACCGACAACATCCGTCAACTCGAAACCCTGGCCCGGCTGAACCTGCTGCCCGGTCAAACCACGGCCGATCTCACGGAGGCCTACAAGGCCCTGCGTGGCGCCTATCATCGCAGTACCTTGCAGGATCAACCCAAGACGGTACCCGACGACGCCCTGCTCCCGGAGCGCGCGCGCGTCCGCGGCCTGTGGCAGGAGTTGATGGGCGATTGAAGGGGCACGCCGGCCGACCGGCACTTTTCTGGAATCAACCACGGCGGGGCACCGGCCCCGACCCGAGCGGAGTAGCACATGGCGACGATGGCGGACCGTGATGGTCTGATCTGGCTGGACGGTGAGATGGTGCCCTGGCGCGAGGCCAAGGTGCATGTCCTGACCCACACCCTGCACTACGGCATGGGCGTCTTCGAGGGCGTCCGCGCCTATCAGACCGACCGCGGCGCGGCCATCTTCCGTCTTCAGGAGCACACGGACCGGCTGTTCAATTCGGCCCACATCCTGGGGATACCCATGCCTTGGGACCGCGCGGCCCTGCAGGCCGCGCAGTGTGCCGTGGTGCGGGAGAACGCGCTCGCCTCCGCCTACATCCGTCCGATGTGCTTCTACGGCGCCGAGGGCATGGGCCTGCGCGCCGACAACCTCAAGGTCCACTGCATGGTCGCCGCCTGGGAGTGGGGCTCCTATCTGGGTGAAGACAACATGAAGAACGGCATCCGCATCCGCGTGTCGTCCTTTACCCGTCACCATGTGAACATCACGATGTGTCGCGCCAAGGCCAACGGGAACTACATGAACTCCATGATGGCGCTGCAGGAGGCCATGCGCGACGGCTATGACGAAGCCCTGCTGCTGGACACCTCCGGCTATGTCATGGAAGGCAGCGGCGAGAATATCTTCATCGTGCGCGACGGGGTCCTCTACACCCCGGATTTGACCTCCGCCCTGGACGGCATCACCCGCCGCACCGTCTTTGCCCTATGCGAGGAACTGGGTCTGCGGGTGGTGGAGAAGCGCATCACACGCGATGAGGTTTATATTGCCGACGAGGCCTTCTTCACCGGCACCGCCGCCGAGGTGACGCCGATCCGCGAGGTCGACAACCGCACCATCGGCAAGGGCGGCCGCGGCCCGCTCACCGAGCGCCTGCAAACGCTCTATTTCGATCAGGTCCATGGCCGCCGGGACACGCACCCGGAGTGGCTGACCCTGGCCTGACCCGATTCCGGACCGGCCCGGATCCGGCGTGACGCCGGGTCAGCGCCGATCCGGACGCGCCGCAACCGTATCCAGACACCGGAGCCCCCAATGCACCAGGCCGCCGCTCAGCCAGCCAACACGACCGCCGCGCATCAGAGTGCAAACAGCATCGCGGTCAGCCGCGCCGACTTGCCGCTGTGCTGCCCGCGCCATGCCGACAAACTGTGGAACATGCACCCGCGCGTCTACCTGCCGATCGAGAACACCCCCGACGGCACCGCCGTCTGCCCCTACTGCGGGGCCCATTACCGACTTGTCGACTGAGCCCGCCGTTATACCGAACGGTTTTTCGTTTTTCGTTAGAGTCATCAAGCATCAGCTTACGAAATACGAAAAACCAACAACGACCGGTATAGTTCGCCGACCTTGATCGTAATCCCGGCCAGCGGTGTGCGTAGTCAGGGCTTCCAGCCCTGACGGTGTCAGGCCAGGATGGCCTGACTACGCACCCGGCGAGCCGGAATCTTGATCGATGCCAATTCGCCAATCACGCGGTTTCATCAGAGCCGCACAGGCCAAGCCCCATGCCCAGAGTCGACACCGACGCCTTCTACCGTCTGGCACTGGAGCGCTACGGCCATAACGCCGAGGGCGCCCATTGGGAATCGGCGCACACCCAACGCGTCCGGTTCGATGTGCTGCGCCGCTTGCTGCCCGCGGATCCGGCCGACCTGACCCTGGTCGATGTCGGCTGCGGCATGGGCGACTTCTATACCTACCTGAAATCGGCAGGGGCACTGCCGGGACGTTATCTCGGCATCGACGTGGTCGCCCCCATGGTCGAACTCGCCCGCGCCCGCACGCGCCAGGAAATCCTGCTGCTCGACGCCTTGCAAGACCCACTGCCGGAGGCCGACTACTACGTCTGCAGCGGCGCCATGAACACCTTCACCCGCGATGAGACCCGGCAATTCATCGCGCGCTGTCTGGCGGCCTCGCGCGGCGGCTTTCTCTTCAACCTGCTCCGCGGCCTCGACGATTGCGACACCTTCAACTACTGGGAACCGGACGAGATGCTCGCCCTCGCCCAGGACCTGGGGGCCGTCTGCGCCATCGAGACCGGCTATCTGCGTGAAGACTTCACCGTGGTCCTGCGCCGCGCCAGGCGGCCTTGATCGTAATCCCGGCCAGCGGCGTGCGTAGTCAGGGCTTCCAGCCCTGACGATCTCAGGCCAGGATGGCCTGACTACGCACCCGGCGAGTCCAAGTGGCCGGAATCTTGATCGAGGCCCGCCAGGCCTAGCTGATTTGATCGACGCCGGCGTCCGCTTGGCGCAGCGCCGCCTGTCCGAGCTGTTTCAGAATGCGCCGCTGCATGGCCGGGTTATCGTCCGGTCCTTCGATATACATGGGCCGACCGTTCATCCCGAAGGTGAAGTCGACCGGACACTCGGCCGGGTCGATATCACCGAAAATCAACCCGGCGATCCGGTAGTCCGGATGCGGCTCGAAACCGAGATTCCTGGCATAGGCCGCCGCATCCTCGACCAGCTTGCGCGCGTAGGCCGGCTCCTGCCGCACGAGTTCGCCCACGGGACCGTCCTGTATCTTGTCCAGGAATGCGGGATACTCCGCACCCTCGAAGATCTTGAAGAGCGCGTTCTTGACACCCAGGCAGTAGGTATCAACGAGGATTCCAGCCAACGCATAGCGGCCATCCGGCAACAGCCGGCTGATCCACACGGTGCCGATCCCCGCTTCGAACAGGCTCGAGGGTACCAGAACGTCCGCGATCGGCGCCCGCACCGCTGCCGCCCACTCGCGCGCCTTGGACAGGACACCCGACTGGCCGGAAGCCCCCTGTCTCGCCTGCTTGCGTTTCATCTCCCGCTTGGCCCGCTTCTTCTGCAAGGCCTTCTGATCAAGTGCCATTGACATTTACCCCTTTGAAAAAATAAGTATGGAAAAAAGCGGTCAGCGATCAGCCGTCAGCTTGCGTTGCAACCGGATTCGCTCAGCGTGACAGCATACGCTGAACCACTCCCGCGTGAGCCGCCGTCCGCCGCCGTGCGCATTGCGCAACCCGGCGCAGAACCGTCAGCATGATCAATGATCGGCGACCTCGATCTTGACCTGCGGTGAGAACTCACTTGGATTCAACGCCGCAAGCTGGGTTCTGACGCGCTCGCGCAGTCCGATAGCGGGCTTGAGAACGTAGTCATCGTAATCGGAGTGCTCCGGATTCAGCATGAACAGCCGTGACAACGCCCGCGCTAACCGCTCAATGGCCTTGGAGTCACGGGTGTCGCCTTGCAGCGACGGCACCTGGCCATAGGGAAAAATCGCTGAACTGGCGGTACGGATCTGGTGCGCATACTCGCCGAAGACATCAGCCTTGATGCCCGGCCCCTGGGCGAAATGGGCGTTGGTGATGCGTGGAATCTTCCACCCGGCCACGATACCGTGAAAGCGGTCGAGCAGCGCGTCGTCATGGAACATCTCGGGCAACTGGCGTATGAAATCAGGCCGCGTTGGCAATCCGCGGTAGTCCAACTCGATATTTGCCAGGACCATCAAGCCGCACTCGCTGGTAATCTTATCATGGCCGATCGTGTAATGGCCGGACTCCAGGTAATCCTTGAACTTAGCATGGATGTCGCTCTCCCCCTTGAACTCGATGGACTGACCCTCATCCAAAACCAGTAGGTCAAAGCGGGCGAGCAAACCCTCCTCCCGCGTACTCAGGTTCTTGAACAGTTGCGCTCGGGTCAAGGCCCCGCCGCTGTTGAGCCAGACGTGGCGACTCAGATTAGAAAAAACGAATGACTTACCGGTTCCCTTAGGTGCCAGTTCCATCATGTTCAAGTTCTTTTGCACCAAGGGTAGCAGCCGCAGAACGAGGTTCCGCCGCTGGTTCTCGCTATAGGCTTCAGGCTCATAGCCCATGGTGCGAATCAGCACTCTCAGCCATTCTTCGGTATCGAATCCTTGGCGGGCATCGATCAGGGCCTGCAAGCGGACCTGACCGGATTGCATAGGTCGAAACTCGATCAACTCGATCACGTTGCGGTCTTTGCCGTCCGATCGCAGTGCGAGTCGACCGGCTCCCCACTGGCCTCCGCTCAGAAGGCCGGGATGCTCATCTAAGAGGACATTGCTGGCCTCGGCCCGACTCTCGTCTAGACAGGGGATGCTGACCAAGCGCTTACCCTTGGACACATCGACGCGCACGGTGAAGCGATCGAGAACGACCACTGAGTCACCATTGACGATCCGATTCTTGAGGCCCTCTTTTTCGGTCTTGGTGGGCAGGTGTTGGGTCATGAAAGCCGTGATTTCCTGATAGACCGCGTCGTCTTTCTTGTCCGGCCGTTCATAACGTGATACCAGCCACTCCTCGACGAACGTCGTCACGGTCCGTGCCTCGCGAATGTGGAGATTACGTACCCGCTCCTTGTCGATCGTCAGATCGCCGAGAAGTTCGACAATCTTAAAGTCCAGATCAGTGATAATCGCCATAGTCACTCACTCTTGATGTCACCCTGATAACGCCAGTCGCCAGTAAAACTCCAGTCTCGATCATGAGTTCAGAGATCGAAGAAATTGTCGAACTCGCGGGCGGCAGCGGTGTGTTCGATCAGGTGCACGCCGAGGTCTAAATCCAGGTGGAACGACAAGTGCTCATAGGACGCCTGACTCCCGGTTTGGTAGCGCAGTTCGAAGGGTACTTGCGTCTTGCCCTGCTGCTCGACAGTCGACGTGAGCTTGAGGATGATCTCCGGTAGCGTTTCGTAGGAACCGAGACGGGCGATCAACTGACCCTCTCCGGCAAAGGGTGGACGGGCGACGACCTTCAGATTGAAGAAGCTGTCATTCGTCGAATTTTCAAGACAGAGGGTCGCGTGCCAGCCCTTGGTTGCCGCGTGGCAACGCGACTCGGCTGCCGACAGACGTAGCGCCACCGCAGACCCCGCGCCGTCCCGAGTGATCAGGATAAAGGGGATCAACACCTCCTCGGGGGTCAGCCCCCCATGCAGCAGGGTCGCGGTCGATCCGAACGCAACCCGCTCATGCGGGATTAGCCAGCCGCCACCCGCAGTGTCCGCCCCAACGTAGGCGAATCCAGCCGGAACGGACTCAGGCGCCGCGGCGACCTGAAGCAAACGGCGTTCAACCGGGGTGGTGCCGGGCAGTGGCTGACGGCTGTGCGAGACCTTGGTCGCGCCATGATCGGCCGTGATCATGATGGTCGCCTTCAGACCGAAGCGCGCGGCGTCGAGTTGCCAATCGACGATCAGCCCGGCGAGTTGCGCGGCAACCGTACGCACCCGCTCGCGATGCAGACGAAATTCCGTGCATTGATGGAGGTCGTCGTCCACCCGATTGTCCAGACACACCAGGAGTCGAGTTCCCGGCCGCAGCGCTTCGTGGAAGTCTTTCCAACTCTTGACGATCTGTAACGACTCGGGCGCGGCAAGCTGGTCCGCGAAACGCTCGCGCAGTGCCCTTTCATAATCCGCCGTTGAGCTGGCCCTATCCCATCCGGTCAAGACCCCGATCTTACCCACCTCGGTGATCGTGGGCAGGGGGGCGAAGAGCGTCTTGATAACCGGTGCGGCCTGATCCGCCAGCCGTTGCCGCAACTCCAACTCCACCAGGTCCGTATGGATGGCGCCTAAGGCGTCGATAACACAGAGAATCACCAGGTTCCCGCCGGCCAGTTCCTGTTCCACCGTGCGTGCGACCACCCGCCAGTCGTGTTCAGACTGGATGATGCGCGTTTGTTCTTCCGTCACCCAGCGGGCGAAACTGACACCGACCGCTGCGTCGGGTTCCGCATGACGTTCGAAGGTGCCGATCGCATACCGGAAATAGCGTTCGCTCCAGCGCATGACCTCGTTCACCGAGGCATCGCGCGGCAGCGGGTCGCAATGGGCATGGGCCAGATACTCCTGCATACGCACGGCCAGGTCCCTGGCGAGGACTCCGGTGTGATTGATCAGGGGGTCGCTGAGCGCCAGGACCAAGGGCGCACTGGCGATCCCTGGGTTTTGCTCGAACAGTGCCTGGAGACACTCGCACAGCCCCGGCCAATCCGCCACCACATAGTCGGCGAGTGACTGGACCGGGAGCCCATCGTGGGTCCTGCGTTCGGCCTGAAGCAATAGGCGCCGTACCAGGTCCGGATAAGGCGCCGCGTCCGACTCCGCGACCGGTAACCGGGGTAGTTGGCGCACCAGATTGCGAGAGCAAAGGCGCGGCGGCAGAGCAGATTCCGCGGACAAACCATCGCGAGCGATCAGCTCGTCCAGGCGCTCGCGCACCACCGCCAGAGCGAGGACGCGATACGCCTCCCTGGGCGTTGGCGGACCATCCACAAACAGGGCCAGCAGTTCCGTCGCAGCAGCGATCCCAGTCGACTCGAACCGTTCCTGGAGCCGTTGCCGCACCTGCGGGACAGCCAGTAAGGCATTCATCTCGGGCGCCTGTTGGGACAGGGCGCCGAGTATGGACGCCGTGTCGGGGGCTTGCGCCTGGGCCAAGTTGATGAGCATCAGGACCCGGTCCGTGGGGTCGGTCTCCGCGCCCGCTGCCCGGCGGTCTTCGGGAAACGCTCCGAGCAAGGCGATCAGTTCGTCGCCCAGCCATGGGGGCAGCGGGCAGCCCAACCGCTCGCGCAGGGCACGCCGGGGCGAGAGGCGCTGGACCACCAGCCCCGGTTGTCCTTCCAGGTCCGCGAAGCGCCGGAAGATCGCCGATGACATGCGCAGGACCAAGGGTGTGGGCTCAGGGGCGCGCAGACGATGGCGGATACGCTCCCGGACGGCGTGGAGCGCGGCCACCTCCGGGGACAAGACGGCTTCGGCGTCCTCGGCCTGGCAGAGGCCCAGATCATCGACCATGATGCGTACGGCCATGGACACGCCTAGCTCCTGTGGCTGGCAGCAGCAGCGGGGCTGCCAAGCGTTTCCATCTGCCCGGTAAGGAGCGCGGCCAGCTTCTTGGCATCCAGTGCGACCAGGTAACGGTCGATCAGTGCGGCCAGCTCTTGCCTGAACTCCTCTTCGGTGCTCGGGCCGGGGATCACCGGTGGTGAGTAGATGGTGGCCTTTGGCGTCGCTACGCGGTCGGGCACAGGCAGATCAGGTAGACGCACGGGCTCAGGCGTTGCCGCCTCTTCAAGCAGCCGTTGCAGGTCGCTTTTCAGGCTTCCAACTTCAATGTCGCTGCATTGATCCAACGCCTTGCCGATCATGCTCTGGGCTACCGCGGACAAGGCTTCCGCTGCGCCCGATTCGACGCGCTCCAGCGCTTCGATCAACTTGTGTCGTTCCTGTTTCCGGAGTGATCCGATGATGCGTTGTTTTTTGTCCTGTTCGCTCAGCGCGGTTGTGATGACCTGATGCACCGCCGCCGCACGCTCGTCCGTGATGGACGCGATGGCATCGAACAGCTCGCGCAGTTTCGCGCGAATCTGCTCCCCATCCACCGCGCCTTTGCTTAAGTCGACCAGCGCGTTAGCCACATCCTGGGCGTCCAGTCCAGGCTTCCTGAGAACCTGAAAGAGATCGCGTGCAGCGCCGGATAGCTTCGCAGACCCTTTGACCGCCTCGGGCAGATCGGCGTAATAAGAGCGCAGGCCGGAGACCGCACCGTGCCCCTTCTCGTCCGGATCGCGCGCGGCCGATAACGGCAATCGTAGTAGGTCGCTCAAGGCATCCAAGACTTCGCGCTGCTTCGGTGTGAACGTATCAAAGCGCAACTTCATCGCCGTGCCGGCGCTGAAGGCGTCCCAGAGTAAGGACTCGAAGGCTCCCGTCCGGTTGACCCACTTCAAGCGCCCCGCGTCTTTGCGGATGGCGACCGCGGTGAATACCGGCATCACCATGACAGGCAGGCCGAAGGGCGGCGCGATCAGCGTCGCCCGTAAGTCGGCGATCTCACAAGACTTGCGCCGCTTGTCTAGCACCGTATCGCGGATCAGACGCAACAGCTCACCCACTGGGCCTACGGCCTCATCCGGTGCTTTCAGACCCCAGCCATCGCCGCGCTCGATCAGGAGTCCGTTGCTGTAGACCCCCAATGTGCCGTCGATCAACGCAGCGGCCTCACTGCCGACGCCTTCGCCGAAGAGGTCATTGCGTAAATCCGGTGGAAGGTCATCGAAGTGAAGAATGTTGCGCAGCAAATTCTCGATCCGCGTGATCTTGCGCTCATCCGGGCTGTACAGACGATTGACGTTCATCGTCCGCACCATAATCTCCTTGGGATACAAAGCCTGCACCCGAACTTCCAGATAATCGGTGAATGCGTGCCAGCTGGTCACGCTGACCTGCTCATCCGAGTCGCCAAGGCGCTTGATGGTCACATCGCCGCGCTCCAACGCGACCCGCCCGAGCCGTTCATTGATCACAGTGCGCAGGAGCCTACGGATCTTGTCCCATTCATTTCGTAGCCGACGCGACAGTCCTTCCCCCGCCGCCTGCTGCTTCAACAGCCCCGCGATGACAATGTAGCGGCGCAGCGGCTCGATCAAATCCCGCAGACCACGGCGGGGGATCCAGACGTAGGTCATGGTACGCGGCGCTTGCATCGCATCGCAGTGAGCGATGGCCTGGTCGGCCTGCCGCTCGTCTGTCAGCATCAATAACAGGATCAACGCCGAAATACGTTCATCTTTAGGCGTGGGCGCCACCCTATCCGTCAGGTCGTCCGGGAGCAGGCGGACCTCGAATGATCGTACGATCCCGGCTGGAGAGGGATCGAGATCATGAGTCCTGCACTGTGGTAACAGATCTTGCAAAAGGTCGGGGTGGTATTGGAAATAGCCGGTGATAGTGCGTGACTGCAGTTGCGCCAGCCCTTCCGCAATCAGCGGCTCGATCTGAGTACCGCTTTCCGACTCCAACTCCCAAACCCGGATGTCCGTCTCCCGTGGCCAAATCAAGCCCGCCCGGTGCAGGGCCTCCAGATCCTGCATGAGCGCCAAAGGTGCTGTCTCGGCGTCGTACAGCGCGGCAGCGAGAAAGCTGTCCGTTGGCTGGAACTGCTCGCCGAGCACGCGTGCAAGCAACAGCACGCCCAGAATATCGTACTTGGGACGTCGCGGCTCAGGAAACCCCTGTACAACAGTGGCGGCCGCGTGTTTATACGCATCCGCGAGACCCGGATATTCTTCAAAGACCTCCTTACGATAAACCATGAGTAGTTCCGGCAAGCGAATCAACTCTGCCCCATACAGCGCATCCGCCGTCGCGGCGCGCTCTAAACAAGCGCCGGCAGTAATCGCTTCCAGGTTTTGGAAGAAGGTGAAGACCGTACGGTTCGCTTGGGCATAGACACCATGGGCTGCGATGGCGAATAGGCCGGCGGCGGTCACGGGATGCAATGGATAGCAGCCCGTCACGATATCCTGAAGCTCGGCGGCCAGACTCGTAAATAAAGGCATCTTCGCGCACACTTGGGCAAGGCATTCGGCACGGGGCCGCGCCTGCCCCAACAGAACTGCGCCCGCTTCGGTCGGTGCGACCATGGCACTAAGCAGATGATAGCCTTCGGTCTCTGAACTCTTGAGTGCGACAGGGAACCCGCCAAAGCGGCCCTCGATCGTCTCCAGACGATTCTTCACATCGTCGCTGGCCTGAGTGATGGTGCCATACTCGCGTAAGGATCTGTGTGTCAGAGCCATAAACAAGGTGTGACCCCTGGATGGGGCGCAGGCGGTTTCGACAAAATTCTGAAGGCCAAAAATTTCCGCAACTGGATTGCGCTGATGCTGATTGAGCAAATTTTCCAGGGCGTAACCGAACTCGTCCCAAATGATTGCGATGCCGTTGTACCCATGGTTCTGGGCCAGTGCCGCGCCGGCCTCGCGGAAGGCATCAGCCACACCCATGCCGCCCAATGCCTGCGGATCGAATCGATGCCCCGCCGAGACCTTGGGGTGCCAGTCCTTGAAGGCTTCCAGCGCTTCAGGGACAAATCCATCAAGCTGTGTCTTCAATTCCTCCAGGTTGAACGCCGCACTGTGAATCTGCCAATGTGATAATGGCTTGGAACGATAGTCCGGCTCGTGCTCGAGGATGACGGAAAGTCGGTCCAGTGCCGCCGCGAATTCGGTCTTCGGAATGATCGTCTGTGGATCGAGCCCGTCCGTATCACGTAGTGCGCGATACAGCCCCTCAAGCAGGGCGTTCTGCAACGTTGGTGCAGGAGATCCATAAAGTGGCACCACGAGATAGGGCCGGGCATCCTGGTCGTCTGATGCATGGAAGGTGGTCTTCAGCGCGTCGCACAGTCGGGACTCTCCCTGATTATTGAGGCGATCCAAAAATCCCTGCATGGCGCTGGTGCCGATACCATGACGCAGCAACTCACCCACCAACACGCCTAAGTGGCTCTTGCCGGAGCCATAGACCCCGTGCCAGATCATGGCGCGGCTTTGTTGGGGGGCGTTTTGCAGGACGGCCTTCTGCAAGTGAGTCAGGATTGCAACCGATGACCGGGTGGGAGTAAATGCCTCAACCAATGCCGGGGCGCACGCGTAAAGTCCGTCGTCCAGTCGTATGGCCGCGCTGCGGCGCGTCCCGTCAATCGTCACGAGATCACATAGCCTGGTCATGCCAGTACCCCTTCCAAGAGATCGAGCGGTTGGTGACGCGACAGCCATACCGAGACCGGAACCCCGGGCAAGCCATGTTCCGCAAGGCTCACGCGCAACTGTGCGGTCACGGAGCGCGTTGCAACGCTCAAACCCAGGATGTCGTGTCGACCGAAGGCGTCCGCGATGCCGGTCCACAGGGTGGCCTGATCCTGTTCAGGCCAATCGATCATCCATTCCATCGGGGAGACGATGACCAAGCCCCGCGGTCGCGGCAGGAAGACGGCGTCCATGAAATCGCGCCTCCCACACGGAATGTTAGGGGCACACCCCATGCCGGGTTGTTGCCAAATGTCGTGTTCCAAGAGGATGGCCTCGATCTGGCCGCACAACAACGCCAGATGGGACTCCGATGGTACGGTGATGACTATTCCCTGATAGCGCGCCGAGCGGTAAGCGGTGAAGAAGGCTTGTAGCGCCAGATTGAGCTGCTTGCGGTCCATGTCTGTCCCCATCAGATCCAAGTGTCTTCGGATTCTTGCAACAGATTGAGCAGCGTCTGGTTAGCGTTCAGTCGATCCCCAAAACGAATGGAGTCCAGATCCTGCCCTTCGAGAAACTCTAAATGTTGCTGCCATACCGATGACTTGCAAAGCTCACGGAGGCGCTTGCGTAGGGTGCTGAGAGGCAAGCAGAGAAAGTGGTGAAAGCCAAGCTCTATAAGCTCCGAGAAGTGCACAGTCACACGCGTTGGGAAATGTTTTTGGCGAGCGAGGGCAAGCGCGTGAACAATTGCCTGATCGGGTACACTAGGTTCTGCTAATCGCAATCGCCGCTTGTTGTCCTCTTCGAGTATATCGAAAAGCCCGAGGTCAGAGAGTGGGCTGTCGCCCATAAACATTTTGAGCACACCGGACAGATTTGTTTCTATGGAAGCGTTTGCAGCGCCGAGCCCTGAATGGTCATCAAGGATGGCGGCAATTTTTGAGATCAAGGTATCGTCCTGAATCACATAGCCTCCACTCTCCCCGACGACATAAAAAAGCGCTCTGTAAGGTTCACAGCGCTCGGAGAAGCAAATGCTAAGATGGAAGCTCCACCAGGAGGCAGCCTTCTCCATTCTTGAATCGTTTGCGAAAAGTCGTTTTCCGTAATCAGTTAAATAATACTGGGATCGGTCATTAGTGATAACACTTGCTGCGAGCAGCCATCCGCGGATCGAAGACAAGACATTCTTCCCTGATATGAACGCCACCCTTGTCTTGCGCATGTTGCTTGAGCTAAAGACGTCTGGTTCGTTCGGAATAAAGGCTAAGGCGGTAATCAGTCGTTGCTTGGTTAATGGGAAAGTCTGAGTGTCGATCAGCGCCATAATCGTCAAACTCCAGAGGGTTAACCGTTCCTAAACCAATACCTCGGACATGATCCAGTCTATTTGAAGCAATATGGGCAGCCGTCACCCTCATCTTCCGCCACCAGATCGGTCCATGTTTTTTTCTCCTGTTTTGCTGGCTGCTCTGAAATCTCGCTGGCTCTTGCAATTAACTCGTCCAGCGACTCCCGCTGCGACCAAGTATACCGCTCGCCGGTCTCTTCATCGTACTTCTCGTATGTCTTGGCAAGCTCAAATAACTCAGGATGCTCGCGATAGAGACCCAACCACTCATGTTTCTGCTGGAAAAAGCAAAAATAACAGCCAGACCTACTTCTCCATTTGTAGTAATCCGGTAGCCCTATTCCCGCGTCTTCTAATATTCGCAGGATATCCTTTTTTTCCAATCCATCTTCCCGGAAAGGGAAGCGTGCGGTGATGTTGGGTTTCCGCGATATATATCCTTTTCTACCTGGCTCGTCCGCGCGAATTCCAACGTAGCTGATCGCTTCGTCGTTTCCGACGAATCGCTCGAATGGCTTTATTTTCAGATTTATCGTGCACCACCGCTGATCTACAGAGGGCAAGAAGTTGTCGTGCAGCTTCAAGTAATAATTAAAATCACGGCCCGCGTTAATGCGAACAACTTTCTTTCCAAGATAATCCTCCATTCGCTCAATAAACTCCAAGGTTTCCGGTAACTCAGCGCCCGTATCCGCGAAAAAATATTCCATATCGGGAATCTTGTCGCGCATGTAGATGGCAAGAGCGGCACTGTCTTTGCCGCCGGAAAGTCCGAGTAGGTGCCTGACGGGTTTTTCGCTCATCGCATGAATGCTCTGGTTATTCCTCGGTTTGCAGCAATCGGGCAAGGATCGCGAGTCGAACCTCCCGGCTGTCGACCCTCGCAAGCAACTGACTGAGATGCAAAGCGTGGGCGTCGATCAGGGGCTGTTGCTCGGGGCGGATATAGGCGACCTTACCGCGCTGTTCACCGGCGCTGCTGGAGACGCTGCGCAGCAGGATAACTTCGTTGTCTGGCGCTGGACGGGCCGCTACGGCGCGATCGAGGGTCTCCAGATCGCGCAGGCGTACCGTCAGATCGCTCAGGGACTCGAACGCCTGCAAACGTTGCGCGTCGGACCATTTCGCCGGCGGGGTCTTGCCAAGCAGGGTCATCACGGATTCCAACCAGGGCTGGTCTTCGTGGTGACCGGCGCTCACGCGACGAATGAAGGTCCGCAAGTCCTGACGGTCCTCACTGGCATAGCGCTCCAAACCTTCGAAGCGCCTGGTCAATGCCTGACGGACGGCATTCAACGGCAGGCCGTCGTCCAGGCCGAAGACGCGTGCAAGCTGTTTCGCAAATTCCTCGACCATTGCCGGATAGGCGTCTCGTAACTCGCGCAGGCCCGCCACCAGGGTGCGCAGGTAGTCGTCCATCCCGCCTTCGTCCTGATCGGCGATGGCGATGGGGGCAAAGCCACAGGCGCGCGGGAGGTTCTCAAAGAGCAGGGCGGCCGGACCGCGGGCGCGTGGGAAGGTGTCGCGAATCGCCGTGGCGGTGTCGCTCAGGTGTACGGCCCTTTGGGTATAGGGCGGTAGGGTGCGCATGAACTTGGCGAGCGGCCGGATGATGTCGAGCAGGGTCGCCGGTTCCGGAATCCGGCCGACAATGGTCTCCAGGTATTTGCGAAACAGCACCAGACGCCCGCCCTGTAAGCGGAAGCGCTCGATGGCGAAACGCTCGGGGCGTCGCGCCAGGAGTTCCAGATGTTCGTTGCCTGGTGCGGGGCAGAAGACGTCGTCTTCGTACAAGGCGATCTCGCGCTGATTGGCCAGGTAGTAAGCGATCAGCAGGATCGGCAGGACGCCGGCCTTGAGGCCGTAGGGCGGCGCGCTCAGCGCGTCGAAGAGTTGGGTCAGACCCAGCGGACGGCCCTCGTCGGCCAACAACTGCGCGTCGATGCCGGAAAATACCGGACCGAAGCGATACGTATCGGGCTGCGGCGGGCGGTGAAAGCCCCACACGCCATCTTCTTGCCGATGCAGTCCAGGGGCATGCAGCAGGGCGCGGTACATGGCCTTCTCGGGCGGGAACTTGTCGATGCACAAGTCGCTCTCGGCCGCGTGTTCGAACATGGCGGCGAGTAGCTTATTGCGACCGGCCACGGCCTGGCTGGAGGGCTGATCGCGGTTGATCAGCTCATTACGCAGCACAGGCGCATGGCGGTAGCGCTCATCGAGGAGTGCCGAGAGGCTCCGTTGGAGGTCGCCTTTACCGCCGATCGGCAACTCGCGGCCCTGGCAATACCAACGCGCCTCCCCTGGGCACGCGAAAACCTGGGACAATTCCTGCTCCAGTCGCCGCTCGGCCATGCCCTGCCGCTCGCGCAACTCGCGCTCGGCAACCGGGTCGCCTTGGAGTCCCTGGGCTTGTCGACGCAGGGTTTCACCGGCCAGGACCTCGATGAGGGCCTCCCGGAGTAAACCGGCGTTGGCGCACACAACGGCAAGATCGCCCGTGGGCAAGGCACGGAGGGTCTGGGTGAGTTCGGCTTGGTCGTCGTCTTCATCCACCAGGATTTGAAGTAGGCGCGGAGCGGTTGGGTCGGTCTCCAGGTCAAGGCAACGATCCAGATCCGTGTAAATGGGCTGAAACCAGCGTAGCGTGCCAGTGGCGATGCTGTGGCGGCGGGCGACCAGGGGGCGGGGCGGGGGACGCTCTGCCAGGGTGGTCACAAGGTCGATTTCGCCGAACTCGACACGAGCGCGGGCGAGTTCAGCTTCGAGGTCGAAATCGCTGCCGGCCCAGACGCGGTATTCATTGCTGAAACGCCGGAATTGGATGAGCGAGCGGGCGAGCAGGTCATCGATCAGGGGCTGGGCATCGTCCCCGACACACAGGGCGATGATCGACGGGGACGCCTTGAGGCTGCCTTGGGCGCCAATGATGTTGAGCAGCCCGATGGCCTTGAGCAAGGCGATCTGCGCGGGCGGAGCGTCGCCGAGACGTTCGAGCGCTGTCACCACCTCGTTCCAGCGGCGATGGGTATGGTGGGAGGTCGAGGCGGCAGGCTGGTTGAGGATGAAGTAATCGTAGATTTCCGCGGGCGCAATGCGGTCGCCGACTCGGTCGAGGCGCGTCAAACTGTCGCGGAAGCCGTGGGGCTCCTGGCTGCCGAGATAGCTGAACAGGGTGCGTTCGTTCTGGGCGACGCGTTGGCAGAGCGGCGGGAGCAGCAGGGCGGCGACCGGGTGAAGCGGGTAGCAGGAGGCGAGCAGGTCCGTCGCTGCGGTGAGGTCCAGTGACGCGGGCAGGGCACCTTCCGCCTGGAGCGCGGCGGCGGCCTGCGCGGACTTGCGCCGCACCAGGGCGAGTTCATCCGCGTCGAGTCGTTGGCGACAAGCGGCGGCAACGATGCGCAGGGTCTGGTCAGCCGGGTCCAGGAAGGCGATGTTCTCGAAGCGCCCTTGAACCTTGGTCCATTCGTTGCGCAGGGCCTCGCCGAGACGCTGTGCATATTGTTCGAAGGACTGGTGGAGCAAGACCACGAGGTTCAGCGGCACCCCCTGACGACTGACGGCGTGCTCGGCCAGGGCCTGCAGGAGGAAAATGTCGTTGGTGCCGTGGCGGGCCTCGTACTCCAGGAACTTGCCCAGTTCGTCGATGATCAGGAGCAGACCGTTACCCTTCGCTTGGGCAATGGCGGCCTGCAATTGACCGATCACCGGCCTGACGTCGCTGGGGCGCAGGCGTCCGCCCTGAGCCAAGGCTTCGAGGGTACCCAAAATGGCGGGGCGACGGCCTCGATCGCGCCAGAACTCGTTGGCCCCGTGGAATAGGGCGGTGGCGAGTCGTTCGGAGAGGGGCTCCGGACTTCCGGTGAGCAAGACGCAGCAGTGGCCGGCGGAGTCGGCGCCTAATGTCGAGAAGCGCCCGGCCAACCCTTGATCGAACCGGGTCAGTACACGCCTGGCCGCCGCACCGGTGTCATAGGTCTCGTCGCCCAGTAGGTGGGAGAGAAAGACGGCGAAGGATGACTTGCCGACACCGTAGGGTCCGACGAGCGAGAAAGCGCGGGGTGCTTCGGCAGCGTCGAAGCCGTTGAGGATGCGGCCCAGGGTGTCCAGGCTGCGGGCGGTCGGAATGTAGGTCTCCACACCGTCGAGTGAGTCGATGTCACGCTCCAGGTTGGCGGAGCGGGTGTAGTGGGCGTTGACGCTGATGCGCTCTTGCAGGCTCATCGGGTGTTGGCCGGCTGGCCCCTGCGGTAGTGGGAGCGGAGGTAGTCCATGGGATCGATGGCGTCGCGCAGACTGTAGAGTTGATGGACCCCGGCCTGTTCGCGCAGGGCAAAGCGTCCGGGGAGGCAGCGGATGATCCGCTCCAGCTTGGTGATGAGGGCATTTTCAGTCAGGCGAAAGACGGCGCCGAGCGCGGGGAACCCGGGGCGTCCGTACATCAATTCGCCGATCGGCAGGGTGCGCAGGCCAATCTGGTCGAACAAATCCGTGATCGCGTAGCCGAAGATGCCGTCGGGTGGCCCATCCCGCTCCTCGGCGGCGGAGCGGTGGCGATTGGACTCAGGCAGCGCGCGCATCAACCCGAGTACGGAGAGGGGCGAGTCCAGCGCATCCTCCAGGGGGACACGGGGGCCGACGGCGGACGGCTCGTACATGCGCAGGAGGATGCGCAGGTCATTGACCATGGTCTTGGGCGGCGCCTTGTTACCGAGCCGCTCCTGGACGAAGCGGGTCAGGGCGTTGCCGGCCTCGGGCAGCGAAAACTCGGCCTGGTGAAAGTGATTGAAGAACCAGCGCCAGACGGTCGCCTGGGCGCCGTTGGTGGCAAGCAGCCAATGGATCAGCCAGATCGTGGCCTCGTCTTCCAGATAAGGGTCGAGCCCGTCCTCCGCGAACACCGCCTGACCGAGAGCGGTGGGGCAGAGCCCCGCGGGCCTGCGCTCGGCGATGCGAGTCGCCTGGAGCCAGTAGTGGATGGCGACCACCATGTTCTTGCCAACGCCCAGGGTCACCGTGGACTCGTCGCCGTCGAAGGCGCGGGGGTCGGCGCTCATCGCCTGGAAACCCTTGGTCAGCCAGGCGTAGCGCAGATGGAAGGTCTGATGGCGGCCGAAGGACACTTGGTCGAAGCGGTACTCCAGCGACTTATGGTTGGGGGCGATGGAGACCATGGGCTTGGCGTCACTCCTTGCGGTCGCTGGCGGGCGTTGCGGCCCGCGGCACCGCTGATCCGCGGTGATGGCGATCTGGGCATGTGTTTGGGGCTTGCATCGGGATAATACACCGGGGCGCGTAGGCCAGGACGGTGGAATTGACCGGTGATTGCGCCGGTAACCCCCATGTCAGCATTTTTACCATGTAGCCGGGGTCACGAACCGTGAGGTAGAGCACGGTTAGGAGACACCATGCCTTTGCGTTGCGTCCAGACTCAGACCGCACGTCGCCGAGATCGTGATCGCCGAGCCCCAGGATTTCGCCCGATGTGATCGAACGCCTCGCGGCATTACGGAATTGCTGCACTGTCCCCCGCCGCGAAAACGCGTGGCCCAGCGGACGCCGATCATCATGCGCTCGGGTTATGATTCGCGCCTCGGGATACGACCGCAGACCCGCGTCGGCAGCGCGCCGACATCGCCTCGCAACCAATCCTTGGGAGACTCTCGTGGAAGAACGCAACGTCGATGTCGCGATTATCGGCTCGGGGACCGCCGGCCTCAACGCCATGGGTCAGGCGCGCCGGGCCGACAAGTCCTTTGTCCTGATCAACGGCGGTGAGCCCGGAACCACCTGCGCGCGGGTCGGCTGCATGCCGTCCAAGGCCATGATCCAGGTCGCCGAGGATTACCATCGACGGATGCACCTGGGTCAGTATGGCGTCGCAGGGCACGAAGACCTGACCTTAAATGTTCCGCAAGCCCTCGAACACGTTCAGGATTTGCGCGACACCTTCGTCGACCGGGTGTTGAGCAACAGCACCGACGACATGCCGGCGGACCTCTTCATCCAGGGCTATGCCCGCCTGCTCGAACCGACGCTGATCGAGGTGGCCGGCCAGCGCATCCGTGCCCGCGCGGTGGTGATCGCCACCGGCTCACGGCCGCTGGTGCCGGAACCCTGGCGGGAATTCGGCGATCGGGTGATCACGACCGATCAAGTCTTCGAACTCGAAGCCCTGCCGACCGCCATGGCGGTCATCGGCCTGGGGACCATCGGCCTCGAACTCGGCCAGAGCCTGTCGCGACTGGGTGTGCAGGTCACCGGCTTCGACCAACTCACCAGCATCGCCGGGATTTCCGACCCCGAGGTCAACCAGTGCGCCATCGATCTGATGGGGCGGGAGTTTAGGATCCGCCTGGGCGAGCCGGCGCGAATCGAAGCAGAAGGCGAACAACTGCGGGTGACGGCCGGCGCGCACAGTGTCCTGGTCGACAAGGTCTTGTGCAGTATCGGACGCGTCCCCCGCGTGGACGGGCTCGGCCTGGAGGT
Source organism: uncultured Lamprocystis sp. (assembly GCF_903933125.1). GTDB lineage: Bacteria > Pseudomonadota > Gammaproteobacteria > Chromatiales > Chromatiaceae > Thiodictyon. The sequence continues at coordinate 1,451 of NZ_CAIZIZ010000505.1, read as the reverse complement.
GCTCGGACTGCCCCTGGACGCCCGTGGTCTCCCACCCATCGACCACCACAGCATGCAGGTCGGCGACCTGCCGATCTTCATCGCCGGTGACATCTCCGGTGATCGCCCGCTGCTGCACGAGGCCGGCGACGAGGGCAAGATCGCCGGCTACAACGCCGCCCGCATCGACCAAACTCCGACGCGCTTCCGCCGCAAGACGCCGCTCTTCATCAACTTCTGCGACCCCAACATCTGCGCCATCGGCCTGCGCTGGGAACAACGCGATCCGGCGACCACGGCGGTCGGTCAAGTCAAATTCGCCCCGGTCGGCCGGGCACTCATCATGGGCAAGAACCGGGGCCTGCTGCGCGTCTATGCCGACCAGGCCAGCGGACGCCTGCTCGGCGGCGAAATGATCGGCCCCAAGGGCGAGCATCTGGCGCACCTGCTGTGCTGGTGTATCGAACAGAGCCTGACCGTCGGCGACCTGCTGCGGATGCCCTTCTATCACCCGGTCATTGAGGAAGCCCTGCAATCCGCGCTGTATGACCTTTATGCCAAGGTCAATACCAAGAACAGCGGCGGGCTGACTGAACTGGCGCCTTTGTCGGACTGAGCCATCCGGCCCCGATCATCGTTCCGGCCGGCCGCAGACGGTCCGCACAGCGGACCCTACGGTAACCCCGTGACCTGTAGGGACCGCTGTGCGGACCAACGACCGTGCCGATCGCGCGGCGGCCGGGTTTATGACCAAAGCCGGACTGCACAACCGTCAACGGCCTCCAACGCATCGACCTTGACTGACCGCTGTTTTCAGGTGCACCAAATATGCTGAACCGCATTCGACGCTTCTTCGACACGCATCTGGGCGCCGCCCCAACCGACCAGGACCCGGCCGCGGCCGCCCGGTGTGCCGCCGCCGCCCTGCTGCTGGAGATGGCGCACATGGATGACGCCATGACGGCGGTGGAACAGGCGGCCATCGTCGCCGCGGTGCGGGAACGCTTCGGCCTGTCGCCCGAACAGGCGGATGAATTGATCGCCTGCGCCCAGGAGGAGCGACAGCAGGCGACCGACGACCACCAGTTCACCTCGCTCATCAACACCCAATTCGACCCGCGGCAGCGGGCCGCCCTGGTCGAACTGCTGTGGCAGGTCGCCTATGCCGATCAGGTGCTGTGCAAACATGAGGAGTATCTGGTGCGTAAGGTGGCGAACCTGCTCCATGTGCCGCACCAGACCTTCATCGCCGCGAAGCATCGGGTCATGGGCGCGACCGCCGGGGCGGTGCAGCCCGGTAGGTTGGGGTGAGGAACGAACCCCAACAATCGGCGGCCGGGATGTTGGGGTTCGTTCCTCACCCCAACCTACGGGCTACAACCTGCGTTTCCCGGCGAGTGAATTGTTCGGCGACGGTTATGTCGAGGAGGGGCTCTACGTTCATGTGGATATGTTCGAGCCCTATCTGCAAT
>NZ_CAIZIZ010000504.1 GCF_903933125.1 uncultured Lamprocystis sp. | reverse complement strand
TGCACGGCGAGAGCGGGTAAGATCGACATGGAATGCGGGCTCGTTTAGTTTTTAATCAACGGATTAGGCACCTTCGATTAGACCCTGAATAGAGTCCGCATTCACCTTTAAGTCGCTGAAATGTAATCGCAATAGGCCGCTATTCCGCGCCCTCAGCGAGGCCGTCGAGCGGCTGATAAGTATATTAGCTAACACTAATAAACAAATCATTTCGTGTGCGCTTTTTTGCGCTGCATACTGTGTATTTCCTATTCGGCAACCAAATTAAAAGTAGGAAACTTCAGTAAGTATAGACTATGCTAGAAAAATTGCATTAAGGCGCGTCCGGTTATTAAATGGCGCCTCGATAATCCGGTTTCACTTCGCCCCCTCCCGCCCGAAATACCGCTGGTTCGGCTGCTTCCGTCCGATCCTCCGGGAACAGGAAAGGCATTGCCGACCGTTGCCCCGTGCGTTCTGCCCATTTGCGCAAGTCCGCGCGCTTGCAATAGAGAATACCCTTCGCTTTCGCCCATTCGGATTCCCTGGTTACAACATCCTGGCAGGGGACTTCCTTCTTAATTCGCTCAAGCATCTCGAACAACTCTTTCGACGAGAAAACCCCTTGCCCGGCCTCCGGGGGCTCCAGGTCGGCGCACAGGTACATGGCGGTTTTCACGGGGAAGTAGTCCTCTCCATCCCAACGGTCATAGTAGGGCCTTCTCACTTCGCCCCCTCCCCAAAATACCGCGCGTTCATCCGCTCGACTACGGATGCGGTATGGGCCTCGCTCAGATGGGCGTACCTCTTGACCATGCTCAAGGTCTTGTGCCCAAGGACTTCGGCAATCTCCGCGAGGCTCGCGCCGTTCATGGCGAGGTAGGACGCGGCGGTGTGGCGCAAGTCATGCCAACGGAAGTCGGCAATCTCCGCGCGCTTCAATGCGGTCTCAAACGGGGTGCGCAGGTCGATAGGCTTGGCCGGGCGCGTGTGCCCCGGAAAGATCAAGTCGGTATCCAGGCGCCGGACCTTGGAGCGTTCGCGCAGTAGGTCCAAGGCAGGACCGGCCAAGGGTAGAACCCGGATTTCGCCGTTCTTGGTCTCGTGCAGGGTGGCAACGCGGCGGGCAAGGTCTACCTGGGGCCAACGCAGACTCATGATTTCCTGTTGCCGGGCTCCCGTGGACAGGGCCAGGATCACGGCGGGGTAAAGATCCTTGTTGCTCGACCCCCGGCAGGCGGTCAGGAAGCGTTCGCGCTCGTCATCGGACAGGAAACGAACCCGGCCGCGGGGCTCTTTGGGCTTCGTCACCTTCAACAGCGGGTTGAACTCGATCCATCCCCATTCCTTCACGGCCACGGTGAAGCAGTGCGACAGGGCCGCGAGGTAGCGGTTGACGGTGGCCGGTGAACGGGTGCGCTCGGGTCCGGCCTTGGCTTGATCCTTCGCCATGCTCGGGACCGGCTCCCGGCTCAGGGTGTCGCGGTACTCGGCAATCAGGGCCGGGGTCACATCGGCCAGGGTCCGGGCGCCGATCTGGTCTTTCCACCAAGCCAACTGTGTTGCCTGGGGGCCTTGGGTCTTGGCCTTCTTGGTGGGCAACACGTCGCGGGTGTAGCGGTCGATCAGGTCGGCCAGGGTGTGCCGCTTGGCTTCCACGGTCCCGAAGTGCCGCCCTTCACGGATCGCGGTTTCGGTCGCACTGGCCCACTTGCGGGCGTCGGTCTTGCGCTCGAAAGTGGCGCGCTGTGCCGGGTAGCCTTTCAGGCGGACCTCGACGCGGTAGGAGGGTGCGCCGGTCGAGTCGGTGCGCTTGGTTAGGGTCGCCATGGGTCAGGCTCCCATGGTCGGACGCGTGCGGGCGTTATACTTGGCGGTAGCCATGGCGGAACCTCGTTGACAGGTTGCGTGGTGGTCAGGGCCTCGGGTCGGTTCCAGCCGATTCGGGGCCTGTTCGTCTCAGGGCTAAAGTGTACAACAAACGGCAGAACACGGCAGAACACGGCAGGAACCGGCAACGCAGGATATCCTATCCGCTGTTGTGCTGTCGCCAGATACTGATCCTCAAGAGGTCACTGAGTGCGCCATGAGTCCGCGGCGCAGTGATGGCGCAGTCACAGAAAAAACGGGGTCGAATCCGGGCCGTTTGGCCGGTCTTGGCGAGGGGTCTCAGGTGTCCAGCAGGGGGCGCCGGAGCGGTGGGCAGGGTGCGCCTTGTGGTCGGGTGTTGCGGGCCAGTGCGCCGTGAGTGCGCCACGGCAAAGAAAAAGGGCCTAGCCGTGAAGCTAAGCCCTTGTTTTATTGGAGCAGATGGGCGGATTCGAACCGCCGACCTACTGATTACGAATCTGAGCGTCGCTCTTTCGCTCGTTTACTATTGGTTACGATTCCTTACGATCTTCCAACGGCTTAGGCCGTCCGCTTGTGCTATCCTTTACTGCACGGCGCGCCCTGATACGCTCCCTTCTGGTGACTCAGTGGTGACTCAGTGGTGACTCAAAGCCGAGCAACTGACTGGTGACTCAGGAACCGAGGGTAACGGGCTATGCGACTGACAAAACGAATAATCGACTCCCTGACATATCAGGGAACCGGCAATGCGCGCTTTGTGGTCTGGGACGATGATCCGCCAGGGTTCGGCTGTCGGGTTTATCCGGGCGGCCGTAAGGCGTTCGTGCTGTCCTATCGCGCGGGGGATCGCAAGCGGCTGTTGACCATCGGCACCTTTGGCGTCCTAACCCTGGACCAAGCCCGCATCGTGGCCCGGTCGGAACTGGCGAAGGTCGAGACCGAAGGCGCTGACCCGGTAGCAACCCGCGAACAGGAACGCCAAGGCGAAACCATGCGCGACTTGTGCCTCGCCTACATGGATCGGCACGGCAACGCCAAGAAGTCAGGGGACGAGGACCAACGGCGGATCAATGCCTACGTCCTGCCCAAATGGGGAAGCCTCAAGGCGCGGACGATCACCCGGCCGGACATCGAGGCCTTACATCGCACCATCGGCAAGCGCGCCCCGTATGAGGCCAACCGAGTGCTTGCCCTGCTGTCCAAGATGTTCGAGCTTGCCCGCCGCTGGGGATTCGTTCCCGAGGGGCATAGCAACCCGGCCCGTGACATTGATCGCTTCACGGAGGCCAAGCGCGACCGTTGGGTGAGTGCCGACGAACTGCCCCGCCTGGCCCAAGCGATCAACGAGGAACCGAACGCATCGGCCCGCGCGGCCCTGTGGCTGTACCTGCTGACCGGAGCCCGCAAGACCGAGCTACTCACGGCCCGATGGTGCGATGTGGATTGGACACGGGCAGAACTGCGCTTACCCGACACCAAGGCCGGCCGGGTGCATTACATCCCCCTGAGCCCGCCTGCCGTGGCCCTGCTGCGCGACCTGCCCCAGACCGAGGGCAACCCCTACGTCCTGCCCGGCAAGCTGCCAGGCGCTCATCTGGTCAACATCAGCAAGCCTTGGGGGCGAGTCCGTGCGGCGGCCGGTGTTGAGGATGTGCGGCTGCATGACCTTCGTCGCACGGTCGGTTCCTGGCTCGCACAATCGGGCAACTCGCTACACCTGATCGGCCGGGTTCTGAATCACTCCAACCAGTCAACCACCGCGGTCTATGCCCGCTTCGGTGAGGACTCGGTACGGGCGGCCCTGGACCAACACGGCGCCCGGATCATGGGTGTTGCAGGGATGACCCCGAGTGCAGAAGTGACCGCGCTACCGCCCTGCGCCCGGACCGCCGCCAAGTGACCCGCACCCTTTCACCCGGAGAACCGACGATGACCGCAGACATTGAAAGCCTGGTCCTGGAACACCTGCGAGCGATTCGCGCAACCCAAACCGACCACGGCGAACGACTCACGAGCATCGAGCTAAACCTTGCCACGCTCGGGCAGCAAGTCGGCGCCCTGACAACGGCGGTTTACTCGGGCAAGTCCGACCTGGACGGCCTGCGGCGCCGTGTCGAGCGGATTGAACGGCGCCTTGAATTGACCGAGGGCTAAGGACATGGCCACCTTCATTCTTGACACTCTGGCCTATTCCGAAACCCTCAAAGCTGGCGGGTTCAGCGAGCAGCAAGCCGCAACCCAGGCCCGCGCCCTCGCGGAAATCCTTGATCGACAGATGGCAACCAAGGCCGAAGTAGCCGAGCACGAGAACAACTTGCAGCACGCAATTGAAGTCTTGCGCCTGGAATTGAAGCGCGACCTTGCTGAGACCAACACCCGGATTGCCGAGACGAAAGCCGACTTGACCCGCTGGGTTATTGGCGTGGGCTTTCTGCAAACGACCATCATTATTGGCGTTCTGTTGAAGGTCGCGAAGCTGGTTTGACCGTTACGGCCGGGTCTAGGTTAGCTCCCGAAAAGGCGGCCCCTTCACCGCCCTGACCCGGCCCCTTCTTGAAGGCTTGCGCCCGAAGGTGCGCCCCCATGAAAACAGGCCATGACCGCCCGGCTGATCCTGCCCCAGACACACCCCCAACCGCGCCAGACTTTACCGCATGGGACATGCTCGACAGCTTTACCATTGCTGAAGCCGCGTCGCTATGGCTGAATGTGGAGCCATTAGACAATGACGTTTTGATCGGTCCGTATAAAAGACAAGCATTAGCGCGCGCATTAGCTGATAAGCTCGGATTGACGGATGGTCACTGCGGCCCGGATAAGATGGTAGACCGAAATGCTTTGCGCTCTCTCGCAATAGAAAGCAATAAGCGCCCGCCTTTTCTATTCCCGGAAGATCGACAAGGTGATTCCGCCGAAGAAGACGCGCAAGGGAAGTCGTTAGGAAAGCGAGAGCGCACGACCTTTCTAATTATTGTCGCGGCCCTATGCGATATAGCGAACTTTGACCTATCGCAGGGACACAAGGTTGCAGGCGCTATCGCGAACCAAACTAGCTTAAATGGCGTGCCTATTGACTCTGGGGGTATCGCAGAAAAGCTAAAGGAAATCCCCAAAGCAATAGAGTCTAAAAAGAAACAGATTGATGGCCTGTCCGGGCTCGGGCGAGCGGCAAACCATAGGAACTAGCGTAGTTCCGACGAAAGCCATCGGAACTATCGTAGTTCCGACCGCGCCCCGGTTGCACCGCGTAACCTTTGCCGTGGAACGAAACCCACGACAGAGGAACGCGAGTTGAGCAACTCGATAGCAACACCCAGAGCCTTGCACGACGAGAAGCGCGAAGCCGAAAGACTCGGTTTCTCGGTGCGTACCCTGCAACAGTGGCGGGTGAAAGGTGGAGGCCCGCCATATTTCAAGCTCGGGTCTGCGGTTCGCTATGACCCAGTGCAGGTTGATTCTTGGCTGGACGAACACACCCGCGTCGATACCGGACCATCGGCGGGACCTGCCCCGGCCAGTCGTGCCCGTGGATGCTGACGAACCATGGACAACGCCAACCAAACACCGGGCGAGCCCCGGACGGGCGCCCCTGCCAGCGATCCGAGCGCCAGACATGACAAGGCCCCGCTCGGTCACAACACCGAGACGGGGCCAAGAGGGGGCGGGACATCGGCAGGCAACCGACAGCGACATGGTAGCGCACCCCGCGCGACCCCGCCTCGCGAGGGCGGCTATGGCTGGCGATTGGCCCACGGTCTTCTGACCTGGCGAGACATCGCCCGCCGCTGGCGGTTCGAGCGGCCCACCCCGCCCGGTTGCCTGTGCCCGCTCCCGACCACGCCCAAGCTTCCCCGCTGGCGTCAGGGGGGCACATGATCGCGGGCGCCGCCGACGTGCTGAAATGGCTTCGCGCTGTCCAGGCCCGGCCGGAACTGACCCATGCGGAAAGGTGCGCAGCATTCGCGCTTGCCCTGCGGATCAACGGACACACCGGCCGCTTGAACCCCTCTAAGTCAACGGTTGGGGCCGATTCAGGAACCAGCGAGACCGTAGCCAAGCGAACCATTGCGAAGCTGCAAGCCGCCGAACTTGTAGCGGTCGAAGGGTCGAACGGGCGCACATCGAACAGTTACGCCCTGACCCTGCCAGAAGCCCCCAACCCGGCCGCTACCGGCCCGGTTGAATGTGCCCAACCCGGCCGCTACCGGACCCGTCCGCTACAGACCCGCAACCCGGCCGCTACAGACCCGCCAACCCGGCCGCTACAGACCCGCCAACCCGGCCGCTACCGGCCTACGAACAGAAGAAGGAACAGAAGAAGAACAGAGAGGAGTACGCGCCGACGAAATACGTCGGTCGCGTGCGTCGCGTGCGTCACCGACAAAATGCCCTTCGGACTGGGAACCGGACAATCGCTCGCGTGAGTGGATCGAGAGCTTCGGGGTAACCGTCGAGGCCGCGCGTCCTGCTGTTCTGGAGTTCCGTGACTACTGGTCAGGCCGGACAACGAAGCGCGCCGACTGGCAAGCCACGTTTCGCCGGAACGGCAAGGTCGAGGGGTCGCTGATCCGACTCCGCGACGCTGGCAGCAAATCGGCCGGGGCGAGTTTCCGCGCTACCCCCGAACCGACCGGAGCCGCCTACCGCTACTTCGCCCCCGAGGATTGACCATGGACCTGTCCGACCTTCACGTTCCGCCGCATTCGATCCATGCCGAGCAGGCTTTGATTGGCAGTCTGATGCTCGACAATGCCCGCTTTGACGACGTGGCCGATCTGCTTGCCCCGGATGACTTCTACCGCGGGGAGCACCGCGAACTCTACCGCGCCCTGTGCGATCTGGCCGCGGCCGGGCGGCCCTTCGACCTGGTGACGATGGCGGAGGCGCTGGAGCGATCCGGACGCCTGGACGCAGCCGGCGGACTGTCCTACCTGGGAACGCTGGCACATGAGACGCCCACGGCAGCAAACGCGACCCACTACGCCCGCACCGTCGCCAGCCTCTCAACCCTGCGCCGCTTGTCCGCAGCCTGCGCCGATGGGCACGCCTTGGCCATGGACCCCGGCACCGCCGACCCGGCAACCATCGCTGCCGACATCGAGGCGCGCATCTTCGCCGCCGCGGAACGCACCGGAGCCCACCCCGGCCCCAAGAGCGCCGCCGCCCTGCTGCCGGGTGTTCTGGAGGACCTGGACCGCCGCAGCACCGGACAGGGGGCGCAGGGACTCGCTACCGGCTTGATTGACCTGGATCGCCGGATCGGCGGGATGGACCCAGGGCAGTTGATCCTGATCGGAGCCCGGCCCGGTGTCGGCAAGTCTGCCCTGGCCCTGGGTGTTGCGCTTCACGTCGCCGTCAACGAGGGGCGGCCCGTCGCCTTCTTCTCGCTGGAAATGTCCGCGGACGAAGTGACACAACGCGCCCTTGCCGGTTTGGCGCGCGTCCCCGTTCACCGGCTGCGATCTGGCCGGCTTGAGCCCGACCACTGGGAGTCAGTGACCGGCGCCAGCACGCTGCTACGCAAGGCCCCATTGCACATTGACGAGACCGCCGCCCTTTGCCCCGCTGAATTGCGCGCCCGGTGTCGGCGGCTAAAGCGTCAAGCCGGGGACCTGGGTTTGATCGTGGTCGATTACATTGGACTCATGCGGAGCGACCGCGACCGACGCACAGATAACCGCGTCCAAGAGTTGTCGCACCTATCGGGATCACTCAAGGCCCTGGCAAAAGAGATCGGCGTTCCCGTGCTGGCCCTGTCGCAATTGAACCGGGGGACCGAATCCCGCTCCAATCGCCGGCCGATGATCGCCGACCTTCGCGAGTTGGGTTCACTGGAGCAAGACGCCGACGTGGTGTTAAACCTCGCCTAGGCCGGGATGCGTAATTTCTCTTCCTCTGGATCGAGCGTCGTTTTCGTCCAGAGCCGGTCGGCAACGGCAAACGGATCGACGTTGATCGTGTGCGCAAAGTCGCTCACCCGGGCGACCAACTCCGCC
>NZ_CAIZIZ010000503.1 GCF_903933125.1 uncultured Lamprocystis sp. | reverse complement strand
GGCGGAGTTGGTCGCCCGGGTGAGCGACTTTGCGCACACGATCAACGTCGATCCGTTTGCCGTTGCCGACCGGCTCTGGACGAAAACGACGCTCGATCCAGAGGAAGAGAAATTACGCATCCCGGCCTAGGCGAGGTTTAATTGTTCATACAACAAGGCAATGTATGAATCCCGGCCGGCCTGGTCGCCCTGCCCCACCGGAGCGTCGGGGGCGTCCGTGAAGGCTCGGTCAACGACGTGATCCCGTGCGGTTTTCATACGGTTATGCACGTTCGCGGCGCGCAACGCTGCCGCCTGATCAGTATAGACTGAAATGATGAAATTGCTTGACCGGCCCGGACAGCCCAAGACCCTCCGCAGGATGCCTGGAACCACGTGTCCCGTGGGAGCGGCGTCCCGCCGCGATGGCGCCGCGCGGGATTCCGTTGTTTTTTGACTCGACTGCACCATAAAGTAGGCGGCTGATCAACAAGACACTCAGGTAACAGGTCATTAATCCACGCAGACTGCTCGCCGGTCTCGCCACGGCCGCTGCTGCCGCGCTTGCGTCGGCCTGGGCGGCCGATCCGCCGGTAACCCCCGCCGTTTATGCAGCGGACGAAAACCCGCGGGAGGTGACGCTGGCGGCCTATCGGGCACTCTCGGCCAGCCAGTCACGCAACTATGACCGGGCGCAGGATATTTCCCCCCGGCAGATGCTGATTCTGCTGGAAGTCACCGAACGGATCGGGGCCAGTCTCGGGCAGGCCCTGGCCACCGGCGAACACGAAAGCGCCCGCACCTGGAACGATCACGTCCGCCCCACCCTCAAGAACGGCAGCCTGGGGTCGGCAACCGGGGTCTGGCAGTTCCAGCCGGCGACCTTCCACGGCATCATCAAGCGGTTCGGGACGCAACTGCTGGCCGCCAGTGCGGCGGATGCGGCAGCCGGCCGTGACCCGCTGGACTTGGGGGAAGGGCCTTTCACCGATGCCCAGGTCCGGGGCCTGATTCAGGACACGGTGGACGGCAAACGGGGGGCGGACGATGAGGAACTCCAGCTCCTGCGTCACAACTTCGCCGTGTTGGCCTTTGCCAAACATTACCTGAGCGTCGACAACGGGGCGGCCACCCCCGAAGAGGATTATCTTTTCCACTTTCTGGGCGAAAAACAGGGGCGACGGATACTGGCGCTGGCGCGGGGCGAGGCGCGCGATACGCTGTGTGTCAAACCGGTCGAGCCGCCGACGCCGGCTCCGGAAACCAACCCGGAGCCGACCATCGCCACCGGCCTGCCGCCGGCACCGACATTACAACCCGCCGCGCCCCCCCGGCCGGTGATCGTCCGCGGACCCGCCGCCGGATTTCGCACGCTTCCCGCCGAGCCGCAGTTGGTGTGGTCGCGGCGCGAGCTGGAGCCCCGCCCGACGCTGCCAACCCAAGACCAGATCATCGCCATGATGAACGCCGAAGCGGCCGTCCAGGCCGGATCCGCGATCACCACCACATCCGCGCCGATCTACCCGGTGATTCCCGAAGCGCCGCCGCCCGTCTCAGCGGAATGGGGACTGCCCGCCAACTCAGGCACGGTCACCGGCAATCTGGGGATGTTCTACCGCGACGGCAAAGGCCAGAGCCAACCCTATACCTGGGCGCAGTTCATGGACCATCTGGCCAAACGCGTCCGGGCCGAGAGCCAGCCGGCGTTGGTGCGGGCCAAGTATGGCGTCGGTTTCAGCCTGAAGGGCGGCGATCTCCCGGAGCGCGCCTTCAAGCCGGATCAGGTCACCGACGCGGTCGAGTTTCGTCATGAGAACGAACAAAGCGTCCTGCTGCCGGAAGCGCTGGTCACCGGCACGCTCAGCCCGGACGAAGCGCGGCACTATAAGCAGCGTCTGGCGGCACTGGTCAGCCAGGGTGAGGACCAACCGACGCCGACGCTCCCACCGGAGGCTTTGGCCGCGCTGCATCACCTCAAGGTGCTCCCGACCAAGGTGCAGGACACCAGCACCAGCCATCCGGAGGTCCGGAAAGCCCTGCAACAGTTCCGCACCAAGGTCGGCAAGGACGCGCCGGATGATCCCGCGCATCTCAACCTGCTGATGCCGGCCGAGCGGATCGCGCTGGAACTCTATGGGCAGCGGATCAGCCGGTATGCCGGGTTGCAGGCGGGCCAACAGGCGTCATCGCGTGAGGCACCCGACCTCAACCGCATCAAGAAACTGCCAAAAAAGTTCCAGCGGCTCGCATCGCCGCATCTCGCCGCGGTGCAGCGGGCGCTGGCCACGCAAGGATTGCTGACCCAGCCAACCAGGAAATCCGTCTGGCGCGACAAGAAACGCAAGAAGCATGTGGAATATAAATTGGCGCCGTTTGCCGGCAAAGCGGACCAGCCGACGGTTGCCGCGCTCAACACCTTTCAATTGCGCAACGGCCTGCGGAAAACAGACGGCGTGCTGGACGCCGTGACACTCAACATGCTGGACCTGCCGCCACTGGGACCGGACATCTTTCTGCCCCTGTCCGGCCCGCACTGCGCCGTCGACGCGGCGGCCGATGCGCCGCCCAGAAGCGAGACTCCGAACGACGGGCAGGCTGATCCCTGCATCACGATCGCCTGCCGGCTTAACCGCCCTTCGCCCGTCGCTAAGTGACGCGTCGAACACAGTCGTTGTCATTGTCGTAATCGGATAAGCGATTGATCTGGCTCCCACGCTCCAGCGTCGCGTGACGCGACCGGCCGCTGGAGCGGCCGGACGGCATTCCTACGCTGGAGCGATTGGGCAAGTATTCCTTGTAGGTTGGGCTGAGGAACGAAGCCCAACGAGGAGCCAAACGTAAGGTGCTGAAATGTTGGGGTTCGTTCCTCACCCCAACCTACGGCATTGCGATGTTTTCGGGTTCGGAGCCAATACTTTCAACATCCTGGAGCGTGGGAACGAGAAACGAGAAAGCGTCGTCTCCCGTGGGAGCGGCCTCCGGCCGCGATGGGGCCGCACGGGATCGCGACGATTGGCATGTTCACCGCATCGCGGCCGGAGGCCGCTCCCACCTTCCTGTCGGCCCACTGTCGGCATATCCACAACATCCGGTAGGAAAACCGCCAAGGCCCTCGCCTTTCGATCACCGCCACACGCGGCATCCGGCCCAACCGCAGGCGTTTTCGAGCCAACAAATCCAAGGCTGACCGCACACCCACTCCAACCGTCGACACCTGACCGCACACCCGAGCAAGTGCGGCATCATTCTTGCTGACTCGCGTGCTTTGATGCGGTCCAGGGTCCTGCGCCCGGCCGCCTTGTGGAATGGTGTTTTCAATCTTGACCAAGCGTTTCGACTGGCCCGGCACTGCCGCGCCACCCCTCACCCAATGGCCGGTCGCGGCCGCAGGTCCCGCCCGGCCTTGCCGGGATTTCGCGCGAGGTGTCCGATGACGCCTGAGACCCTGGGTCTGCTCGGCATCGCGGCCGGACTGGCGCTCCTGATCTGGCTGGCCTACCGGGGTTGGAGCATCCTGCTCGTCGCACCCGCGGCGGCCTTGCTGGCCTCGGCCTTCGCCGGCCAGCCCTTGCTGGCATCCTGGACCCAACTCTTCATGGGCGGCGCCGCGGGCTTCGTGTCGCAGTTCTTCCCGATCTTCCTGCTCGGCGCGGTCTTCGGCAAGCTGATGGACGACAGCGGGTCAGCGCTGGCCATCGCCCGCACCCTGACCGATCGGCTGGGACGCGAACGGGCGGTGCTGGCCGTGGTGCTGGCCTGCGCCATGCTGACCTATGGCGGGGTGAGCCTGTTCGTGGTCGCCTTTGTCGTGGTGCCGGTCGCGGACGCGCTGTTCCGCCAGGCCAACATCCCGCACCGACTGATCCCGGCCACGGTGGCGCTCGGCGCCTTCACCTTCACGATGACGGCGATGCCCGGCACTCCGGCCATCCAGAACGCCATCCCCATGCCCTATTTCGGCACCACGCCTTTCGCCGCGCCCGGCCTGGGACTGATCGGCGCGGCCATCATGTTGAGCTTCGGCCTCTGGTGGCTGAGCCGGGTCACCCGCCGCGCCCGGTTACGGGGTGAGGGCTACGGACCGACCTCGACCTCCGCGGTCGGCACCGGCGACCAACTGGCGCGCGAGCGGGTCACGACGACCGACACCTTCGACCTGGCCGAATCCACCCGCGGTCACCAGAGCGAGGCGCTGCCGCCGTTCTGGCTGGCCGTGCTGCCGATGCTGGTAGTAGTGGGGATCAACATGGCGATGAGTCTGGCCGTGCTGCCGGGGCTGCAGAACGGCTACCTCGCCGAGCGGCGCTGGGGCGCGACCTCGCTGGCCGCGGTCGGCGGCATCTGGGCCGTGGCGACCGCCCTGCTGACCGCCATTCTGGTCCTGGTCAATCGGCGGCGCCTGCCGGCCCTGCGCAAGACCATCAATGCCGGGGCCAACGCCTCGGTGCTGCCGTCGCTCAATACCGCGAGCGTGGTCGGCTTCGGCGCCGTCATTGCCGCGCTGCCGGCCTTCGCCCTGATCAGCGCGGCCTTTCTGGCGGTGGGCGGCGGACCCCTGGTCTCGCTGGCGGTCGCCACCAACGTCATCGCCGGCATCACCGGCTCAGCCGCCGGCGGTTTGATGATCTCCTTGAAGGCGCTCGGCGGAACCTATGTCGCCCTGGCCGCGCAGGCCGGCATCGACCCCGAACTCATGCACCGGGTCGCCGCGATTGCCGCCGGCGGACTGTCCAGCCTGCCCCATAACGGCGCGGTCGTCACCCTGCTGGCCATCAGCGGCGCCACCCACCGGGGCAGCTACCGCGATGTCGCCATCGTCATGCTGATCGGCACCCTGCTCGCGCTGGGCACCATCATCGTGCTGGGTCTGACGTTCGGGGCGTTTTGAGGGAAGTCACGCGTCAGAAATGAGTGAAACAACGACCGAGAGGCCAAAGGCGGTCTTGATCATCGTTCCGGCCAGCGACGGCCTGCCCGCAACTGGAGGTCGAGGCTTTAGCCGGTGGCGAGTCCCGAGATCTTGAATAACATCAGTGGTTCCTGCACACCGGACCGGCTAACCGCCATGGAAGAAACATCAAGCCACCCCGGACGATGAAAGGCCCCCGTGGGAGCGGCGTCCCGCCGCGATGCGGTGCCGTGGTGACCGCGAACGCTGCGGCTGCGCGCCCGGCCCCATCGCGGCCGGACGCCGCTCCCACGGCGTCGCTGCGCGACTTTCATGGTAAAGCCTCAGTCAGCGTGTTTGCGGGCTAACGCCTCCTCCCGCGCATCATTGATCTCACGCATGATGCTTTCAAGATCGGCCTCCAGATTCCGGCCTTTGAAATGGCCGGTGAGTTTCGTTTCAGGCGTCAGCTTGCCGCTCTCGTACAGGTGCCAGATCTCTTTGCCGTAACTGGTTGCCAGCAATTCCGGCGCAAACTGGCCGAAATAGAGCGCCAGATTGCCAACATCGCGTTCCAGCATCCGGGGCGCATGATTATTCGCCGCGGCATCGATCGCCTGGGGCAGATCGATGATCACCGGACCCGCTGCATCGACCAGCACATTGAACTCGGACAGATCGCCATGCACCAGGCCGGCGCACAGCATCTTGACTACCTCCCGGATCAGTTGGCCGTGGTACTCCAGCGCCTGCTCACCGGACAGATCAAGATCATTCAACCGGGGCGCGGCCACCCCATCCTCATCCGTAATCAATTCCATCAGCAGCACGCCTTCGAGGAAATGGTAAGGCTGCGGCACCCGCACCCCGGCCGCCGCCAGCCGGTACAAGGCATCCACTTCGGCATTCTGCCAGACCTCTTCCTGCTCCTTGCGCCCGAACCGCGTGCCTTTCTCCATCGCCCGCGCCTGTCGGCTATTGCGCACCGTGCGCCCCTCACGATACAACACCTGCTTATGGAACCCGCGCTTATTCGCCTCCTTATAGACCTTGGCGCAGCGAATCGCGCCCTCGGACAGCACCACATAGACCGCGGCCTCCTTGCCGCTCTTCAGTGGACGGATCACCTCATCGACAAGACCGTCGCGCACCAGCGCTTCGAGACTTTTTGGAACTTTCATAGTCGCCCTTGTAGGCAGTGCCGGCCGGCCGCGACCACATCAGGTGGCAGCCGCCCGGCAGTGCGAGTGAATCGTTAGGAAAAGACAGGACGATCCTTGATCATTGCTCCCGCGATTCAGTCGACGGCAAAGCCGATCGTTCGCGCGGCGGACCCTCGGGGCGCCAATCGATTCATCGAGTCCGCGACACGTGCCAGGCACCGCAACACCGCGGCACCCAGGATCACCTGACCGTGGACTCCCCTATGGTAAACGTCGGGGCAAACCGGCACGCTTCAATTTCGGCGATGGGCGAAAAATCACGGGCGGCACGCGGGCGTCACACCAGACGCGCCGGCTCACCGTAGCAAGAAACCAACGCATCGCAGGTCAGCAACGTCAGACCTTCCGTACGGGCCTGGGCGATCAGCAAGCGGTCGAAGGGGTCCTTATGCAGTGGGGGCAGATCCTTGACGGCGATGGTATGTTCGCTTCTGACCGGGAGTTCCCGGTAGTCGTGGGTGAGGAGCATGCGCCAGAAGCGCCGCGGATCGACCTGGAAGTCATCCCGTCCGAGCCCATTCTTGATGGTGATTTCCCACATGCTGGCGGCACTGAACATCAGCGCGTTGGCGGGATCCAGCAGGAGCGCGGCAGCGGTCGGGGAAAGACGCTCCGGCTGCCCGGCCGCCCAGAGCAACAGGTGGGTATCCAGCAACAGGATCATTGACCGCCGCCCAGGAACTGGGCCTCGATCTCATCTTGGCCCATGCGGTCGAAATCGTGCGGGACCTTGATCTCCCCAGCGAGAAAGCCGAGCCGGTGCCCGGTACCGGCCTCTTGCGGTTGCAGCGGTACCACCTTGACCAACGGGGTACCGGCCTTGGCGATCAGGAAGGACTCCCCCTGGGCAGCACGCTCGACCAAGCGCGAGAGCTGTGTCTTGGCTTCGTGAATGTTAACGATGAGCATGACGGATCTCGATTGAACTAACCGCCGCTAGTCTACTCTGACTTCCCGAAGTTGATGTCAACAATCGCCGCACGGGTCCACCGGTTCCGGATGCGCGATGACCAGAGGCGCACCCTGATCGACCGCGGCGGCATCAGGCTCCTGGAGCTTGGCACCTTCGCCGCCGGACCTCACGTTGCTTCTTTTCAGCGGTAAGATTTAAGGTGATCTCCGGGAAAGGATCTACCGCCGTGTAGGGGCGAATTCATTCGCCCCTACAACCCAACAGGCTTTCTGCGCACGCGCAGTCGGGATGCCTATTCACGGAAATCGCCTTAGGGGCGACTAAAGTCGCCCCTACACGTTGGTACATTGTTTCCCGGAAATCACCTAAGCTCCGCTTCTTTCAAAAAACGCCCGATGGAGCGCGCGGAGATCGACCCGACAATGCCCCGTTTCACCGCCTCGTCTGCGATCTTCCGTTGCGTGACCGCCCGTCCGCTGTCCTGCGGCGCTTCGCAGACCAATGCGATGATCGCGCAAATCTGCTCCGGACTGAACGTGGCCGGGGTGCCCGAGCGCGGCGCATCGGACAACCGCTCCGCAACGCTCGCATCGGGGTTTTCCGACCACCGCCGCCGCCACCCCTGGACGGTCGACCGACTGATGCCGAGTTGGTCCGCTGTCGGCCGCACGCCGACACCCTGACTCGCCAACAAGATAATCCGCGCCCGCAGGGCCAATTGCTGTGGGCAGGTCGCTTGTCGCTCGAGCGACTCCAGTTGCTGACGCTCGCGATCAGTGACGGGGACAGCGGCAGGACAAAGCAGGGGCATCGCAAAAACCCGAACCGGTGAGAATGCTTTCTATTTTATAACGTACGCTTCACAAACGGTCTGAGGGATTTCATCCTGCGGGACCAGGACAGTGGTCTGTTCGCATTGTGCTGAGGTACTGCAAGTTATAGTGGTTTCCGGGAACAGATCAACCGACATGTAGGGGCGACTTTAGTCGCCCCCGACAGCCCTCTACGGATCTTATCGAGGCGCCATTTAATAACCGGACGCGCCTTAATGCAATTTTTCTAGCATAGTCTATACTTAGAGTTAGGTTTTGGATTACGAGGAGAGTCGATCATGAGTAACGAATGGCTTAATGACGCAAGAAAGATTCCTGG
>NZ_CAIZIZ010000502.1 GCF_903933125.1 uncultured Lamprocystis sp. | reverse complement strand
TGGTGCGCCGCACCAGTTGGGCGGCGGCGAATTTCGTCAACTCAACCGCAGACCCGGACGCCCTCGTTATTTCCCGCCAGGATTGGCAACGCGTGCTGAATCAACTGGCCTCGACTCCCTGAAATGGCCAAAGTCGAGCTGAAGAATCTTCTTGAAATTGAAATCCTTTTTAAGCTGCAAGAGGGTCTTCTTGGCTTCGAGAACGTCCTTGGGCTCCTGCCCACGCTTGGGGAGGTCGAACAGGGTGTCATCGAACTGCGCCGGGTAGGGCCGATAGAGAATGATGCTGTCGGCGCCATTGGACCAGACGGCCACCGGCGCGCCTTTGGCGTTCATATAGCTCTTGAGCTGCTCGATACCGTCCTTTCGCTTGGGCCGTTTGCACTCGATGATGAGCTTGGGCGTCGTCTTGGTCGCGTCCGTGTAGACGATGATGTCCGCCGACTTGGTGCCGATCTCGGTGCCGAATTGAACGCTCTTTTCCAGGTCGATCTGGTCCGCATGGTAGCCGTACTGGTGAATCAGCTTGTAGACCCAGAGTTGGCGAATGATCTCCTCCGGCGCCGATTTACCGCCCTCGACATAGACCTGAACCTCCTCGTTCCCGGAAGAAAATGGAATGAAGCTTTTCAGGAAATACTTGGTTTTCCCCGCGTCCTTCCCGGTCGCGATCACTTTTGGGTAGATCGTGAGGATCTCGTGAATCGGCTTGCCGAGGTTCTCGAACTCGGTCAGCATCGTACTGGATGCCGGGTTCCTTGAAGATACGGTCGATGACGTCCTTGGTCTGCATCGTGACTCGCTCGCTCATGGTGTGGTCGCCTGACTTGAAGCGCTCAATGTCCGTGATCCGTCGGCGTTTCGTCCTGACTCAGGCCCTGCTCTGCGACGATCCAAGGTCAGAAGCGAAAGACCAGTTGCACGCCGAACATATCCCAGTGTTCCGCCAGCCGCCCCGGATCCAGGTTTTCCCGCGTCGAGAGAATGAAGGTTCCCTGGTGGCGTTCGTAGTCGGCGCGGACCATCCAATGGGGGGTGATGTCCCAGCGAATGCCGATCCCGGAAACTCTTGAATACGCCGTGCAACTCGGAATCAACCCGCCGGTCGAGGCCGCAAGGTCGCGTCCGTCCCGGTCGCGGCGGTCGGCAAACCCTTCCTGGTAACGCAGCATGAGTTCAACAGGCGGTTGCGGGCGCCAGGTGCCTTGGACAGAGTAGACCTCGGTCCGGATGCTGCGGTCAGGTGGGAAAACGCCGAAATCCCGCCATTGCAAGGGTTCGCCGGCATATTCGGCCGTCAGGCAAAAAGCGACATGGAGGTCATTCCTGTCCGGCAGCACGAAGACCCTCACGGGCCGCTTGTCCGGCCAGCGGACGAGGTGCATTGCGAAATAGAGTCACGCCTCGTTCCTGGTCAACGCGTGTTGGGAAACATCCAGGTTGGCGATGGGTTGCTGGGGTTGCGCCGCTCCCGCGGCCAGTGTCGCCCGGAGGCCGGCAAGTTCGGCTAGAAGCGTACGCGGCGACCGGTCGCCGTTCACGCAGGCCAGTCGCAGTGGGCGATCGACCCCACGGCCAAGCGAGCACTCCATTCAAGCCAAGGCGCGAAGCAACTCGCAATGCCGTGTCGGTTACAGGTTGAAGCACTGGAGGAGTGGGCGTTTGGTTACCGTTTCGGTGCGGTGGCGATTTTCAAGGGTGGTGGCGTCCTCTGCCCAAGTGCCGGCCAAGTCGGTGAGTTTCGCCTCATGTGCGCAACGCGAAGGGGTAGGGCGGCGAGTGGTCAGCGATGCGTTCCGGTGCCATCTGGTGAATGGTCCTTGATCCATTCCCGCATCGCGTCATTGACGCGCGTTTGCCAACCCTTCCCGGTCAGCTTCAGGGCGGTCAACACATCGGCATCAAAGCGGATCGTTGTTGGAACCTTGGTGGGTGCTCGCTGCGGACCGCGGCGACGAGCGGCCAGTGCCGCCCGGATCGCGGGAATCCCGCCCTCGCGGACGACAACGGCATTGCGTCGGGCGGCGGCCTCCGCTAAATCGTTCTCACGCGACCAGCAATTCCCGATGCTTCTGCCGTAACTTCGTCAGCTTGGGCGAAATGACGGCCTGGCAATACCCCTGATGGGGGTTCTGCCGATAGTAGTTCTGGTGGTACTCCTCGGCCGGGTAGACGATGGGGAGCGGGGCCACTTCGGTGACGATGGGGCGCGCAAACGCCTGCTCCTGCGTCAGTTTGGCGATCAACTCCGCGGCGGTCTCCCGCTGGGCGTCCGCGTGATAATAGATCACCGAGCGGTACTGGGTGCCCACGTCGGCTCCCTGGGCGTTCAGGGTGGTCGGGTCATGGATGGTGAAGAAGACCTCCAGGATGGTCCGATAGTCGATCAGGGCGTTGTCGAAGGTGATCTGGACGACCTCGGCGTGTCCGGTGGTGCCGGCACAGACCTGCCGGTAGTTCGGGTTGGGCACGCTGCCGCCGGCATAGCCGGAGACGACCGACGTGACGCCCCGCACGTCCAGGAAGGCCGCCTCCAGACACCAGAAACACCCGCCGCCCAGCGTTGCGGTTTCGCTTGCCATCATCTTGTCCTCTTGCGCTTGCAGTGACTGTCAGTTGCCGGCCGGGCTTGGCGAATTCAACCGCCGGGAGAGCCGACGGCGGCGAGGTGTGATCAGAAGTGATGAGGCGAGGCCTTTCGGTAGGATGGGCAGAGCGAGAGCGATGCCCATCCTACGTGCGTCCGCGACCACATCACTTCGGAATCCACCACGCCGCTGTCGGCGGCGGCGCGCGGAGTTGGTACCCATGCTCGCTTGCAGGCACAATGACTGACCAAACCGCGCTGCCCTGATCTGATGCCACATCCCCGCTTTCGTCTTATTACATTCGACCTCGACGACACCGTCTGGCCGTGCGAGCCGGTAATCCGCGCCGCCGAGGAGGCGGTGCTGGACTGGCTCCGCGCGCGCGCCCCGCGCCTGACCGACCGCCATAACCGGCTCAGCCTGCGGGAGCATCGCGGCCGGCTCATGGCCGAGCGGCCGGAGCTCGCCCACGACCTGGGGCTGATCCGCCGGCTGTCCATCGCGACCCTGCTGACCGAACTGGAGTACCCGGCGGAGCTGGCCGACCGCCTGGCCGCGGAGGCGCTGGCGGTTTTCATGGAACAGCGCAACCGTATCGCGCCCTTCGCCGATGCGGAGCCGGTGCTGCGCCGACTGGGGGCCGACTACTTGCTGGTCTCCATCACCAACGGCAATGCCGACCCGGAGCTGACACCGCTGTCCGGCGTCTTTCATCACCATGTCACCGCCGCGCGCGCGGGCGCGGCCAAGCCGGACCCGACGGTGTTCAGCCTGGCCTTGGCGTTGGCCGGGTGCGCGCCGGGCGAATGTCTGCACCTGGGTGACGAGCCCTATCTGGATGTGGAGGGCGCGCGGCGGCTGGGGATCGAGGCGATCTGGGTGAATCGCTCCGGTCGAAGCTGGCCGACCGACCTGGATCCGCCGATCCTGACCATTACCGATCTGCATCAACTGGCCGACTGGCTCGACGGCCGGCCGCTGGTTTCAACCCCTGCCGAGGCGTCCGGAGCACCCGATGGAGTTTGATCTGCTTGCCACCCAGGGACTGGCCCGTCGCGGACGCCTGCGCTTTCCCCGCGGCACGGTGGAGACCCCGGCCTTCATGCCGGTCGGCACCTACGGTACGGTCAAGGCCATGACCCCGGAGGAGCTGACCGACCTCGGTGCCGAGATCGTGCTGGGGAACACCTTTCACCTGATGCTGCGCCCAGGGGTGGAGGTGATCCGCCGCTGCGGCGACCTGCACCGTTTCATGCACTGGGAAGGCCCCATCCTCACTGACTCGGGCGGGTTCCAGGTCTTCAGCCTGGGCGACCTGCGCAAGATCACGGAAGCCGGGGTGCGCTTCCAATCCCCGATCGATGGCAGCCCGGTTTTTCTGGGGCCGGAGGAGTCGATGGCGGTGCAGCGCGCGCTCGGCTCCGACATCGTGATGATTTTCGACGAGTGCACGCCCTATCCGGCGGACCTCGAAACCGCCCGGGTGTCCATGGAACTCTCCCTGCGCTGGGCGGCACGCTCCCGGCAGGCCCATGGCGACAACCCGTCGGCCCTGTTCGGCATCGTCCAGGGCGGAATGCACGAATCACTGCGCGAAGCGTCGCTGACCGGGCTGACGCGCATCGGCTTCGATGGCTACGCGGTCGGCGGCCTCGCGGTGGGCGAGCCCGAACCGGACCGCCTGCGCGTCCTGGACTTCCTGGCGGATCGGCTGCCGGCCGATCGGCCCCGCTATCTGATGGGCGTCGGCACCCCGGAAGACATCGTCGCCGCCGTCTGCCGCGGCATCGACATGTTCGACTGTGTGATGCCCACGCGTCACGCCAGGAACGGCTGGCTCTTCACCCACCAGGGGACGGTCCGCATCCGCAACGCGGTCCACCGCACCGATGACGGCCCCCTGGACCCGCTGTGTGGCTGTGCCACCTGCCGCAACTACAGCCGTGCGTATCTACACCATCTCGACAAATGCCGTGAGATCCTGGGCTCCCGCCTCAACACCATCCATAACCTGTTCTACTATCAGACCCTGATGCGGGGCCTGCGCGAGGCCATCGCGGCCGGCGCTCTGGAGTCTTTCATCACCGAGTTTCGGCGCCGGCGCGAGGTGGGGGCGGCCGAATCAGCGTCCGGCGAACAGGAATGACCTGGCGGGTTCGGCGGTATTATGATCGAGGCCGAGGCCCATAGCGCCGATCCACCGACCGAACCAGTTGAACCGCCCACGACGCCATCGTCCGCCGCGCCCATGACGACCCGGTCGTCGAGCGCGCCAACGGGCGTATCCACATCCTCACGGACCTCACTGCCGAGCCCGGGCGCATCGTCTTCCGGGACAACGGCATCGGCATGTCCCGCCGGGACCTCGAAACCTTCCTCTCCACCGTCGGGCGCTCCGGCACCCGCGCCGCCGCGGGTGACGCCCCGGACGTCATCGGCCAGTTCGGCATCGGCTTCCTCTCCGGATTCGTGGTCGGCGCCCGGGTTACGGTGCGCACCCGCCACTGGCGCGACTCGCTCGACGCCGGCTGCCTGTGGGAGAACGACGGCACCAAGGACTACAGCATCCGCTCCTGCGTGGTGGAGCAGCCCGGCACCGAGGTCATCGTCCATCTCGCGAGCGCCGAGGACCGCGGACTGCTCCAGGACGAGGCGGTCAAGAAGGTGATCCGCGACTATGCGGACATGCTCAAGGTTCCGATCTATCTCAACGACCCCAACCAGCAGGGCAGCCCGGTCAACACCCGCACCATGCCTTGGGAGCGCACCGGATCCTCGGACTCCGAGATGCGGCTCGACTGCCTGATCTATCTGGAGAAGACGGTTCCGGGCAGCGTGCTGGATCGGCAATGGCATCTGTTGCTACGAAACGAGATCGAGCGGATCAATCCGGTGCAACCGCGGCGTGCGGCCATCCATGCCGAGATCGGGCAACTCGTCAGGGCCGGCGGCATCGTCCCCATCGACCCGACCGGGTTTCCGATCGGGGACGCGATGCCGAAGTCGAGTTGGTCAAGGCGCTGGTGGACCTCGCCTACCGGGCATTCGGTGTCCCCGACGTTGGTTTTGGATGTGTTGCCGCGGCCCGCGCCGACCACCGAACACCCCCAACATCGGTGCTTGGACAAAGGTTACGACTGCGCCCGGGTCGACGCGGTTGTGTGTTGCAGAGATCGCATAGGATCGCTCATCCCCCGTCGGCTCAGGGCGCGGCCTTGATCCCCGCCGCCTGAAGCAGGGCGCGGACATGTTCCACTGGAATTGCATAGGTGATGCCGCTGGGGTCGGAGAGTGCGACTTCTTTGGTTCCCTTGATGAAGACGCTGTTGATGACTCCCACCACCCGCCCGGAGTCGGGCTCATACAGCGGTGATCCCGAGTTACCGGGGTAGGCGGTGGCGTCCAACTGGATGATGTTGAAGGGCTCGCTCAGGCGCTTCACCATCTCGGTGGTCAAGTCGCGAGCCGAACCGACCGGGATCACGATCGGCGCGATGGCCGCAACGATGCCCTGATGGGTCGCGGGGAACAGGCCCAGGGCGTTGAGGATCGGGTAACCGGTAAAGGCGACCGCCTCGCCTTCGCGCAGATCCGTGCCCCGGCCCAGGGCCAAGGGCGGCAGCGGTGCGCCGCCGAAGCGCAACAAGGCCAGGTCATGGGTCTCATCGCGGCGTACCAGATCAGCCTCCCGGACCTGGACCTGGTCCTGACCCGTCGGGACAAAGAGGGCATAGACCTCACGTCGGTTGGCGTCGAGCCGCGGCGGCAATACATGGGCGTTCGTGACGGCGTGGTTGCCCGCGACGACGAATCCGCTGCCGCGCAGGTCATGCGGTTGTGCGCGTACCCTCATGTAGGTGCCCACCGCGACGACGCCGCGCTTGATCGACACCAGGGTGTCCGGCAGGCCGGCGGCTGCCGTGGGCAGCGTCTGGTGCAGGCACAGGGTCAGGACGATCGATGACCACAGAGAAACCCGGGTGGATCGCGTGTTCCGGCCGGCTCCTGGGTTGTTGTCCGGACGAACGCGGCGGTCTCGCCACGCGCGAAGCGGCCGACGCTCCGCGCATCTCGCGATGCCGGGCGATTCAATGAGGGTGGATCCCGACTGGTGCATGACAGGTCCGTGGTTCCCTGGGAGTTGTCGATAGTGTAGACGCTCCGGCACTGACCGGGCGGCGCACCTGCCTGATGCAGCAATTCCCAATTTGGGCGGCATCGCGCGATCCCTGGTGGATGCGGCGCGCGCGACCGCCGTGCCTGGCCCCTGACACCGAGCGGCGCGCCTTATCCACCCTACAGCGGAGCCGGTTTTGTAGGGTGGATAAGCGCAGCGCATCCACCATCAGCCTCGCGGCCGGCACGCTGTTGGCGGCGGCCACCCAAATTTGGAACTGCTGTGCCTGATGCCGATGCTCAGTCAGGTTCCGCGGCTGGCGTGTCGGTACCGGCGCAACCCTCGTGTGCGTCCCCGGGCGCCGCCTGCAGGCGCGCGCAGTAGTCCGAAAAATGACGCAAAAACAGTGCTTCCAGGTCATCAATGACGACTGCTGCGTCACGGCCCTGAAGCACATGAGCGGACATCAGGGCCGAGGTTTCGTTGAGCATGGGGCCGCGATCGAGCATGGTGTAGGTGCGGGAGAGGCGGCGGATGGCGGCGATGACGGTCTCCTGTTCCGGTCGCGGCAGCGGCGTGGGTGCAACGGGCGGAGCGGGCGCGGCGGCCGGTTGCCGACCCGCGGCGAGGAACTCGGCAAAGGCCAGCAGGGTGCGCCGATCGTCCTCGCCCAGGGAACGGAACAGTCGCGTCAGGCGGGGCTCGTCAGTGCCATGCCGCAGGGCTCGATGGTCATTCATGGCGGTTACTTCAGGGTATCGCCCCGGCCGCTCAAGGCTCAGCGCGGGAGCGGCAGTAAGCGCGGGCAAACTCCAGGAGTTCCTCCATCACCCGCAGGCGAAACTTTTGCTTTTGGTGCACGAATGAGAAGGGACGATCCAGCGGCGGGTCCAGATTCACCGCCACCAGGGTGCCGAGCCGTAATTCTTTCTGGATGGTCGCCCGCGATACGACGGACACCCCCATCCCGGCCTCTACCGCACCCTTCACGGCCTCAGGGCTGCCAAGTTCCATCGCGATTTTCAGGACGGCATGGCACGCCGGCAACTGCCCCAGGTAGTCGCTGATCACTTCGCGTGTGCCCGAGCCCTCCTCGCGGCAGATGAAGGGGTACTCCAGCAGGCGGGCGAAGGTGAGTTGTTCCGCTCCGGCCAGGGCATGCCCTGGGGGCAGGATGGCAACCAGTTGATCGCGTTTGCAGTTTTCCACCACCAGGTTTTTGTTGCTGACCGGTGCCTCCACCACTCCCAGATCAATGGCATTGTTCTCGACCATGGAGACAATGCCCTCGCTGTTGGAGACCTTTAGGTGAATGGTAACGTCCGGATAACGCTCCTTGAAATCGCCGAGCAGGGTGGGGAGCATGTACTCGGCGATGGTGGTGCTGGCACCGATGGTGAGGGCTCCGCTGATCTCGCCGGTGATCGCGCGCACCGCGTTCTCCATTTCAGCATAGAGCTCGAAGATCCGATCCGCGTAGGAGAACACCTGACGGCCGGCGTCCGTCAGGTTGATCCGGTTGTGGGTGCGGTCGAACAACCGGGTATTGAAGTGCTCCTCCAACTGGCGGACCTGAAAGGTGACCGCCGGCTGCGTCATGTGCAGGCTGTCCGCGGCCTTGGTAAAGCTCAGGAGTCGCGCGACGGTGTGGAATACCTGGAGTCTGCGGTCCGCCATCCGGGTCGATCTCGGTGAATGCATCAATAAAAAGCGCTTATATCACACAAACCTGATGTTTGGTGAGTTTCATCGTAATTTCAATGGCATTGTCGTATGTCCGGCGCTGTTGATCCGGATCTGGCGGGCGTTGCTTTTGTGCAACTGCAATTTTGTTGCAACAAGTGGTGGAAATCCGCCGTCGCTTGGCCTACAGTTCCAAGCGGTCGTCAATCGTCGCGAATAGACGGATTTACATGGTATTTCTTCTTGCACGCAAGGGCTTGGCAGGCTTCTCCCAGGGCAGCTCGTCTGGTCGCAACCGCACAACGCGCGGTGGCCGGCAGAGGTCGAAGTGGGGCGCTGGACGGGGCGATCGAACCGAATTTGCAACAGGCAACCTTGTTTCAGGGGGATCTCTCATGTACGAAAAATACGCAGGTTCAGTCGCGACAGCCTTGGTCGCCGCAGTCATCGGCACCTTTGGTGCTCATGGCGGTGTGCAGGCCTCCGGTTTTCTATTGCCCGAAGCCTCGACCGCGGGTATCGGTACCGCGAACGCGATGGTTGCCAACCCCACGGAGGTTGGCGCCATTCCCTACAACGCGGCGGCCATGGGGTTTCAGGATAAATCCAGTCTCGCGCTGGGCGCCCTGCTGATCGGGCCGTCCTTCTCGGTGACCAACGCCACCGGGACCCATGACAGCAACGGGGCCGAGTGGGTCGGCGCACCCCTGTTGCAGGCGGCCATCAAGCTTAACGAGCAGTGGCGGGTGGGCGTCGGGCTGAACGCGCCCTACGGTTTGGAGACGCGCTGGGCTTATGGGACCTTCCCGGCGCTGAGCCAATCGCGCACTGTTCCCGGGCTCGGCACCGTCCCGACCGGCAATCACCCAACCGCCAGCAAACTGGAGATCCTGGATCTGGTGCCGACCGCGGCCTTTCGAGTCAACGACACGCTGAGCTTGGCCCTTGGTCTGGATATCTACTCAGCCCAGACCGCGCAACTGGACTCCAACCTCGGACAGATGGAAGGCAGCGGCTATGGACTGGGTTTCAACCTGGGCGTCATGTACCGCATCCAGGCCCTGTCGCTGGGCCTGACCTATCGTTCTGCCGCCACCCTGGACATCGAGGGCAGTTACGCGCCATCCAACATGCTGCTGGTCGCGGCGGGGCGGCTCCAGCAGGGGCAGCGTGCCAGCGTGGATCTGAATCTGCCCTGGCGTCTGCAACTCGGGGCGCGCTATGCGTTCACCGAGACGATCGCTGCCGAATTCGATTGGAGCTACACCGGCTGGGAGGAGTTCGACCGCCTGGAGATCAACGGAAATCGCACCGGCACCCTGATCTTTGCCGATACCAATGCCTGGAGCAACTCCAACGCCTATCGCCTGGGTCTGACCTGGCAAGTGCAGCCGCAGACCCAGTTGCGCGTCGGCTATGCCTATGACGAGACGGGTCAGAGTGACGATCACTTCAGTGCCAGGGTCCCGGACAGCGACCGCCAGCTCTTCGGTATCGGCATCGCGCAGGGACTTGGCAACGGGTTCTCGGTCGAGGCGAGTTACGCCTATGTCTTGGGGGAGAATCGGACGTTCACGGCGGCCACCCCTTACACGGGCGGCGAAGTCAATGGGACATCGGCGCTCGACGGTAAATACGAGATGGATGCCAATATCATCGGGATCGAGCTGGTCAAGACCTTCTGAGGCGACTGACACGATGATCGAGCCCGCGGTGCGGTCGCAAATGAGGAGCGCCCGCCCCGCGGGCGATCATCGGCCCGCGGGGCGCCCGGTCAGATGTAGAGACAGATGTCGCTCTGGCCGGCAAATTCAAAAAATGCCGCGGCCCCGGCGTACTCGACCCCGTCGATGAACTGGGTGGAGTCCATGTCGAACAGGTCCACGGTCATCTGGCAGGCGATCAGCTTGACCTCGGCCTCCTGGCAGAGTTCGCGCAGTTGTTCGATGCTGGCGACTCCCTTCTTCTTCATTTTGGCCTTCATCATGCTCGTCATGACACCCTGCATGAACGGCAGGGCCGTGAGGATGACCGGCATAAATTTCTCCATGCCGCCGGGCATGGGCATTCCGGGATTGCCCAGGGGCGTGACCTGCAGGTCCAGCTTCTTCTTGAGCAGCTGTAGTCCGTAGAAGGTGAAAAAAATCTGCACCTCGTAATCCAGCGCGGCGGCGGTCGAGGCCAGGATGAAAGGGGGATAGGCCCAATCGAGTGAACCCTTGGTAGCGATGATAGCGAGCTTTTTCTGAGCCATCGGTTCCTCCGGAAAATTGTTGTAAGTTCAGTCGCTGACCGGCATGGTCGCCGACTGGAGACGCTGCGCTTGGTTTGATCGGAACCGCTGTCAAGACCGCGGCAAGCCGATGGTCATCATGGGCTGAGTGTCGAGGCTCAGCACTTCTTGATCAGAAAGTGGAATTTGCCGCCTTCTTCTTTGGATTCGATCAGATCGTTGCCGGTCTGCTTGGCAAAGGCGTCGAAGTCCTTGACCGAGCCGGGGTCGGTGGCGATGACGTGTAACACCTGCCCCGGGGTCATCGCATTCAGGGTTTTCTTCGCGCGCAGGATGGGCAGTGGGCAGTTCAGGCCGCTGGCGTCGAGTTCTTGATCATGAGCCATGGGGAACCTCCGGAGTTTCGCTGTTTTAGAATATGTGAAAACACTAGAGTACGTATTTTTAAGCGAAAGCTGGACAAAAGGCAAGGAAGAGGCGGCCGGACGGCCAACGTTCGATACCCTGGGGAGCGGGCACTGGTGGCGAATTGCGCTCAAACCTCCGCGATCGGGAGAGTTCGCCACTAGTGTCGGGAGCGCGCCGACGTAGCCGCGCTGTCCCGCGGCGGGCTCACGCGAAAAAAAGCCCGCGCGGCCCAAGGGGCCGCGCGGGCTGGTCAGTCACTGACCGATCAGGCCGCTGAGTGCTCGTTGAGCCACTTGCCGATGGCGGGGGTGACCTCCTTCTGGGCCTTGCCGCTGACATAGATCCCGATGTGCCCGCCGGGGAAGGCGAGTTCGGAATAGTCACCGCTGGAGGTCAGCGTCTTGAGGGCGCGCGAGGCATCCGGCGGGACCAGGTGGTCTTGCAGGGCGTAGATGTTGAGGACCGGGCAGGTCAGGTCCTTGAGGTTCACCTCGCGGTCGCCCAGGATCACGCCGCCGTTGATGAAGCCGTTCTTCTGGAAGAAGTCCTTGGCAAATTGCCGGAAGGTCTCGCCCGCCTGATCGGGGCTGTCGAAAATCCATTTCTCCATCCGCAGGAAATTCTTGACCTTGTCCGGATCGTCGAGCACATCGACCATATTGACGTATTTCTGGCCGGTGAGGCTGAACGGCTTCAGGGACAGGAAGGTCCAGTTGAGCAACTCGCCGGGGACGTTGCCCATGGTATCCACGGCCAGATCGATATCCATGGCGCGCGTCCAACTGGCAAGCAGGTTGCCCGGTGCCTCGAAATCGACCGGGGTCACCATGGTCACCAGATTCTTGACCTTCTCCTGATGCATGGAGGTGTACATCAGGCTGAAGGCGCCGCCCTGGCAGATACCCAGGATGTTGATGGCGTCCAGCCCATGCGACTCGCGGATATAGTCGACGCAGTTGTCGATGTAGCCGTTGATATAGTCGTCCAAGGTCAAGGACCGATCGGCTCCGTCCGGATAGCCCCAATCGATCAGATAGACATCCTGGCCGGTGGCCAGCAGGCCCTTGATGGTCGAGCGATCCTCCTGGATGTCGGCCATGTAGGGCCGGTTGACCAGGGCGTAGACGATCAAGAGCGGCACCGGCTTGGGCGTGATGCCCTCGGGGGTGTCGTAGCGATACAGCACCAGCTTGTCTTCCTTGTAGACCGGGTGCTTGGGGCTGACGCCCGTGTCGATCTTGTCCGCGTTCAGCAGGTTCTCCATGCCCTGGCCAAGCTTGCGGGTGTAGTCCAGCATTTCTTCAGCCAGTTTGTCCGGCCGGATGTCGATTGGAATCACTTGGTTCTCTCCTCGTTTGATGGGTTCTGCCTGAGGCCCCCGGTGCGGCTGGGGACTGGAATGAGGCATGCGCTACTTGGTGGCGGGCTTGGCCGCGGCGGGCTTGGCTGCCGTGCTCTTCTTGCTGTCCGGCCCTTCGATCAGCGCGGTCCGCGGCCCCCCGGCCATCCCCTTGGGCGCTTCGCCGCCGAGCAGGGTCTGGACCTGTTGCTGCAGGGCGTGCAGGTCACGGCGCATCCGCTTGTTTTCGCGGCGGGTCTCCTGGAGGCGGTCCTGCAGCGTCCGGATTTCGGTGCGCGTGGGCATGTTCAGGGCGCCCAGGTTCTCGTCGACCATGATCCCCATGCGGTGCTTCAACGCCATCTGGGTGTTGACGAGCTTGCCGTGCAGCTCGGCGTAGTGCGGCGTGCTCACCTCTTCCGCGTAGACGGCCTCGCAGCAGCCGACCCAGTTGTCATAGATGGCGCGGGCCGAATCGATGGTTTTGCCGCTCTGGATCAGGTCTTGCATGTAGCTGCGCATGCGCTCGACCGCTTTGAGCCCGAGTTTGGAGTTGAAGCTCAGATAGTCCTGAAGGGCTTTCTGATAGTCGATCGAACAGCGCATCAGCGCCTGGTATTGGGCCTGCTCTTCACGGTGGTAGCCGAGTCCGGGGGCCGACAGCAGTCGATCCACGTTCCCTTGCATGTCCCCGTGAGGCATGTTGCGCAGGAAGTCTCCGGGCATCGGCGACATGGACGAGACCATGCGCTGCCAGTTGTCATACGGCAGTTCCCAGAAGGCCATCAGGCGGTGCAGGCTGTTGCCGCCGTCGTCCACCGAGCCGCGGAAGCCTTTCTGCATGTCTTCCAGGGTCTTGGTGAAGGCGGACCAGCCATCGACGCCGCCGTTGGCGCCCGGGAGGAAGGTCTCGGCCATTTTGAAGAAGGCCTTGCCCTGATCCATCATCCGCTCCATGAACTGCTTGGACGCGTCCGGGGCAGCCGGCGAGAGCGCCTTCCACCAATGATCCATGGCCGCCTCCCAGGGGGCGGTCGGACTCCCGCCTGCCACGCCCATGGCCTTCTGGCTCATCGCCATCCAGTTCTCCCAGTACTTGCGCTGGGTCTCCATCCAGTCGTTGGAAAAAAAGCTATCGTTGTTCACGTTGTAACCTCCTCTGGTGTAAGTTCCGGAACGCTAACACGGAAATTTGTGCACTGCAACAATCTCCGCTATGATGCACGGCTAGGAGGACTCAAGGGGCATTCGACCCCCGTCATAGACCGCTTCGCCGCCGCCTTGACTGTCGGCTGGTGCACGGGTGCGCTTGTCGCCATCTCGTGTGGTCCTCCGCAATCAGGCCGTACTATTCTAACCAGCCACAGGGCAGACCACACCAATGAGCGAGAACATCGTCATCGTCGCGGCGGCACGGACCGCGGTCGGCAGCTTCGGCGGCAGTCTTTCCACCCTCACGGCGAGCGAGCTCGGCTCAACCGTACTCAAGGCTTTGCTGGACCAGACCGGCGTTGCCCCGGACCAGATCGACGAAGTCATCCTGGGTCAAGTGCTGACCGCGGGAGTCGGTCAGAACCCGGCGCGCCAGACCGTCATCAAGGCCGGCCTGCCCCATCAGGTTCCGGCCATGACCATCAATAAGGTTTGCGGCAGCGGGTTGAAAGCGGTGCAGTTGGCGATGCAGGCGATTGCCTGCGGGGACGCGCAGATCGTCATCGCCGGCGGCCAGGAGAGTATGAGCCAGTCGGCCCACATTCTGCCGCGTTCCCGCGAGGGTCAGCGGATGGGCGACTGGAAGATGGTGGACACCATGATCGTCGACGGGCTGTGGGACGCCTTCAACCAGGTTCACATGGGTGTCACCGCCGAAAATATCGCCAAGAAATACGCGTTCAGCCGCGAAGCTCAGGACGCCTTTGCCGCCGGTTCGCAGCAGAAGGCCGAGGCCGCGATCAAGGCCGGTCGCTTTGTCGATGAGATCGTCCCGGTCAGCATCCCCCAGCGCAAGGGGGATCCGCTGATCGTCGCCCAGGACGAATTTCCGCGTCCCGGCACGACCGCCGAGTCCCTGGGTAAGCTCAAGCCGGCCTTCGACAAGGCGGGTACCGTGACCGCGGGCAACGCCTCCGGCATCAACGACGGCGCCGCCATGGTCATGGTCATGACCGCGTCCAAGGCCAAGGAATTGGGTCTCAAGCCGCTGGCGCGCTTGGTCGCCTTCGCCTCCGCCGGTGTGGACCCGGCGATCATGGGCACCGGCCCGATCCCCGCCACCACCAAGTGTCTGGAGAAGGCTGGATGGACGCCCGCTGACCTCGACCTGGTCGAAGCCAACGAGGCTTTTGCCGCCCAGGCGATGTCGGTCAACCAGGAGATCGGCTGGGACCTGAGCAAGGTGAACGTGAATGGCGGCGCCATCTCCCTGGGTCACCCGATCGGCGCTTCCGGCGCGCGGGTGCTGGTGACCCTGCTGCATGAGATGCAGAAGCGCGATGCCAAAAAGGGCCTGGCGACCCTGTGTATCGGCGGTGGTCAGGGTGTCGCGCTGGCGGTTGAGCGCGACTAGCACTTGGGCGACCCTGGCCGCTACGCGCGACGGCCGGGGAATGCCGGGTAAACGCGCAAGCGCGTTGGGACTGACCCAGTGGTCCGAGTTAGGATGCCCCGTTGCCGCACTGCGGTACACTTGGGCTCGCAATCATCCACTCAGGCAAATGCAATGAGTCGCGAGCGCATTATCAAGAAGTACCCTAACCGGCGTCTGTACGATACGGAGCTCAGTCACTACATTACCCTGGCGGACGTGCGTGCCCTGGTCATGGACTCCGCCGAGTTCCGGGTGGTGGATGCAGCCAACGACAGCGATATCACCCGTGCCATCCTGCTCCAGATCATGTTGGAGGAGGAAAGCGGCGGCGAACCGCTGTTCAGCGCCAACATGCTGTCGCAGATCATCCGTTTTTACGGCGGTACCGTGCAGGGATTGTTTGCCCGTTATCTGGAAAGTTCACTGGACCTGTTCGCCAAGCAGCAGAAGCAGTTGACCGAGGCGTGGGGCGACAGCCCTTTCGATGCGGTGACCCGCGTCACGAAGCGCAATATGGATCTCTGGTCGAACCTCCAGGACGAGTTCATGCGTGCGGCCGGTTTCCCGCTGGGCCAAGAGCGTAAGAAAAAAGTTTAATTCAAAATATTGCGAAACTCTTCCTTGACAGGTGCGGATCTTGCGACTATTGTGCACTGCAACAAATGCTGCATTGCAACAAATTGCCGGAGACCGATAATGACCTCTGCAGAAACACTGAAAACCGTTAACGAGATCACCAACAAGGGCGTGGCGCAGATGACCAGTCTGGGCGAGATCAACCTGCGCTACTTCGAGCGGCTGGCCGCGCGTCAGATCGATGCGCTCAATCTGTCCGTCGAGCACGGCAACCGGCTGATGAAGCTGGCCTCCGAGTCCGCGGACTTCGGCGCGTTCGTGAAGGGCCAAGTGGCGGTCGCCACGGAACTGAGCGAGCGCGTGGTGAGCGAGTCCAAGGCCAACATGGATCTGGCCGATCAGGCCCGTGACGACTATCGCGCCTGGTTCGAGAAAAACATGGCCGTCGTCAGCGCGGATCTGCGTAAGGGTGTCGTCATCGCCTGAGTTCTGGTGATAACATCCGTGCAGTCCACGGAGGGACTGCCATTTTCAACGCCTGGTCCGTGATCGGACCAGGCGTTGAAAATGGGGAAAAGGTAACCCCAACTCGTCGTCCGATCCAAGGGCGGCTTGAAGAACTTCAAAAACCAAGAACCTGGAGGAGAGAGAGAATGGCACGAATTGCACTGGTCACCGGCGGCATTGGCGGCATCGGTTCCGAGATCTGCACGCGTCTGGCGACTGACGGCGCGACCGTGATTGCCAACCATATCCCGCAGGAGACCGCTCAGGCCGAGGCCTGGAAGGCCGAGCGCATCGCCGCTGGTCTGAACGTCGACATCGCCGTCGGTGACGTGTCGTCGTTCGATGATTGTGCGCGCATGGTCGCCGAGATCACCGCCAAGCACGGCCCGATCGACATCCTGGTGAACTGCGCCGGCATCACCAAGGACGGAACCTTCAAGAAGATGGCACCGGCCCAATGGAATGCCGTCATCGGCGTCAACCTGAACAGCGTCTTCAACGTGACCCGTCAGGTTTGGGAAGGGATGTTGGATCGTGGTTATGGCCGCATCGTCAACATTTCGTCGGTCAATGGTCAGCGCGGACAGTTCGGTCAGACCAACTATTCGGCGGCCAAGGCCGGCATGCACGGGTTTACGATGGCGTTGGCGCAAGAGGGTGCTGCGAAGGGCATCACGGTCAACACCCTGTCTCCCGGTTATGTTGATACTCCGATGACGCTGGCGATGGATGAGAAGGTCCGTAACTCGATCATCAGCGGCATCCCGATGCGTCGCATGGCCCAGCCGGCCGAGATCGCCTCCGCGGTAGCCTTCCTGGTCTCCGACGCGAACGGTTATGTCACTGGTTCCAATATCCAGGTGAACGGCGGCCTGTTCATGCACTGATTGGTTTCACGAACTGAGGGGAGCGGCAGATAACAACACGAACGCCGCCCCAGGAACTCAACCGAGTCCTCCTCGTCTCTCTCAAAATGAGACGTTCCAGCCCGGCACCCCGCCGGGCTTTTTTTTGTCAAGAAGAACAGCACCGGCGGCTGGGTGCGCCGCGGCCAATTAAGCGCCTTCCGAAGGCTCGGTGACGCTTTCCATGGCCTGATCGAAATAGCGATAGCCGGGGCGTTCGGTGTCCCTTTTCACCCGCTTGTATAGCCGCCACACCTGCCAGGCATAGGCGAGCAGTCCAGTGTAGGTGGTCCAGACCTCCCGGACGCGGCTTGGGTAGAAGACCCAGGGGCGCTCGATGGGGAGCTCCGGCCGGCGTTCGGTGCGGATCTTGCGGCGCAGAAACCCGCCCTGGAGCGGGTGGACCCGCTCGAATTTCAAGCAACCGTAAAACTCCAGTGCGATCTCCATGATCCGCTTTGGGTTGCGGTCGAAAGCCGCGGCGCGGCGCATCAGCGTCTCCAGGTGCTCCAGGGAGTAATAGCTGTCCCAGGCCGCGCGATAAATCCCCTGCCATTGCGCTTTGGTCATCCGCGGGTGGCTGGTGCAGACATGCTCCAGGTCATAGATGTTCAGGTCTGAGTCCAGCGGTCCGTGGTGGTTGTGTATCGTTTGGTGGTCCACTGAGCCGGGCAGGGGGGTCAGGCAGAAAAACTCCAGGATATCGAGCGGAAGCTCTCGCTTGATGGTCTCAATGTCGGCCAGGATGCCCGCCGGCGTGTCGTCGGGAAAGCCCAGGATGTAGCCGCAATAGGTCGTTATCCGTTGCTGCTGCCACGCCAGCAGCATGGTGCGGTAATTGGCGATCTTGTTCTGTTTCTTGTTGGCGGACTTCAAGTTGGCCGGATTGACGTTCTCCAGCCCGAGGAAGACCCGGGAGACGCCGGCCGCCCGTGCCTTCGTCACGAAGCCGGGCAATGTGTAACACATCGTGTCCACCTGGATGGTGAAGTTGAGCTTGACCCCGAGTTCCCGGCGGACCGCGGCGATCCGGTCGAAGATCGCCTCCCAGTTGCGGTTGCGCGCAAAGTTGTCGTCGGTGATGAAATAGTGCCGGATGCCCGCGGCCAGGTTGGTGCGCAGCAGCCGCTCGATGTCTTCCGGGTCACGGAAGCGGGATTTGCGCCCCTGGACATTGATGATGGTGCAGAAGCTGCACAGGAAGGGGCAGCCGCGCCCGGCATCGAAGATCCCGGGCATGGGCGAATAGCGGCGCGCCACCTCCGGCGGCAGATAGGGCAGGGCCTGACCTTGCAGTTCAGGCAGTTCGCTCATGAAGTTGTAGAGTGGTTCCAGCCGCAGTGCAGAGGCCGCGCGCAGCAGGTCCGCGAAGTGCTCCTCCGCCTCGCCCGCGAAGAGCGAGATGCCAAGCGCCTGCGCCTCCTTCAGCTCCGGGGGCAGGTCCGGGAGCATGGCCAGGCAACCGCTGACATGAAAACCGCCGATCACCACCTGGACTCCGCCCTGTCGGAAGCGCCGCGCGAGATCCAATGCACGGGGGAACTGGTTGGACTGTACCCCCACCAGACAGACCAGACCGCGCCCGCCGTTGCGCCGGATGCGGCGGATGATCCGCGCCACCGGCACTACCGTGTTGGTCTCGTCATAGACCGCCGTGGCGATCTCCACGTCGGGTCCCAGGACCTGGATGGCGTTGGCGTGGCGCGTGAGACCGCAGAGGGTCGCCAGCGAGTTCGACGGAATCCACGCCTTGACCCACTGGATGACATAGCCGTCGTCGTCGTAGTGCGACGGCTTGATCAGTTCTACCAAGAAGCGGGTGGTCGTGATGGGCTTGGCGCTGCGCATAGTGAGGAATCCCGGGCGAGGCGTAACCGCAACGGCCCACGGTGGTGGCGTTCGGTCGCTGACAATAAGCCGACCAGGCTATCAGAGGAGCTCCGTCCCGTCCGCGGGGCTGACGATTGCACCATTGGCTGAGACGTCCCGCTAAAACACCGGAAACACATCCGGCCAGGGGTTTGCGGGACGCGCGGCTCCCGTTCCTTTCACCAGGATACGATCGCCGACCCTCATCCGGCTGAACAGGAGTTTCGCGTCCTCGTAATGCAGGCGCACGCAGCCATGGGAGTCGGGACGCCCAGGCACCCAGCCCTCGTGGACGAAATAGGGCCCGGTGAACTGCAGCGAGTAAGGCATCGGTGTGTTCTCGTCGAAGGAATTCGTGTATTTCCCGGAACGTTTGTTGATGTCCTTGCTGAGGACGCGAAAGTCCCCCGTGGGCGTCGGGTGCTGCGGGGTCCCCGTGGAGACCCGCCCGCTGGCGACGATCAGGTCATCTTCGACATAGTCGAATGATTGCGAAGCCAGATAGATGGTGAGCGCCCGCTGTTGGCCCGGGGGTAACCGATAACGCAGATCCTTTTCCGGTTTTACCGCGGGCTTGCCCGTTTCACCCCGGTTTTCTGCGCTGTTATCTGTGGTCGCGGCAGTGCCATCCGCGGTTTGGGGTTCTGCGTTGTTCCGCTCGGGCGCAGTCCGTTCGACCGTGTCCGTGGGTTGATGGGCGCAGCCGGCGCTGATCAGTGTGCCCGCCAACAGGATCAGTGGCGGGATAAAGCGTTTTTGGTTGTGCATCCAATAGTTCTCCCGTGTCCGTCCGCGCGGCACGCGCCGCGCGCTATGCCGACATCAGAATTCGCCGGCCGCCGCTCCGTCCATGATGGCGCGGAGGGTGTCGCGTACCCGCAAGGCCGACGCCTTGAGGTCGGCGGGTAATTGGGTGCCGCCGTAGATCATCAGGTCAAGGTTCATGCTGTAAAGCCACAGCCGACCCTCCTTGTCCTCGACCAGGGCGATGCGGCAGGGCATGAAGCCGCTGTATTGATCCCGGTACTCCAGCATCTGCTTGCCGACCTGGGCGTCGCAGAACGACAGGAAGTTGACGTAGCGGTACTTCTCGCCGGTAATCGCCTCGATCTGCTTATAAAATGGTGACTCGCCAACGAACAAAAAGTTGCGGGCGGAGGCGATGCTTTTCATGGCCTCGATCACGTCATCGGGACTCAGCCCCTCTTTGACCGGAATCGCCCACATCATCGCCACGCCCGGGTCCCCGGTCGCCAACAGTCGCTGGGCAAAGTCTCCATAGGTCTTGGCGAACCCAGGGTCGAAGGAGGCCAGGCGTTGACCGTAACCCAGCGCGGCGGCACCGACCGCGAGCACGGCGGCGAGGCCGATGATAGCCAGTAGGTTTCTGATGAATTTCATGTTTGTGTCTTGTGTTTAAGGCGATTTGTTAACGAGTCGAGAACAAGTTAGAAACACTCGTTGTCGTTGTCGTTGTCGTTGTCGTAATCGGAGAAGCGATTCAACTTTGGCATGAGCAGTCCGCTGCCGAGCGCTACCTGCAACGCAAGGACCGCGAAACAAGGCGGTGCGAGAGAATCCTCGCGGGTATCATAAACTCGACAACGACAACGACAACGACAACGATGCGACGGCGCGACAGACCCGCTCCGGACTCAGGGCGGGATCGGCAACGAGCCCGCCCCGGTCGTGGACAAGGGTGATCTTGCCACCCGGTGCGGGTCGATTACCAGCGCATCCTTACTTACTCGGCAGGCACTGGCCGCTGCTCCGTCACGGTCTGGGTCCTGAGTCGTTCGCTGCCGCGCCAAACCTCCAGCGCGACGGTTTGATCAGGTCCGACACCCGCGATCACGTCCAGCAGGTCACGCGGGGTCTGCACGGGGTGCTCGTCGACGCGGGTGACCACGTCGCCCGGTCGCAGCCCCGCCTGTGCTGCCGGGCTGTCGGGCAGCGTGGATGACACCAGAACACCCGCGGCGGTACGCAGACCGAAGATTTCGGCCAATTCCGGGGTGACGCGGCGTCCGCGCAGGCCG
Organism: uncultured Lamprocystis sp.; assembly: GCF_903933125.1. Lineage (GTDB taxonomy): Bacteria > Pseudomonadota > Gammaproteobacteria > Chromatiales > Chromatiaceae > Thiodictyon. The sequence goes on along the minus strand of NZ_CAIZIZ010000502.1, from coordinate 14,548 downwards.
ATCCAGCCGCGCGGAACCTGACCCCGCTCCGCAATGGTGAAGGCGACCGCGACGGCCAGGTCGGAGGGGATGGCGAAGCCGATGCCGGTGCCGGTTTCCGAGTAGATTGCCGTGTTGATGCCGATCAGTTCGCCGTGTTCGTTGATTAATGCCCCCCCGGAGTTGCCGGGATTGATGGCGGCGTCGGTCTGAATATAGTCCTCGATGGGTGTGAGGCCGAGTTCGGAGCGGCCGACAGCGCTGACGATCCCCTGGGTGACCGATTGGCCGACGCCGTAAGGGTTGCCGATGGCCAGCGCGACATCGCCCGCCCGCAAGACGCGGGGGTCGCCGAGGAGGACCGTCGGCAGGTCAGTGGCGTCGACTTTGAGTACGGCCAGATCCGTGTCGGGATCCTGGCCGAGCACGCGCGCCGTCAAGACTCTCCCGCCAGCCATGACCACGCGGATGCCCGTTGCGCTGTGTACGACATGACGATTCGTCAGGATCAAGCCGTCGGCAGTGAGGATGACGCCCGCACCCAAACCGGTCGCGCGTGCCGTGTGTGTGGGCGGCGGAGGGGCGGGTGGATGGGATGGCCGTGGGTCCGGCCCTGAGTCGGCCGGCGACGCGAGCGGAGACTGTGCGGCATAAATACTGACGACCGCCGGTGTCGCGCGGGCCACGGCGTCGGCGAATGAGGTCGCGTAGGACGGGAGGTGCGCCTGTTGTGGGTGGGCGCAGGTGTCGGGTCGTATCGGCGCCGGCGCCGCCAGCGACAGGGTCAGCAGGGCCCCGGCCGATCCGGCGGCAACAGCGGTGACCAGGAGTGGGATTGGACCGAAACTGCGCATGCTATTAAGCTACCACGATTGCGTCACGCTCGGTGACCGGAGCGAACATGATCGAACCCCAGGATCTGACAGCCTACTGTGACGCCTTACTGGATGTTGCGGCTGTTACCGACTACGCACCCAACGGACTCCAGGTCGAGGGCGTGCGGCCGATTCGCCGCCTGGTGACCGGGGTGACGGCCTGTGCAGCGCTGATTGCCGCGGCCTGCGATCCGGATGCCGATGCCTTGCTGGTCCACCATGGTTGGTTCTGGCGGGGGGAGAGCCCGTGTCTGACCGGTGCGAAAGGGCGCCGGGTGCGCGCACTGATGGACAGCGGCATGAGCCTCATCGCCTACCATCTTCCGCTCGATACTCACCTGACTCTGGGGAATAACGCAACTCTGGCGGTTCGGCTTGGTATCCTGGACGCGCAACCCACCGCCATCGGTCACGGGGTGGTGTGGCGTGGCCGACTCATGGACGCGTTGCCGCCCGAGGTTTGGGCCCGGGCCGTCAGTGAACGCTTGGGGCGAACCGGGACCCTGGTTGCCGCCGACGACCGGCCGGTGCGGCGGATCGCCTGGTGCACCGGCGGTGGTCAGGGCTATCTCGAGGCCGCAGCAGCACTCGGGATCGATGCCTTTTTGAGCGGTGAGATTTCCGAGCAGACCACGCATGCCGCTCGCGAGCTTGGAGTCAGTTTTCTTGCGGCCGGCCATCACGCCACCGAGCGCTATGGGGTCCAGGCGCTGGGAGAGCATTTGGCCGAGCGTTTTATTTTGTCTCATCGGTACCTGGAGATCGATAACCCGGCGTGATTTGTCACCTGACTGACGCCGGCGCCAGGTGAGGACATCGCCAACTCCTTGACCGCGTGCGCGCGGATCACGGAGAATGCGCGGTCGGTCTCGCAATGAATTTGCAAATTCTTATCTTCCATCTCACACGTGCGTGGAGTCGGCTTAAGGGGAGTCGGCGGCGCTGGTGTCACCCGAGGGTTAGTCGCATATGAGCGCAGTAGGCGTAAATCACAGTAGGCGACGGATGCTCGTCGCCGCGACCAGCGCGGTCGGTGCCGTCGGCGCCGGTTTCGCGGCCGTGCCGTTCGTCGCGTCCATGAATCCGAGCGCCAAGGCCCGTGCCGCCGGCGCACCGGTGGAAGCGGACATCAGCAAGTTGGAGCCGGGTGCGCTCCTGGTTGTCAAATGGCGTGGTAAGCCGATCTGGATCGTCAAGCGGACCCCCGAGATGCTCGCGGCATTGCCGACGCTGGATTCGCAGTTGGTCGATCCGGCTTCGATCGTCCCGCAGCAGCCCGAGTACTGCAAGAACCCCATGCGTTCGCTCAAACCCGAGATCTGGGTCGCGATCGGCATCTGCACCCACCTGGGCTGCTCGCCGACGTTCCGCCCTGAAATGGCGCCCAACGATCTGGGCGCGGGTTGGAAAGGCGGGTTCTTCTGCCCCTGCCACGGCTCCCGTTTCGACCTGGCCGGACGGGTTTTCAAGGGTGTGCCCGCACCGACCAATCTGGTGATCCCGATCCATATGTATCTCAACGACACCACCGTCCTGGTGGGTCAGGATCAAGGAGCCGCCTAAATGAGCGCAGAAGAGCAGACAACGACCACCGGCTTTATGGGCTGGGTCGACAAGCGGTTTCCAGCCACCAAGGTCTGGAACGAGCATCTGGCCCAGTATTACGCGCCGAAGAACTTCAACTTCTGGTATTTCTTCGGGTCGCTGGCCATCCTGGTTCTGGTGATCCAGATTCTGACCGGCCTGTGGCTGGCGATGAGTTACAAGCCCTCGGCGGCCGAGGCCTATGCCTCTGTCGAGTACATCATGCGCGACGTGGAGTGGGGCTGGCTGATCCGGTATGTGCATTCGACCGGCGCTTCGGCTTTCTTCATCATCATCTACCTGCACATGTTCCGCGCCCTGATGTACGGTTCTTACCGCAAGCCGCGGGAACTGCTCTGGATCATCGGCGTGGTGATTTATCTGGCGATGATGGCTACGGCCTTCTTCGGCTACTTGTTGCCCTGGGGCCAGATGTCCTACTGGGGCGCGCAGGTCATCGTGAACCTGTTCGCGGCCGTTCCTGGAATTGGTGAAACGCTGTCCACCTGGGTGCGCGGTGACTACGTCATCTCGGACGTCACCTTGAACCGCTTCTACGCCTTCCACTTCGTGGTTCCGTTCATCCTGGCAGGCTTGGTGTTCGTCCACATCGTCGCGCTGCACGCGGTCGGCTCGAACAATCCGGACGGCATCGAGATCAAGGATGGCCCCAAGGGCAATCGCTGGAGCCCCAACGCGCCCGCTGACGGCATCCCCTTCCACCCCTATTACACGGTCAAGGACGTCGTCGGTACCGTCGTCTTCCTGGCGCTGTTCTTCGCGGTGGTGTTCTTCGCCCCGACCGGCGGCGGCCTCTTCATGGAAGCGCCGAACTTCCAGCCGGCCAATCCGATGGTGACCCCGCTGCATATCGCCCCGGTCTGGTACTTCACGCCCTTCTACGCCATGTTGCGTGCCGTACCGCCGATGTGGGACTCGCAGTTCCCTGGCGTAGTCGTCATGTTCGCGGCCATCCTGATCATGTTCGCCCTGCCCTGGCTGGATCGCAGTCCGGTGAAATCGGTGCGCTACAAGGGGATCGTGACCAAGGTCGCCTTGGCCGTGTTCGCCGTGTCCTTCATCGTGCTCGCTTATCTGGGCCTGCAGCCCGTGAGTCCGCTGTCGACCCTGCTCGCGCAGATCTTCACCGCACTGTATTTCGCGTTCTTCCTGCTGATGCCAATCTACAGCAAGTTGGACAAGGTCAAGCCGGTTCCGGAGAGGGTAACCGAATGAAAAAGCTGATAGCCGCCTTCGCTTTATCGCTGCTGCCAACGCTCGGGTTCGCCTTCACCGGCCCGCAAACGTTGTCGGCAAACATCGACCTGCGCGACCAGGCCTCGTTGCAGAACGGCGCCAGATACTTCATGAACTATTGCATGGGGTGCCACTCGCTTAAGTACATGCGTTACAACCGCATGGCCGCGGATCTGGGGATCGATGACATCACCTTGCGCAAGACCTTCCTGGTGGGTGATGCCAAGCCCGGCGACACCATGACCACTGCCGTGCGCCCCGAGGATCTTGAGACGTGGTTCGGGGTTCCATCGCCCGATCTGACGCTGGTAACCCGCTGGCGTAGCCCGGACTGGGTCTACACCTACTTGAAGAGTTTCTACGCGGACCCGACCCGGCCCTTCGGTGTCAACAATCTCATGTTCCCGAACGCGGCGATGCCGCATGTCCTGGTCGACCTCCAAGGACTGGCGCAGCCGGTCATGGCCGCGCACCAGGCGGGTACCCCGGTGGCGGAAGGCGTCGGGCCCGCCGTTGGCGGCAGGCTGAGCGCAACGCAGTACGACACCATGGTCCGCGACATCACCGCCTTCCTCACCTACGCGGGTGAGCCGGTGCAACTGGAGCGGCAACGCCTCGGCGTCTTCGTCCTGCTGTTCCTGGGACTCCTCTTCATCGTTGCCTACAGCATGAAGAAGGAATTCTGGAAAGACGTGCACTGAGGTCCCGCCTCGCCCACGGCCCCCGATTCGCGGGGGCCGTTCCCAATCTTCGTAAAAAGCGCCATCGGTGCTCTCGCCGACACGGTATACTCCGGCAGATGCGCGCACCCACCCTTTCCGTAAGAGGGTGAGCACTGACCCTCAGGCCTCGGTCTGGGTCAGTCCCGCGTCGCTAACACGCTGCGCGGTCCGGAAGGGCCCGCAATTGGAGTTCTTCGGTCGCTGCCGGGCTCAGCCTCGGCGCTGAATGAGGGAACGAACGCAGTGGCCGTAAGCAGACGAGCAGTGATGACGTTATTTTCTGATCCCCTGTGTCCCTACTGCCATCGCGTCAGGATGGTCCTTGCCGAGAAAGGGATTGCGGTGGACGTCGTGGATGTGGATGCCCAGAGTCTTCCCGTCGAGGTGCTGGACTTCAATCCCTACGGAACCGTGCCGACCCTGGTCGACCGCGATTTGCGCCTCTTTGAGTCGCGCATCATTATGGAGTACCTGGACGAGCGCTTCCCGCACCCGCCATTGCTGCCGGTCGACCCCGTCTCCCGCGCCAATGCCAGACTGTTCATGTACCGTGTCGATCGGGATTGGTACGACATGATGGGGCGGATTTTCAAGGGTGTTGAGGCGGAGCAGAGTAAGGCGCGTAAGGAGTTGCGCGACAGTCTGATCGCCATGGCGCCGGTCTTTGCTGCTCATCCGTTCTTTATGAGCGACGAATTTTCCCTGGTCGACTGCTGTGTTGCCCCCGTCTTGTGGCGACTTCCCGCCTTGCGGATCGAACTGCCGGATCAGGCGAAGGCGGTGCGGAACTACATGACGCGGATCTTCGCCTGGGAGGCTTTTCGCTCCAGCCTGACCGAGGCCGAACGGGAACTGGTCACCGACCTGTAAACCGCACAACCGACGTGGTCCAGCCGCCACAGGAGCCCCGGATGAAACCTGAAGACGGGTCCATGACTTCCACTAAACCCTACCTGGTACGTGCCATCTACGAGTGGATTCTGGACAACCAGATGACCCCTCACTTGTTGGTGGACGCCCGCTACCCAGGCACCCAGGTGCCCACGGATTTCGTCGAAGAGGGGCAGATCGTTCTCAACATCGCCCCGACTGCCGTGCAGGCGTTGGTTATGGGTAACGATTGGATTCAGTTCAACGCGCGGTTCGGCGGGAGTGCACGGGATATCCAAATCCCGAGCGAAGCGGTGGTTGGCATTTTCTGCCGGGAGAACCACCAAGGGATGATTTTCCCCCCCTCCGAGCACGACGCGCAGACCGCCGCGCCGGCGGCTGAAGACACCCCGGCCGCCACGCTGCCCAAGCGGCGCCCAGGTATTCCTGCCCGTTCGACGGGTACTGGAAGTCCACCGCGCAAGGGACCGGGCAAGGGTAAGGGCGGTCCGACGCTGAAAGTCGTCAAGTAATCCCGTGCCGACAGGCATCCGCCACCGGCCCGGAGATCGGGCCTGGCTACAGGTCCTGAGTCTGATCCGGTAATCCGAAGCTCAGTTCCTCCAGGTCGATGCCGCGCATGATCAGATACCCGACGCGCCGCCCCAGCCCTTCCTCGCTGAAATCGAAGCGATAGACCCGGCGCAGACGCACCCCGTTGACGCCCCAACTCAGGCCCAGACGCCGCAAGGCCACGGCCTGATCAAGCAGCTGCAGATCACGCCGCTCGCACGCGGCCCGACAGATACCAAGGGCGATCTCGCGGGCGCGCAGGCTATCGAGCCAAAACCAGCCCAGCAATAATAATAGGGAGACGGCGAGCAGATTGGTCATTGGGCCAGTTCGGCGATCTGTCGCACAATGTTCGGCAGTGGCGGCAGATCGGTGCTGTTGATGAGGATGGTGTTGCGGCGCTCGGCCAGGCTCAGTCGCTCCCAAACGGCGCGTTGGTGTTCCAAGACGGCGAGGCTGGCCTCCGACGCATCGTCGCCCGCGGCGAGCCGCTGCGCGACCCGCGAGCGCAGCAGCCCGAGTGGCGCCATCAGGGCAATGACCGCAAAACCAGCCCCCTGCCGAAGCGCCAGATCATGGAATAGCGTGCGGCGCGCTTGTGTCAGAAAGGTGGCGTCCACCACCACATCATAATTGCACGCGAGGATGCCATCGGCCAGGCTGTGAAGCTGCCGGTAGGTCCAGGCGGTCGCTTGGGAAAAATAGATTCCGGCACCGTGGCCAGCGTCCGACCGCGCCTCGCCAGGCAAACCGAAGAGGCGTTTGCGCTCCACGTCCGAGCGTAAGTGAATCATCGGCAGGGACTCACACAAGCCGCGGGCGAGCGTGCTCTTGCCGGACCCGGACAGTCCGCAGGCGATCAGGAGTCGTGGGCGTCGGGTATGCGTGTAAGACTCTGCCAAGGCCAGATAGCGGGCACAATCGCAGCGTTCCGTCGCGATCTGCGCGGCCGTCAGGTCGGCCTGATCGAGCCGAATGGCCAGCACTTTGGCGCGGACCATGGCCCGGTAAACCTTGTACAGATCCAAGACCTCGAGTGCGCCGAAGTCACCGGTGTGTTCCAGGTACTGGTTGAGCAGTCGGCCAGCCAGCCCCGGAGTTCCCGCTTCTTCGAGATCCATGATCAGGAAAGCGAGTTCGCTCGCGGTATCGATCCAGCGCAGACCGGGATTGAACTCGATGCCGTCGAAAAACAGCGGTTCGCCATGGGCCAGGGCGATGTTGGCGCGGTGCAGGTCGCCGTGGCACTCCCGGACCCGCCCCGTCTTGAGGCGGTGCCCAATCGCCGGGGTGAGGATCTGCCAGCGCTCCATCACCCAGGTTCTGAGCCGGTCCAGCCGGTCGGCAACACCGGCGTCACGGACCCTGGCGCGGACCTGCTGCAGGCTCTCCAGCATCGGGGCAAGTACCGCTGACGGTGTGCCGAATGGGCCCAGCGGATCGGCACGCGGGATCTGCGCGTGGAAAACCGCCACCCGCGTGGCGATGCGATCGATCAAGTCCGGGGTCAGGGTCACCCGGGTGAGCAAGGTGTCCTGTGCGAAGCGGCCCATGTCTACGGCGTATTCCACCACGGGACCGTCGCCGCCCATCCGCGGCTGCTCCGGGCTCCCGGTGATTGCCACCACCCCGCGGTAGAGGTCCGGGGAGAGTCGACGATTGAGTCGGACTTCTTCCTCGCAACAGAAGTGCCGCCGCTCCAGCGTCGAATAATCCAGAAATCCCAGGTCGATCACCTTCTTGAGCTTGTAGGCGTGATCCCCGCTCAGGAAGACGTGAGAAATATGGGTCTCGATATGGTCGACCGGCGCGACGGTCGCGCCCGCGCGTCGCGGGTAGGCCTGCGGTTGCAGCAGTCCGGCGATCAGGCGGGGATAGGTGTCGGCGTCCATCGTGTCCGTCCCCTTGCCGGCCGACGGCAGGCTTGAAGTGAGTAACTGCGGCGCTTAATATCCGACGATCGTTGTTTCAAATGCAAGTGGAGTCTTCCATGTCGATCGACCGTATCGTTTTCGCCGTCGCCGGCGCCTTTATCCTGCTGTCTGTCCTCTTGGCGGTGTATGTCAACATCAATTGGCTGTGGTTTACCGGCTTCGTCGGTGCCAACTTGCTCCAGTCAGCCTTTACCGGCTTCTGTCCGATGGCCTTGATCTTGAAAAAACTGGGCATGCAGCCTGGTGCGGCCTTCTGACCTGGGCACGGGTACAGCACCGGCGAGGCCAGGGCCTCGTCCGCCTGTGTTCCCGTTACCGATCCGCCGGATCGCATCCCGCGATCCGGCCGGTGAACCTACTTGACCAGGGTCACCGGGACATTCGCCTTCTCGACCACCTCGCCGGCCACTGAGCCCATCAGCAGCTTCGACAAGCCGCCCCGTCCATGGGTGCCCATGATGATGATGTCGCAGCCCTGTTCGTCCGCATAGCGGGCGATGGTTTCAGCGACCGGACCCGCCATCACCTTGACCTGATAAGCCAAGCCGGCGCTCTCGATCAGGGCGCAGTTCGCCCGAATCTCCTCCTCGCCCTCGTGGATCTGCATCTTCGCAATCTCGGCGTCGCTGAGGAAGCGACGCACCTCCCAGGCATCGACCTGACCGCGCACATTGAGCAGGTGGATCTCGGGCGGGTCGCCGCGCCGGGCAAGCCGAATCACATGTTCGACTGCCCGTCTGGAACTCTCGGATCCGTCGATCGGCACAAGGAATTTCATCGTTTTTATGACTCCCGGCCCGAGTGGCACGGGCCAGCGATCGCTTGGGTGACTTGGCAGAATAAGGCCGAATGGCCGGAGTTGACGGCACCTACCGGCTGGGTCGGGGCCGCATCATGCGGATGCCAGCCCAGGGTCAGCAGCAGGACCATGAAGCCGACGACGTAGGCCAAGACTACGTGCCAACCACTCTTGACCCAGGCCCCGACTGATTTGGCCTGAGGATAGAGATTAGACAGCGCGACTCCGGCGGAACTCCCGAACCAGATCATGGATCCACCGAAACCGACCGCGTAGGCAAGCACACCCCAATCGAATCCACCCTGTTTGAGCGCCAGGGCCGTCAGCGGGATGTTGTCGAAGATCGCGGAGACGAAGCCGAGTGACAGGGCCGAGTACCAGGAAGCGGGCGGCAGTTGGTCAACCGGCATCATGGAGGCGCAGAGCACCAGCGACAGTAGAAACAGGGTGCCCTTAAAAGTGTCGGGCAGCAAGCGCCATTCGGGTTCGCGCAGCCCCCGGGTGAGCAGGATGGCGATCCAGACGGCCACTCCCAGGAAGGGAAAGCTGTCGGCCAAGTTTTTAAAGTATAGATTGACAAACAGGTTGGCAATGACCGCGGCCACCAGGATGATCGCGACAATACCCACCCGCGTCCAGTCGACCCGGGTCCCGACCGGCACATCCCTGATGACCGGCTGGAAGCGATGCTGCTGGATGGCGGCGGGGATGCCGAAGACGACCAGGGCCGTCCCCGCGGCCACGTAAGCGTGCAGCACCTCGAGCGGCCCGACCCCGGAGATCCACATCATGGTCGTGGTCGTGTCACCCACCACGCTGCCGGAGCCGCCCGCGTTAGAGGCGGCGACGATGGCGACCAAATAGCCGATGTGCACCTTATAGCGGAAGACGCCGGCGGCGATAGTGCCGCCGATCAGTGCCGCGGCGATATTGTCCAGAAAGCTGGACAGCACGAAGATCATGACGAGCAGCGTGAACCCGCCCAGCCAGCCGCCCGGCAGGTAGCGCGGCAGGATCTCAGGGACATGGCTGTCTTCAAAGTGGCGGGCCAGGAGCGCAAAGCCGAGCAACAAGCCGAGCAGATTGGCCAACAGTACCCACTCATGTCCCAGATGGGTCGCCAGCCCCAGGAGTCCGGGGCCCGCGGTAAAGCCGGTGAACGCGAGCTTGAAGGCGGTAATGGTCGCGAGACCGCCGAGTGCGACCTGAAGGGTGTAATTGTGGAACAGGGCCACACCGAGCAGGGTCAGTGCGAAGAGGATGAATTCCACTGGGACGCAGAGTTGAACGTCGGTCTGCTGATAACCCGGCTCGGTGGCGAGCAGGAGTCCCGAGACGATCAGCAAGCCCAGAAACAGCAGGACCTGCAATGCCAGGCCAGGTGATCGGAGCCGGTGGGATAAGTGGGTGTCATCGAGTTGCGTGAAACGGTGCACGGCGCCGCCGATCGGTCAATTGAAGATGCCTAATCATAAAGCGCGCGGCGGGGCGCGGGAACTCTTTTTCTTGAGGACTGTCGCACCCTTCCGGTGCGGGGCCTGCGTCCATGCTGACTCAGAGCAGTTGCTCCAATGCCTGCTGCAGGTTTGCCACCGTACGCTCAACATGGTGCAATTTGTCGAGCCCGAAGAGCCCGATGCGGAAGGTTTGGAAATCAACCGGCTCGTCGCACTGCAGCGGCACGCCGGCAGCACTTTGCAGGCCGACCGCGGCAAACTTGGCGCCGCTGCTGAGACCATCGTCGCTGGTGTAGCTCACCACCACGCTCGGTGCCTGGAAGCCTTCCGCGGCCACGCTACGGAAGCCGCGGGATTCCAGCAGTGCCCGCACGCGGGCGCCCAGCGCCTGCTGTTCCGCCCGCACCCGCTCAAAGCCGTAGGCCTCAGTCTCCTGCATCACGTCACGCAGTTGCGCCAATCCATCGGTCGGCAGGGTGGCGTGGTAGGCGTGGCCGCCGGCCTCGTAGGCGGCCATGATCTGCAGCCATTTCTTGAGATCACCGGCGAAGCTGGTACTGGTGGTGGCATCGATGCGCGCGCGGGCCAAGGGGCTCAGCATCACCAGCGCGACGCAAGGTGAACTCGTCCAACCCTTTTGCGGTGCGCTGATCAGGATGTCGACCCCGCTCGCGGTCATGTCCACCCAGATTGCGCCCGAGGCGACGCAGTCGAGCACGAACAGGCCGCCGACCGCATGCACCGCGTCGGCCACGGCGCGCAGGTAGTCATCCGGCAGGATGATGCCGGCCGAGGTCTCGACATGCGGGGCGAACACGATATCCGGCCGCTGCCGGGCAATCGCGGCCACCACCTCCGCGATCGGCGCCGGCGCGAACGGTGCCTGCGGTCCTTCGCCCACCGGCCGCGCCTTGAGCACCACGGATTCGGCCGGGATTGAACCCATCTCGAAGATCTGTGTCCAGCGGTAGCTGAACCAACCGTTACGGATCACCAGCGCCTTCTTGCCGGTCGCGAACTGGCGTGCCACCGCCTCCATGCCATAGGTGCCGCCGCCGGGCACGATCGCCACGGCGTGGGCCTGATAGACCTTCTTGAGCGTGGCCGACAGGTCGCGCATCACGCCCTGAAAGGCCAGGGACATGTGATTGAGCGAGCGGTCGGTGAACACCACCGAATACTCAAGCAGGCCATCGGGATCTACATTGGGGAGCAGGCCGGGCATGGTCACCTCTTTTCCCGGTGGCGCCGGGTGGATGTGGGGCAGGTTGAGCGCCTGCGCGATGTGTTGGATTGTAGCGGTTGTCGGCGGGGAAGGGCGTCGTGGAGCGATCTGGCCGATTATCCGTCGACCAAGAATGGTAGGCTCCGCATCACCCAGGCCGAGCGGATCATCGCTATCGCCTTCTCCCGGACGGAGTTTGGACCGAACCCGTTCGCGAGTGGCTGTAGACCCTCTCCGGTAACGACAACCGTATGAGTGAAAAGTCGTCGTATTTAACAGTCTCGGCTCCGTAAGCGCAGGGTCGCCCGGCGTGATTGCTCATGCTACGGACGACACCAGGAGGCAATTCCGTAATCTCTGAAATCCCACCCGATCTCGTGGAGCGCATCGCCGGCGGCAATGCGGCGGTCTTTGTCGGTGCAGGACTGTCCCAGGGCGCCAGGCTTCCGGGTTGGCCTCAATTGCTCAGGGAAATGCTGACCCACCTTGAGCAGCGGGACGGTATCCAGTCAGACCAGCCGGATCTGCTTAACGCGATCCAACAGGACGATCTGCTGGACGTCGCTGAGGAACTGCGGGAGCGCCTGCGAGACAACGATTTCCGCCGCTTCCTACGGGAGCGCATTCAGGGCACCCAGCCCAAGCCCACCCAGACCCACCGCCTGCTCCACCGGATACCGTTCGGCGTACAGGTCACGACGAACTACGACGCTCTTCTGGAAGGCGCCTATGCGCTGGAACATGAAGGGGCCACGCTGCACACCTTCACCCATCAGGATGTCCCGGAGTTGGGCGCCGCCACCCGGTCCGGCGAATACCTGCTGAAGCTCCATGGTGACATCAACCGGACAGACACCGTGGTCCTTGGCACCACTGACTATCGCCGGATCATGTTGGCCAACCCCGCCTGCCGGACTCACCTGACTACCTTGTTCGCCACCCGCACGGTTCTGTTTCTCGGGTACGGACTCGCGGACCCGGACCTGATGCTGGTACTTGATGCCTTGCGTGAATACTTCCGCGGCCATGCCGGAACCCATTACGCCCTGATGCCGGAGGACCGGGCACCGGCCTTCAAGTGCAAGCGATGGGAGAAGGACCACGAGATTCACGTCCTCACCTACTCGCCGACCGCTGGTCACCCGGAGGTTGCGCAGTTTCTTGATTCCTTGGACTCGGAGGTTCGCCAGGCGCGGCGCGCGGCCGTGCGCGCGGCGCCACGCATCACGCCGGTCGAGCGCCTGGTACAAGAGGTCACCGAATGGCTCTCGGCCATCGGCTACCAGGTGGGGCAGGAACCCGAGCAGTCCGAACCCGCGATAGGCGCGGACCGCCGCTCTCTCATCGCCTCCATGAGCCAGGGGAGCATCGACCAACGCGTACGGGTGCACTGTATCGGCGGAGAGATCAGCGCGGCGGACATTGAGGCACTGGATGCCCGCCTGGACCGGCGGATCAACCAAGGGTGGGCCATCTGCGATCAGCGGGTCTCACCCCAGGCGAGTGCGCGCGCCGCCGAGTTGGACGGCGTCCAAGCCTACCGGCTCGCGGACTTCCTGATTGCCAAGGTCTGGGGTCCCTATATCGAGGCACTGAACGAGTTGGTGCTCGGTCCTCAGATACCCGAGCGCTATGTGGACCCGGCCTGCCACAAGAAGGCGGCGGGCGGCACCGGTCCGGAGGGCCCGGCGGAAGACATGGGCGACCTGGATGCCTACATGGACAGTTGGCTCACCGAGCGCGGCAAGGTCCATATGTCCTTGCTGGGCGAATTCGGGACCGGCAAGACCTGGTTCTGCCGACATTATGCATGGCGCCGCCTTGAGCGCTATCTCGCCGATCCGGCGGGCGAGCGCCTGCCCCTCCTGGTCACACTGCGGGATTTCGTCAAGACCACGAATCCCGAACAGCTCATCAATGACCTGCTGCTGGAGCGCTACAAGCTCCCCTTCGTCGGCTCTGCCTTCGACATCTTCAAGGAGATGAACCGCCGCGGCAAGCTGCTCCTGATCCTCGACGGTTTCGATGAGATGGCGCGCAAGGCCGATTACCAGACAGTTATCGACAACTTCTGGGAACTGGCGCGGTTGGTAGAAAACGAGAGCAAAGTGATCCTCACCAGCCGCACCGAATATTTCCGCTGGGCTAAGGAGTCCGAAAAAGTCCTGTCCGGTCAGGAATACGGACGCAAGACCATTGCCCTTGAGCCGCCGCGGTTCGAGGTTCTGTATCTCACCCCGTTCGACGATGAGCGTATCCGCCGCATGATCGTCGGGCGCCTGGGCGAAGACCGGGGGAATGCGACCGCGGACAAGATGCTGGTCCGCGACAATCTCAAAGAGATGGCGCGCAAGCCGGTCCTGACTGAGCTGCTCCTGGCGGCTATCGACGAAGCCGGGCTCGACGCCCTGGATAACGAGGCGGACATCTATCTTAATGCGACCAATCGCCTCCTGATCAGGAATATCGACACGCAGCGGACCTTTACCTCCACGGCGGATAAGCTCTATTTCCTCTGCGAACTCGCTTGGGAGATGATCCGTGACGGTGAACTGCGCATCCATTACAAGGAGATCCCCAAGCGCATTCGCCGCTGCTTCGGGGAGCGGATCGCGGACGAACAGGAACTGGATCATTGGGACTACGATCTGCGCAATCAGACCCTGCTGCACCGCAATGCCGCGGGCTACTACGAATTTGCGCACAAAAGCCTCGCAGAGTTCTTCGTCGCACTGAAATTCGCCTCGGATCTTGGTGTGCTCGACCCCAAGGTCCTGTCCACCTATCGGGAAGCAGACAATAATCCCTGCGTTGCCCTGGAACGAAACCTGGATATTGACCAGCTTGCAATAACGTTCGGCTGCTTTGAAAGTCGCGATGAGCGGATCAAGTCGAGCTGGGGGTTCCTGCCCTATATGATCTATCCTCAGAAAGTCAAAGATCGGTTGAGCGAGATTATCTTGCTGACTCGGCATCGTCCGGGCGCCGAGAGCGGTTGTCTTGCCGGAAATGCACTGACCTTGCTGCAGCAATTCGGCTTCACGACTGAAGCGAAGAACGAGGGTTTTCGATCTGCGGACCTCTCTTTTCTGTCCCTCCGGCATGCTTATCTCAGTCCTTTTCGACCCGTTGACTTAGAGGACATCCGGCACAGAATATGCTTACTCCTGCCTTCAAGCGGCTGCAAGTTTCCTGGACAGGATTAGGGCACAGGCCAGGTGAATCATCGCCAAGTAGTTCGTGGCCCGACAACAGTAACGTGTCCGAATCGCC
>NZ_CAIZIZ010000501.1 GCF_903933125.1 uncultured Lamprocystis sp. | reverse complement strand
TGCGACTTCAGTCGCACCGACTCGGACGCAGGTGCGACTGAAGTCGCACCTACACTCACCGGTATCTAAATTGTCGGAAATCCCCTCAGTCGCCGTCCGCGCCTGGCGTCAGATAGCCCGCGCAGGGCAGATGCAGCGGTTCGATGGGCTTGGATTTCCGCACCCGCACCGCGGTCAGGCTGCCGCCCCACAGGCAGCCGCTGTCGATTCCCCAGACGTTGTCCTGATCCCAGTAGCCCAGCGCGGACCAGTGCCCGAAGATGATCCGCGCGGTGCGGGTTTGTCGGCCCGGACACTGGAACCAGGGGAACACGCCTGCCGGACGATTGGCCGGCAGGCTCTTTTCCTTGAGCGCCAGGGCGCCGTCCGCGGTGCAATAGCGCAGCCGGGTCAGGCAGTTGGTGATAAAGCGCAACCGGTCGATGCCGGTGAGTTCCGAGCTCCAGCGGCTCGGTTCGTTGCCGTACATGGCGAACAGGAAGTCGCGCCAGTCCGGTCCCCGCAGGGCGGCTTCCACCTCAACGGCGCAGGCCCGCGCGTCGCCCAGGGTCCATTGCGGGGGGAGCCCCGCATGGATCAGCGTGTAGCCCTTGGCGCTGTCGTGATGCAGCAGGGGGCGGTGGCGGAGCCAATCCAGGAGTTCCTCGCGATCAGGGGCCTCCAGGACCGCCTGGAGGGTGCTCTTCTGGGCGTGCTTCTGGTTGCCGGCGGCCAGCGCAAGCAGGTGCAGATCATGGTTGCCGAGTACGACGACCGAACAGGCGTCGAGCGAGCGGACCAGCCGTAGCACGCCCAGGGAGCCGGGTCCCCGATTGACCAAATCGCCGGCGAACCAGAGGTGGTCCGAGCCGGGATCGAAACGGATGCGTTCAAGCAGGCGGTGGAGCTCCAGTTCGCAGCCCTGGATATCTCCGATGGCGTAGGTGGGCATGCGCGTGCCGGCGGTGGCGCCCGGCTAGTGGAGGCTGCGCATGGATGCCAGGGAAAACGCCGGGATCGCCGCGTCGAAGCGGGTGCCATCGTCGCTGACCATGCCATAGCTCCCGTGCATGCTGCCGACCGGTGTGGGCAGGATGGTGCCGCTGGTATACTCGAAGCGCTCGCCCGGTTGCAGATAAGGTTGCTCTCCCACCACGCCTTCCCCGCGGACTTCCTGAACCTTGCCGTCCGAATCGGTGATCACCCAATGCCGGTCGAGCAGGCGTGCGGCCTCGTCGCCTTGATTCTCGATGGTAATGGTGTAGGAAAAGACGTAGCGTCCGTCCGACGGTGAGGACTGCTCCGGCTGGAACTTGCTGAGGGCACCGACTTTGATCGAGTGATGTTTCATTTGGATTCCTTAAAATCGCCGCAATGGCTTGGCTGACCGCGCTCAGGCCGTCAAGGGTACCTTAACGCGCCCGACTCCAGGAAGTTCGGCGCCGCGGACAGCAATTCCAAATTTGACGGTCTCGTGCGCCCCCTGGTGGATGCGGCGCGCGCGATCACCGTGGCCGGGTCCCTGACACCGAGCGGCGCGCCTTATCCACCCTACAGCAGCGCCGGTTTTGTAGGGTGGATAAGCGCAGCGCATCCACCATCAGCCCCGCCGACGGCGTCATGCTGGGTGTTGCCGCCCAAATTTGGAACTGCGGGGCCAAGGCGGCGTCGAAGGCGCGTCGCGGGTCGGACTTTCGGCACGGCGGCACCGCGGTTGCGCGCGCATGAACGGAAGCAGACAAGCGGGCCGCAACGCGGGATAATACGAGGCGGGACGCTGCGTCGGTGATCGGTCAAGTCTGTTCACGCCGCTCTCGTTGCGCCATTTGATGGTCGTTTCGCACGGTTTTCGATCCCTCACTCCCAGAATCACCTGCAGTGTTCTTCGGTACGTCAATGACTTACAAGCGCAACCGTCGAAAACCCGATCTGTTCGCACTCCTGCTGATCGTCGTGGTCGTCGGTATGGCCGCAACCCTTGCGTACCAGATCAACATCTACTACGGTGCGGATGCGGTGCCGATCGCCAAGCAGGCGCCCGGTGCCGGCGCTGTCGGTGGCTGATCGCCTTACGGCAGGTCTCCTTCCCATGTCAGATAAGCTCCGTTTAGCCGTCATCGGCGTCGGTTATCTGGGCCGTTTTCACGCCCTGATCTACTCGCGGATGACCGATGTCATGTTGGTCGGCGTGGTGGACGCGGACCCGGCGCGCGCCCAGGCCGTGGCGACCGAGGCCGGCTGCGCGGTCTTTGACCGTGCGGCGGATCTGGTCGACCGGGTCGATGCGGTCAGCATCGTGGTCCCGACCACGCTCCATCGGTCGGCTGCCGAGCCGTTCTTGCGGCGCGGCATCGCGGTGCTGATCGAGAAACCCATCGCCGCGACCCAGGCGGACGGCGCCGCGATCGTGCAACTGGCCGATGACCATGGGGCACTGGTTCAGATCGGGCATGTCGAGCGGTTCAATGCCGGGGTCATGGCGCTGGCCGAGCGCATCACGGCACCGCGCTACATCGAAGCCCAGCGCATGGGCGGATTCACCGAGCGTGCGACCGACGTGGACGTGGTGTCGGATCTCATGATCCACGACATCGACATCATCCTGGCGCTGGTGGGTGAGCCGATCAGCTGCATCTCGGCGGTGGGTTCAGCGGTGCTGACCCCCCATGTGGACATTGCCAGTGCCCGTCTCGAATTCGTCAATGGGACCGTGGCGAACGTCGTCGCGAGCCGAGTTTCGGAAAAACAGACCCGCCGTATCCGGGTCTTCCAGCCGGGGGCCTACCTGTCGCTGGACTTCATCGCGCAAACCATCGACAGCGCCGGTCTCAAAGAACGGCCGGGGGCCGCCCGCCCCGACATCGTGCGTGAGCGTCTCCAGATCGAAGCGGTCAAGCCGCTGGACCGGGAACTGGCCGCCTTCGTGCAGTCGGTCCGCACCGGCCGTCCGCCATTGGTAGACGGCGCCATCGGGCTGAAAGCGCTGGAGGTCGCGCTGGAGGTTCGCGCCCGCATCGGTGGCTAGCACTTCCGATAGACGGCCCAGGCGTCTGGCCGGAGAATGACGGATCTATTGTTTCAGGTCGATCGAGCGAGAGCGCCTGGCCCCTCCGGGGACAGGTAATCGACACGCATTGATCGCGCCAGCCAAGCCTTAGTACCCTGAATGTCCAGCAAATAGCGCGCGAGAATTTCGCGTTCTATCCAGGGCGGCATCAGCGGTTGGAACTTGCTCAGCCGGTAGCTTGGGAGCGTCTGCGCAATCTCTCGCCACAGTTCCTCGTTATCCCAAAATCCCCCTTGGCCGAGTGTCCCGAGTGCATCGCTGAACGTTCGCCCCTCCAGGCCGGGTCCTCGCAGGCGGATCAGGACGTTGTCCGTTGTGATCGTCCAATCGTCGGACAGGTACTTCAGGGCGTGGCGCAAGGTCGCGTTGATGGCGCCACCGGCAAAGGTCCACCAGCGGATCTCTTCGTGATCCAGTTCGATGCCGCCGATCACTGGTGAGAGGATGTCCCGCAGCTCCGTACGCCTGGCCACGAGTGCTTCTCGGGCCGGCCCGGCCAGATAGGGATAATCGTCATCGGCGGTGAGGACTTCGAGAATGCGCTGGCACAGGGTGTGCCCGAGAAACTGTGGAAGGTATCCCCCCCAACTGGGCTGCTTGCCGCGCGGCGCCGCATCGACAACGACGCGCCGATCGTCGTGCGCAACGTGCAGGACAGTCCAGGCCCGCCCGCTGAGCAGGAAGCAACTCACGCCGTCCACCAACCGGTCCACGAAATCCTGATTCAGACTGCCCAGCGGCCGGCCGGCCGAGGTCTGAACCGTATAGCTCTGGGGGCTTGAAAAGACCGAATAGAGGTCGCGGAAATGGCGGCGGCCAAAGGCGCGCTCGATCGTCGGTCCAACCACCAACCGGCCGCTTGCGAGCCGTAGCGAGCACTCCCGCAGCATCCAGTCGACCAATCGATCGAACTCCTCGCGGGCGATGCCGCGAAAGTCGGGCACCGGCTTGAGCGTCGACCAGGCATCGTCGGGACCGATCCCGTCCTGTGCCAGTGACAGGGCGATCAACTGGTGGATCAGCACCGGCCAGCAGCGGTCATTGATCACGATCGATTCCACCCAGCCGTCCCGCGCGAGTTCGACCAAGGCGATCGCCTGGACCACCGCGTCGGTGTTCCCGCACAGAAAGGTCGTGTTCACCACCTGACCGGCGCGTCGGCCGGTACGCCCCATCCGCTGGAGAAAGGAGCCGACGGTGTCCGGGGCCTCGGCCTGGAGCACGCGATCCAGGTCGCCCACATCAATGCCGAGCTCCAGGGTCGAGGTGCAGACGATGCAGGCCTCGGCACCCGTCTGAAAACTCGCCTCCGCCAGGTCACGTTCTTCCTTTGAAATGGCGCTGTGATGCACCATCACGGCGGAGCCCAGGCGGCGCATCTGCTCGGCGAAGGCCTCCGTCATCGCGCGGGTCTGGCAGAAGAAGAGGCTCTTCACCCCCTGCGCCAGCTTGGCGGCGCCGGCCGCGAGCGCTGTGCTGTCGGGACGGTAGACGATGTGCAGCCGCCGCCGGCCTGGCTCGGACGGCGGGGCGATGACGCGCCCCGGCCGCATGGACGTTCCACCCAGCCAACAGAGAATGACCTCGGGGTTGCCGACCGTGGCGCTCAAACCCACCCGCTGCAGATCGTGACGCGACAGCCGGGCGAGCCGCTCGATGAGGCTCATCAGGTGCGCGCCCCGATCCGTGCCGGCCAGGGCGTGGACCTCATCGATCACCAGGACCCGCAGATCGGCGAAGAGCGCGGCGGCATCGACCCGGGGCGACATCAGCATCACCTCCAGGGACTCCGGCGTGGTCATCAGCAATTCGCCGGGATCGCGCAGAAAGCCGCGGCGCTCGGACTCCGGGGTATCGCCGTGCCAGACGAAGCGGCGCAGGCCTACCATCTCCGTATACAGGTCCAGCCGATGGGACTGGTTGTTGAGCAGGGCCTTGATCGGCGCGACGTAGATGCTTGCAACGGCCTGCGCGGGCGACTCGATCAACCCCGCCAGGATCGGAAAGAGTGCGGCCTCGGTCTTGCCGCCGGCGGTCGGCGCCAGGACGACGGCATTGCAGCCGTCGAGCAGCGCCGCAGCGGCCTCCTCCTGAACGGGCCGGAGACTGGACCAGCCCAGCCGCCCCACGATGGCCTGTTGCAGCCGCGGCGGAAACCGGGCGAAGACGCTCACCAGGAGTCCTGCGCCGGTACCAGGTCGTCGTCCTCATCCGGGATCAGCGGGCGCTCGCCCGTCATCCGGTAACGCTCCTCGTCGCTCAATTGCGACGGCGCGAAGCCGTAGGCGGCGGCCGGGTCGTAGTCCGGATGCTCATCCACCAGGTCCATCTGGGTGATCAGCTCGCGCAGAAACTGGCGCGGGACCACGCCCACATCCCCCTTGAAGCCCTTGGTCACCTCGGCCACCAGGCGCTCAATGAAGGCGTCGTCGATGCACCGCTCGATCCGCTCGTGGTCGCTGGTCGGATACAGCTCGCGCAGACGCACCGCCACCGCCCGCAGGCGCTCGGCCGTGAAGGGCGTGAGCTCCAGTTGCGCCTGGCGCAGACTGGCGAACCGTCCCTGCTTCAGAAACCGAATCCGCTCGTGCAGTGGCGTCAGCCCAGCAACCCCTTGGCGGGAGTCGAACAGCTCCGGCGTGCCCGTGAAGACCCACAGCAGGCCCGGATAGGACCCGGCCGCATCGGCAATCTGGCGGATGCCATTGAGCGACTTGTGGCGCGAGTCCTTGCGCATCCGCAGGATGGTTTCGGCCTCATCGATGACGATGGTGAGACCCTTGAAACCGGCCGCCTTCACGATCTCCAGCACGCCACGCAGATAATCCAACGCACTGCGGCTCTCGATGTCGCCCTTGATGCCCGCCGCCTTCTTGGCCGCGGCCGCAACGTTGCCGCTGCCGGAAAGCCAGGAGATCAGGGCACCCGCCTCGCCCACCTCGCCCCGCTGTTTCAGGTCGAAGATGGTCTGAATCACCCGCACGAAGTCCTGGGGCGCCCGGCCGCCGGTCAGGGCCGCGAGGTCGTCATCCAGACGGCGTCTCACCTTGAGGTCGAAATCGGGGGCCTCATCATCCTCCCCGGCCGCGATCAGCCCTTCCTCCACATGCGCGATCCAGCGGTCCAGGATGTCCCCCAGCGCACCGCGCGGGCACAGGTTGGTGCCAAGTTCGGTCACCACCTTGCGATACACGTCGTCAAAGCGCTGGAATCGCAGATCATTGTCCGAGACCACCACAAAGCTGGTCGCAAACCCCTGCGACTGAGCATCCGCCAGGGTCAGCCGCGCCATGAAGGTCTTGCCGCATCCGTAGTCACCGCGCAGGAACTTGACCGTGCCCTCGCCGTGGCGGACCAGGTCGAGTTGCCGGCCCATCTCCAGGCGTTGTTTCTCGATGCCGACCGCGAAGGTATCGAGCCCCCGCTCGGGCACCAGTCCCTTGCGCAGGGCCTCGAACAGATGCTCCAGATCGTGGCGGGTCAGGGTTGTCATAGGTCACGAATCACAGATCAGTTAAGGAACCATTCACCAATACGTGAAACAAGTCCGTTAGGGAGCGCCGTTGTCGCCGTTGTCGCCGTTGTCGTTGTCGTAATCGAGTTCGGTTGATTATCCCCGGGAGGGCTTTGATCATCGTTCCGGCGGCAACAAAACCGGAGGTCGAGGCTCTACCGTGAAAGTCGCGCAACGACCCTGTGGGAGCGGCGTCCCGCCGCGACGGGGCCGGGCGCGTAGCCCTAAGGACACCGCGGTACCGCATCGCGGCGGGACGCCGCTCCCACGAGGGACATTTATCTTCCGGGATCGCTTATCCGAATCCGATTACGACAACGACAACGACAACGACAACGACAACGACAACGAATTTTAATCGTCCCTGTCTTTGACGTAGCGCTTCACCCCGGCGACGACATCGATGCGGACACCGAAGGGGGCGTTGCGGGCGTGCTCCTCGAAGCGCAGAGCGAAGCGCCGCGCCGCCCGCTGTCCGCCGAGCAGGGTCGCGACCTCGGACTCGGTCACGGCACCATGGGCGGCGAGATGGGCGAACACCTGCCGGACCGTCGCGTCGGCAATGCGCGTGAGCCAATCCGTCCCCGCTTCATCGCTGTTCGTACGTTCCCCCGCCGGTGCGGATCGCGACGGCACCACGGCAAATCGGCCCTCGACCGTACAGGGCGTGACCTTGGCCTCCGCGGTCGGGTGGACCAGTTCCACCAGGACCCGCGCATCGTCCGCGCCGGTCAGCCGGAAGAATAGCTCCAACGGCTGCCCCACCGTCGCCTGGAGCCCGCCGCCGGCCAGTCTCCCCCCGCCCCGGACCTGGCACAGATCCACCTGTACCGCCGTCGTCTCGGGTACCCGCAGGGCCAGTTCCACCTCGGTCGCCCCGCCGAAGTCCAGTGCCCCCTGGCTTCGGGAAACCACCTGGACCTCAATGCAATGCATCCCGGCCACTGCCTCCAGTGCCCGCGCCTCGATCCCGTACTGCATGGTGTCGACCCCGGCGGCGGACCGGTGCTCCAGAATCAGGACCGGAATCACCCGCTCCTGCAGGCTGTTCCCACCATGCACGAAGCCCCGCCGCCGCCGGCCCGTGTCGAACAGGGCCGTGCCCTGGGGCATCATCAGGTGCAGATCGGTGCCCTCGTACCCCAGTGCGGTGAGGGGGACGCGGACCTCGCCCTGGTGGTTCGCCGCGTGGGGGGACAGGACATGCCGGCGATTGGGATCGACCTTCCGGCCATGACTTTGGACGGACCCGCTCGCAGCATCCACCAACAGGAAGCCGTGATCGGCCGTAATGACGAAGCGGCGCACGCCGGCATCCCGGAGCAGCCGCCAGGCGGCGCGCAGGCGTTGGATGGCATGGTCGAAGAAGGCGGGGCCGACCCCGTTCTCGCCCGCCTCGTCGATCTCCAGGCTCGACACCACCACCAGCCGCGCCCGCGCTACAGCCTGTTTCAAGCTGCTCTCGCCACGCGTCAGCACCTCATCCAGCGTCAGCCAGGGGGCCGTGGCCCCGCCGACCTTGCCGTGCATCGCACGCTTGCGCTCCTCCGGCCCGCAAACCGCGAACTCGCCCGTGAGGAACCCGCGGATCTCGGCGTCCGTCATCACCGGCTTGAGCCGCGCGTGTTGTGCCACCGGGGCCAGTGCATTCATGCCCACCGCGGTCACGGTCGGCAGCTCAGCGAGTCGGGCATCGAGTCGGCTCCGGGTCAGCGGGGTCTCGCCGAGTAGGCGAAACAGCTCTTCGCCCATCTCGTAGCGCAGGGCGTCGATCAGAAAGAGTGCGGTCGGCCCGTTGGCGGCCACCAGCGGCTCAACGACCTCCCGGAACAGGGTGCGCTGCTGCAGCCGGGGCTCAGGCAGGAAACCCGAGACGAGACAGAGCGCATTGAAGTCCAGGGCCCAGACCTCGGCCCAGTCGTGCCACAGTCCGGTGACCCGATCCAGCCGGGTGCGCAGGGCCTCGAACTCCGGGACCTGGGGATAGAGCAGGGCGATGCGCCGCTGCTCCAGGTGCCGGTGGGCTTGGTCGACTTTGAATCCCGTCTGCCGGTAGCGTTCGACCGCCGCCGCCAGGTCGGCGGCGGGTTGCAGGGTCGGCCCCGCCGCTTCGATGGCCGCGCCCAGACGCGCCGCGGCCTCCACCAGCTTCCAGGCGGAGATCCGGGCCGGTTCCCGTTGCAGCCAGAAGCTGTCCCCCTCCACCCTGGGCCCGGCCCAGGCGAGCACGGCTGCCCAGCGGTCCGCGCCCAAGGCGGTCAATGCCGCCGCGAGGATCGTCTCTTCCTCGAAACGGAAGGTATCGGTCCGGCCCAGGTCCTGCGCGCGCGCCTGCTCGGCCTCATCGCCGAGCCAGCCCGCCGTGTCCTCCGAGACACCGAGATAGAACGCGGGATGGTGGGCGCGCAGATGCGCGCAGAGCGTGCGGCAGGCCTCCACCAGGGGCGCCGGCAGGCCGATGGCGGGTTGGAGGCGCGGATCAGTCGGCGCCCGGCTGAGGTCATGGACATACTCCACGCACAGTGCCCAGCCGGCGGAGACGAAGGTCACCTGGGCGGACTTGGCAACAGCGACCGGGGCGAAGGTGTCCCGCCAGTCGGCGGGCATGCCGGTGGCCGCCTGCACGTGTTCCCACAGCACGGCCTCGTTGCCCGGCGCGTCCAGCCGATCCGCCACCGCACCGGCCGCGAAGAGGTCGTCCATCAGGGCCGTCAGGGGCAGATTCCGCAGGGTGTCGGCCAGCTCCCCCGAACGGGCATTCAGGGTTGCGGTGAGCCAGGCATCCGCACCCGCCAGCGTGAGGTCGGCGTGGCTCAGAAAGGCCGCCACCTGCCCCTGGGGAACCCGGCCGACGGCCGCCTCGGTGACCAGGGTGTCCAGCGCCTTGCGGAAACGCACGCCGGCCTCGTACAACTCCAGGAGCGGCGTACCGCGCACCGTGTCCTGCGTGAATCCGGGCAGGTGGATCAGGAGCGGCGTCTTCTGCGTGCCTCCCGCCTCCGGTTCCAGGGTCAGCAGGAGTTCGAGAAAACTCCCCCGCCAGGCACAGACCAAATAGGGTAAGCCCAGCTGGGCACGCAAGCGGATCAACGCATCCACAAACCCCGAATAGTGGTCGTCCAGGTCCAGCCAGACCAGGACCCCGTGCTTGCGCACCCCGGCCCGCAGCTCCGCCTCCAGCATTTGGGAGACCGGTCCCAGTAAGTAATCCTGGGCCTCGATCATCACACCGGCTGTCCCATGTCGAGAAAAGCCTCAAGGAAGCGCGTAAATGAAGCGACGCCCTCATGGGCAAGCAGCGCCGCGGGATCGAGCACGGACGCTTGGTCGATAATGACGTTTTGGGAAGAGCCAGGTTTCTCTCTCTGCCCCAGAAGCGTGATGATCGCTTTGTGCCTCCGCGCCCGCTCCGCAATGGGGTCCCGATTCCCGCCGCCCCAACTGAAGAGTTCATCGACACAGCACTCCGCCTTGCTGCACCGCTGCGGGTCGCAGGCCCGCAAGACCGGCATCAGGTGATCTTCCAGAGTTCCTACACCTTGGGCGTCAGCCCAAACATAGGAAGCGATGTCCAACGCGGTCGCAGCGTTAGGATTGGCAGCATCGAGTGTCCAGTCCTCAGTGAACCAAGGGCGCCGGCGTTCCCCAATAGTCGCGAAAGTCTGCTTCACGCTGGCACGCACCCGATCGGCTCCATCGCCATCCGCATCGTGAAGGAACAGGACACGTACCCGGCCGACGACCAAGGGCGCATCGTTCGGGAAGGTACTTGCCCGCTCATGAAGATCGAGAAAATCCGCCAGGAAGCCGCCGACCTGTGCGAGCTTGCCCGCGGTCTTTCCGCCGGAGTTGAACAATAGCGCCAGGTTGTCGCCCCGTCTCAGCACCTTGTCCGGGAGATAGAACTTATGCGCCATATCCAGGCTGAGATCCTGGGCCGCGTGACGTTCGACATTTCTCTTGAACAGGCTGTTGAACGGTGACGGAAACTCGCTAAACCGCCAGACGACCTTCTCAAACTCGAACCGCGCCTTCAGCAGACGCTGCAAGAAGGCGACCTCGTGCGCACCCTCGCAGAACGCCAGCAGCGCCGTGACCTCCTTGGTCATCGTGCCCTCCTCAGATCGACATCTCCGATATCGAGCAAGCGGGCGAACTCAGGGCCGGCGAATTCTCTGGCGACGATGCCTTCTTCCTTCTGCACCAGCGCGTGAAACGAAAAATCTTCGGGATGCTCGACTTGGCTCACGAAGGCGTCGATGCACTCCTTGCTGTGGCTGGTGAGAAAAACCTGGACATTGAAGGTCTGGGCCAGGGTATGGATAAACCCGGAAAACCGGGCGATCAATTCGGTATGGATGGCATTCTCGAACTCGTCGATCAGGACGATGCCATTGGCCGCCGAGGCGAAGATCAGCGAGATGAAGAAGATGCGCTGGAGCCCCTCGCCGTAGCTCGTCAGGTCCAGCGGATCGTCAAACGCGCTGTCATCGACCAGGAAGCGCTGCCGCTCGTCCACCAGGCGGATGTCGTTGAGGGTCGGGAGCACATGCTCGCGGATGAATTCAAAGATCCGCGGCAGCGACTTGGATTGTACGCTCTTATGGTAAAATCCGGTGTAGCGGTGCGGCTCGTTGAGAAAGAAGGGACTGCTGTACACCGCCGGGCAAAGCCAGCGAATCGCCTCCGCCTGGGTCTCGTGGTCGCGGCCCTTGTAGAGTCGGGTGAGCGAGTCTTGGGCAAGGCCACCGTATTCGGCAGTAATCTCCACCGATCCGAGATAGCGGGAGCGATCGAGCGTCGTGTCGGTCTCCTCGAAGGCGCGGGCGGAGACCTGGGTCTTGTTCCCATCGAAGTCGCCACTCACCCGGCACTCTCCGACCATCTGTTCCAGTAGCCACTGCGGGTCGATCTGGTCCTTAGGCACCTTGCCGCGGCGGCGGATGACCTCCACCAGGCCGTCGAAATCATTCTGGCGCGACAGCAGATAGATCGCCTCCAACAGCGTGGTCTTGCCGCTGTTGTTGGCGCCGGCGAACAGGTTGATACGCGACAGGGTCCCGATATGCAGGCCCTTGAGCTTACGATACGCGTCGATAGCGATGAACGAGAAATGTCGGTCGATCCGGTCATGGATGACTGGTCGGTGCTCGACGCCGCCCAAGGTGCTCGACTTGGCGCGATCGACGATCCCTTGAAGGCGACCCAGGGCCTGCTCCAGATCGGGCAGATGCTCGCCGCGCACCGCAAATCGACTCAAGGTCGCGATATCGCTCGACACCGAGTGAATCGCCGACTCCTCGCGCTCCTGAAGGACCAGGTCACTGGCGCGATAGGCGGCATTGAGGTCGCGCGTCTGCCTGAGCCTTTCCAGTGCCCGAGGGTCTTCCAGGATCTTGCCCAGCAGACCGATATCATCGCGCTTCTGAATCGCCGGTTCCAGGTAACGGTCGCCGTAACTGGTCGAGCCTTCCTCTTCGGCGTCCTCCACCGGCTCACGCGACAGCCAGGAAAAGAACAACTCCCGATTCTGCACGTCGGTAGCCTGGTAGGTGCTGTCGTCCCAAGCCAACCAGTTCTTGACGGCCGTATTGCGTACCGTCTCTCTGAAGATCGGGAACTTGGTCTCCGAGAATTGATCGCCGTAATCCGATGCACGGTATTGCTCGACGAGCGACAGGGCACGCAGGCTGCGTCGCAGCTCGACGGTTGAGATCCCGATACTGCGGACGATATTATCTTCGCTACATCCGAATTCCCGGGCCATCTTCTGCAGCAGCTTAGCCTGATTCCACTCCCCCCACTTCTTATTGCCGCTGATATGCTTCAGGGCCATGAGCTTGAGATGATGCAATTCGTCCGCGTCCTCGTACAGGACGACGGGGACACGCCGGAAGATTTCGGGGTCGAGCCGACCCAAGTCTATGCCCTTTTCATCGTGTTGAAGCGCCAAGTGCTTCAGGGCAGCGATGCGGCGGTTACCCTCGACGACCACATAGCCGCCGTCGCCGAGATCGCGGACCTGGATCTGGTCTACCGGCAGATAGCCGTTGGCCCGGAAGCTCTCGATCAGGTCCTGGATGTTCTGATTGCGCTCGCCCGCCAGGAGTCGGAAGGTCCGCCGCCCAACCGTCTTGTCGCGGATCTGCTCTGGGGGTACCTCGACGTATTCCGGCTCATGGATCAGCCGGTAGTTGTTCGGGTCGAGCCAGAGATTCTTGAGGCTGACCCGGCGCCCCTTGGCGTCGGTCGTCTTGATGTCGTCTTGCATCAGTTGGTCACCAGGTCGGCCGTCCAATGATCTTCATGCTCTTCATGATGCATCCTCCGAGTCTGCGGCATCCGTCTCGTCGTCGTCCCCGCCGGCCTCCTCGTCCGGCTCGACCGCGGTTAAACCGCGCCCAGGACGGGATGCGTAATTTTGGCATCGGTGCGGTGTCAACCGCACCGGCCAAGCGTGCGGCTAAAGCCGCACCTACAAATTACGTTTCTCGCACTGGGCGTGGTTTAGCAGGTCGTCCCGCGGGACGAGACTCAGCAGCAGAGCTGCGCGCTCGGCGACCAGGGGCGGGTTGGCCTGCTCGAAGGCGGCGCGGGCCTCGGGTTCGTCGGGGGCGCGCAGGTGGAAGTCTGCGCCTTGCTTGTCGATGATCGCCAACTCCAGAGTCCAGCACGCGGCTGAATGCTTGGTCCAGAGGCCGGGTTCCAGCAGGTGCAGTTCGGGCTGGGGCGCCTTGCGCTTGCGACGGCGGCGCAGGGCCTCCTTGGCGACCGCGGCCAGGGCCTCTTCGGGGTGGTCGGCCAGGTAGGCGGCGCGGTGGGCCGCGCTGTCGGCCGGTTCGTCGCGGTAAGGGCCTTCTTCGATCCGGAACCCCGGGGCGATCTCGGCTTGCAGGCGCAGTTCCCAGGCCCAGGCGCGGGCCGGATGATAGGCCCAGAAGCAGCCGTGCGCGACACCGAGCGAGGGGTCCTCACGGCACTTGGCGTCCACCCGGGTGGGCCAATAGCGCATGGCCAGGTGTGACCAGTCGTAGTCCTTCTTGCCGGCAGCCGAGGCCAGTTCCTTCCACCACTTCCTGGGGTCCTTCCACTGGGGCTCCAGCAGGGGCCAGAGGGCGGCGCTGTTGATCATGACGCCGTCGTCCAGGTCCGGCTGGTAGCGGACGTCGCGCTCCCGCGCCGGGCATTTGGGGTCCGCGGGTGGGGCGCCGCGTTCGGCGCACTGCTCGACCAGGGCGATGAAGTCCGCCAGTTCATCGCGCCAGCGCAGCACCCGATCGTAGCGCTTCTCGGCCGCGTCCGCGGCGCGGCGGTCGGCGCCGTCGCGGGCGGCGCGCAGGTCCGCAAGCTCACCCTCGATGCGCTTGCGCGCCTCGTTCAGGTGATCGGCCTGCAGGACCCGGAGTGTGTCGGCGTCCCAGCGGTGAATGGTGATCCAGGCGACGAAGGTGCGCTTGTCCGAGGACAGGGGCCAGTGGATGGGGCGGTTCTCATACAGGCCGCGATGTACGTCCTTGAAGAACTTGAGTCGTAACCAGGTGCGCAGGTCCGATTTCGGGTCGACGGCCGCGCCGTGTTCGGCCCAGGCGGCGTGCAGCGGCTCGGCCGCGGGATGGCCGAGGCCGTCCTGGCGGTCGTTGGCGTCCAGGGTGCCGTCCAGGAACAGGATACCGGCGGGCAGTACATGGGCGAGGTCCGCCGTCGTGGGGTCCAGTATGCCCTCCCCTCCCCTGCCCTCACCGCCGCCGAAGCGGCCCAGGGCGACGCCCAGGGCGAAGCTCAGGTGATCGGTCGGGGGCTCGGGGTCGTATTCCGGCTCGTAGGGGGGCAACGGGGCGCCCTCGGGGCGGTCGACGGCGACCTGGGCCCAGGCTTGGGCGTGGCGCCAGGGGGAAGCGCCTGGGCGTTTGAATTCGACTGAGGGCTCGCGGTGGGATTCATCCTCGAAAAACGCTTTCTCGATCACTCCTTCGACCGCTTCGCTTCCATGCACATCTCGAAACGGAACACGTTGAAGATCTCCTACTGTGAAGTCCATTGTAGGATTGAATGATTCAACAATTTGACGCGACACCCTTCCGTTTAATAATGCAGCCATATAAAACAAGGATTCAGGAAAAATTGATCTGGCTTTATCCCCAAAAACGCTCGGATACATGTGCACCCTTGCGCAAAAGTCCGCGCCAGTCGTTTGTACCGCTACCCCCTTCCTAAGGTAATAGCTCTCATTCTGAGGGCGGGCGGCTAGGAAGTCGGATGCGCAGCCCACCTTTATCTCTAGGCCACGGAATCGCCAATTGACAAGAAGACACAAAGGTTCTGCCCAAACTCTATTTTCGCCACCTTTCAGGAAAGGTAACCATCCACGCTCTGAACTCAAGTCTAGCCGCTCTGGATTGACCAACACGTTGCCATTTGCAGGTTCCCAGGAGCATCTCAAGAACCGAGTATTGTCGCCAGTACACAATCCCTGTCGGACATCAAACATTTCCCCAATCTTCGGGTAAGCAGCATATGACGTGACTTCGTCCGCCGACCACCAATAAACGAGTGGACGCTCGGGTACCGCTTCTAATGATGGCGTAGAGAACCCGAACCGGCCATTGTGGCACGTTACAGCTGCCCGCTTCCGCCGCGTCCGTTCATTGTCCCTAGAGCGATCCGCCAATGCCGTCGGCTGTAACGCGATACTTGGCTCCGGCTGCGGTGCAGTGTTGCGAAAAACACTAACCAGCACCGAAACAACTTCATCAGGCACCTCCTCGAACGCACCCCGGTCAAAATCACCCAACGCCCGCAAATCGAAACTTCCTAGCAACCAAATCCGCAACTCCGCATACTGCTTGATGAACATCCAATTGCGCATCGTCAGCAAGGCCGAGGTCCCACCCTCCCGCACCAGTTGCAGCCCCCGGATCAGAAACGCGGCATAGAGGTCCGCCTTGCCCAACGGATAATGCCGCTTGACGTACCCGGCATCCGCCATCTTGGAGGTCCCCTGATAAGGCGGATTCCCGACCACCAGGTGATACTGCCCCTCGCGGAGCATCCGCACGAAGCGCACCCCGGCCGCGAGTTGCTCGCCGTGCAGGCGCAGCCCCAGGTCCTCGCCGCCGGTGTGGTGGGCGAGGAAGCCCTCCAGGCGCTCCAGGATGTCCGCCTTGGTCTGGGCGCGGCTCTGCCCCGGCCCGCTTAATTCTTCGTGTCGTTGTGTCTCCGTGAGAGCCAATTCCTCCCCGAACAGATCGAGCTGCTCCGGCGGCCGACGGTTCAGGGCCGTTTCGTGGCGCTCGATCGCCTCTTCCAACGCGGCATCCACCTTGAGCAGGCTGCCCAAGTGATCGGCACCGGCCAGGGCATGGATCAGGGTGTCGGTGAGTGCGGCGGGGATGCCGGTCTCGCGCTCCACCTCCCGGCGCAGTTCGATCAATGCCGGGTCATGCTCCGGCAGGGCGCCCAGGCGCAGATTCGAGGCGACCAGGTTGAGCCGGGCCGGCCGGGCTTCCGCGCAGGTGCGCCTGGCCTTGAGCCAGAGCGCGGCGGCAGCGATCTGCACGGCGCGGGGATCGAGGTCGATGCCGTGCAGGTTGTGGGTCAGGATGCGCTCGACACACGCGCGCTCGGACCAGCGATCCGCCCCGGTCTCGCCGCGGTGGCGGGCCTCCTCCCGATAGAGTGCGAGTAGCAGGTCGAAGGCGACCACCAGGAAGTGCCCGGAGCCGACCGCGGGGTCGAGAATCTTCAGATCCCGCACCGAATCCGGAGCCTTGGTGACGGCGTCCGCCGGGATGGGCTGAGGGACATAGT
The DNA here is from genome assembly GCF_903933125.1 of uncultured Lamprocystis sp. Taxonomy (GTDB): domain Bacteria; phylum Pseudomonadota; class Gammaproteobacteria; order Chromatiales; family Chromatiaceae; genus Thiodictyon. Next base: position 22,765 of record NZ_CAIZIZ010000501.1, on the reverse strand, counting down.
AGGCCCAGCGGCGCTCGGCCTCGGTGTGGAGCGGCATCAGGTCGGTCAGCGCAACCTCGCCCCGCTCGCGCCGGGCGCGCCAGTCGGCGCGGCGTTCGTCCAGGGTGCGGAGCAGGCCGGTAGGGGCGGGTTTGAAACCCGTAGGGGCGGGTTTGAAACCCGCCCCTACGGGTACCGCGGTGTCCGGATCGGCGGCGGCGTCCTCTCGTTCCCACGCTCCGCGTCGGAATGCAGGGTGTAGGTTGGGCTGAGGAACGAAGCCCAACACGGGGGGCGCCGCGGTGTTCGGGTCTGCATCGGCGCTGGGGGATGTTGGGGTTCGTTCCTCACCCCAACCTACTGATGGTGGGGGTTCCGCGGGTACCGGCTCGGGTTCGCCCGGGAGCGGGCGCTCGCAGTCGGCGGTCCAGCCGTGCTTGCGGCATTGGGCGAGCCACAGGGGGCCCAGGCTGTTCTGGAGCAGCCAATCCACCATGTAGCGCTCGGTGAACATCTGGGTCTTGCCGGCGATCTCGTGGGGCTCGACCTTGCCGCCGGCATGGAGCTTGGCGTCCAGGGCCTCGCGCTCAGGGTCGTTCCAGTACTGGTAGACCCAGCCCAGGGTCATGTCGTCGGCCCAGCAGGTGGCCAGCACCGGTGCGTCCAGTGCCTCGACCACCAGGCGCAGGGTGGCGGCACCTACCGGGATCAGGTCCGCCACGTCGGCCGGCCCATAGAGGCCGGGCAGTTCCAGTGCCAGATCCTCGAAGATCAGTTGTAGCAGGTAGGCGTAGCCCTCGCTTGGGTCGTCGCGCACCAGCACCCGAGCCAGCTCCCGAAAGTGCCGATAGCCCTCGCTCTCCCAGCCGCCGGTGAGCACCGGGACCCGGTGCAAGCCCATGCCCTCCAGCAGGCGCAGGAGCACCAGGCGGTTCAGCAAGGTGTAGGCGGCACGTTTCTCGACCTCGCGGCGGAAGTATTCGCGCTCCCGTCCCGGTCGGCCGTGAGCGGTCCCGGCCCGCACCTGCTCGTCCAGCCAGGCATCGAGCCGCGTTCGCCGTGCCCCCGCGGCCTCACTCAAGGCCGCGTCCCGCGCCCGCACCGAGAGCCGGTAAGCCGCCTCGGTGGCGTCGTGCAGGTCATCGAGCAACCGGGTGCGCAATCCGCGCACCGTGCTGGACAGGGCGGACTTGGCCTCGGGGGTCATGGTCACCGGCCAGCGCTCCGGGGTCTTGGCGGAACGCGGGACAGGCTCAGGGGTTCCAGGAAGATCATGGAGGACGACTCGGCGGCGACTATGGGCGCTTCAACGACAGCACCAGGGTGCCGGGATCGGTCGGCGACGCGGCAAAACCATGATACGCGTAGAAGGCCGCGGCCGCGGGCGTCAGGGCATGCACGAGCAGCCCGCGGATACCGAGAATGGCGCTGGCGGCCTGGGTGCGCTCGAGCGCATCACGCAGCAGGGCGACACCGAGTCCCTGTCCCTGCCAGGAACGATCGACGGCCAGGCGCCCCAGGACGGCCATCGGCACCGGGTCCGGCAGGTTGCGGCGAATGCCGCCCGGCGCATCGCCAAGCGCCAGGGCACCTGAGGCCAGGCAGTAATAGCCCGCCACCTGCCCGGCCACGGCGACGACATAGGTGCGCGAGGCGCCGGTTTTCTGATTGTTCCGGGCGCGCCGGATCAGCCAATCGTCGAGCGCCGCGATACCGCAGCAGAAGTCGTCGATGCGATGCCCGTCCGACAGCGGCTCGGGGGCTGCGAGGTCTAGCGTTTCCACGGGCTCGGGGCGCCCATCAACCGCTCGAAGCCTTCACCCCCGGGCGGCTGGTCCAGGACGGCCAGAAAGTGCTCGTAGGTCTGCCGATCGACCCGCACCAGGGTCCGATCGAGCAGGGCTTCCTCGGCCGCCCGCCGGGCGGCGTCGATCATGAATTCCGAGCGCGAGCGACCCTGAGTTCTCGCCGCCTGGTCGATCAGGTCGCGGATGTCCTCCCGGACCCGGAGGCTTACCGCGTGGGTGCTGTGGTCAGGGGGTACAACCGTGGATTGGGGAGCCGACATGGAAGACCTCGCTACGGGCTGGACGCGGGACTGAAATATACATTGTATATCACTCAGCGGATACGCCGGGTTGGACTGAAGAAAAACCTTGCGCCTGAGCCGACGCTCCTGGGGCACCTGCTCTTAGAGTGAAGGCGCCGAGGCCCGTGCGGACGGACGGGGTCGCAGGCAGCCTGAAGAGCCTTGATCACCCCGCAGGCGCCGTTCGGGACCTGGACGCCTTCAGCCCCCGGCCGTGGCGCGCGCAGAAGAAGCGTATGCATTCTGGGGCGTTATCGATGCCCACCTCGTCAGCCAACGCTTGCCATTCTTGCCACACCAGGTCGGAGTTCCGAGGCTTGCGCATCAGCGGGGCGCTATACGAGCCTGGAGTATGTCTGGATAAGGGTGCTAGCCGATCAGAGTATTCGCACCCGCGCGCCGGCCTTGATCTGCTCCAGGAGCCGTTTGCGGATCTCTTGGAGCAGGCTATCCACCTCCGCCTCGGTGGTCAGTTCCCGATTGCGCAGGGACAGGTCCACCTTGACGATGAGCGGGCGCTGGCCGGCACTCAGGATCTCGTCCAGGGTCTCGTTGGCGGTCTCTTCGGCCTGGTGCAGGGCCAGCAGAAAGGGGGACTCCAGGGCGGCCAGGGCCGGGGCGACGGCGTCCGCGGTGGTCTCGGTGAGGGCCAGCGCGATGGGCCGCAGCACCTGGTGGGACTGGTCGGCGGTGAGGGTGGCGAAGCCGTCGCGCATCCTGACCCGGCCGCGGGCCGCCTCGGACTGCTGCTCCTGCCAGGCGAGGCGGCGCTCGCGCTCGGCGGTGTAGGCGTCGCGGATGGCCGCCAGATCCGGGTCCAGAGCGGCGATCTCCCGCCAGGGACGCTCTGTGGTCAACTGGGTGGCCACCCGCTCGCTGGCGGCTTCCAAGGGGGCGTCCAGGACCCCGACCGCACGCAGTTGGGCGGCGTGGTGGTCGCGGACGTTGGCGGCGGTGGTCACCTGGGATACGGCCTGGTCGGTGAGTTCAGCCTCGAAGCGGTTGACCATCGCGATGCCGTCGGTGAGTGCGTCCAGATGGCGTTTGACCTGCCGCACCGTGGGATGGGTCTGGCGCACCTGGCGGGTACACTGCTCCAGTGCGTCTTGGAGACGTTGCAGCTCGGCCGGGATCTGCCGGGCGCCGGGCAATCGCCCCAACTGGGTGAGCACAGCACGCAGGCGCTGGGCCTGGGCGGGAAAGCCGTTGGCCACGGCGTCGGCGATGGCGTCGTCCTGGCGGCTGACTTCCAGATTGAGGTGACGCTCGAAGAATTTGCCGATCCGCGCCCGCGACTGGTAACCGATGTCGTCGTCCCCGGCGGCGAAGAAGCTGGCACGGCGGAAGCTGCGATCCTTCTCAAAGAGGTCGCGCACCCCCGCATCGCGCATGGCGGTGATCTCGGGGGTGCCCTCGGGTTGGATGCGGACCTTGCCGGAGCGCAGCAGCCCGGCGACGCAAGCCTTGACCACGTTGGGGGTGTAGCCATAGGGGGGCTGACCGAAACGGCTCAGCAGGGCGGTGCCGCCGAGTCCGCCCTCGGTTTCAATGAAGTCCTGGACCCGCTTGGGGACGACGCCCCCGCAACTGGGCTCGTAGCGGCCGTGGTCCAACTCCAGGATGCCCAGCTCACCGGTCATGAGCTTGGGTGAGGGGCCGGTCAGGTCGGTCTCCAGGAGTTGCATCAGCTCGCCGGGCAGCAGGTCGGTGACGACGAAGTGCTGATAAAGCTCCGGCAGCAGGCGGGTGCCTGCGGCCTCCAGGGCGCCGGCGAAGGCCCCGCCCAGGTCGGCGGGGGCAATGGAACGACCACGGAAGTAGAGGCGTCCAGCCATCCAGGCGGCCGCTACCTGGTCGCGCAGGGCCTGCTCCAGGTCCTCGCAGCGAATCTCTTCCTGCTGGAGCAGCAGCTTGCGGGCGGCGTTGAGCGATTCCCGGCGGGGCTTGAACTTGCTCACCATGCCGCGCGAGCGGACCAGGTCCCGGGCCTTGAGCGTCACGGCCTCGGTGTCGCCGCAGACCCAGAGGACACGGGTTTCGAATCCGGACTCGGCACTGCGTTTAACCCAGGTGCTTTCGGTGCGCTCCTCGGCGGGCAGGAAGCGGAAGTCGACCCGCACCACCGCGTCTGAGCGCTGATCGCCGAAGGCCAGGTCGCTGAAGGTGCGACTGTCCGAGAAGCGTCCGGCCCAAGGGAAGGGACGCCCCTGAAGGCGCGGACGGTCGGGGCCGGCCAGCAGGATCTCCAGAGCGTCCTTGACGCCGGCGGCGATCGCCTCACGGGGGGCCGGGATGTCTCGGCGCTCCCGCTCCCATTCCTCGCCGGCGCTCGATTGAATCTTGTAGCCGGTCTTCTCGGAATACCCAAGCAGGTTGCGTTGGCGCAGATCCTCCAGGGCGGCGGTAACCTCCGCCACCTGGCTGCCCCGGTCGAGGCGGTCATAGAGGCACTGGGCGACCAGACGGGCGTCGGTGGGCTGTTCCTCCTGGATCAGCTCCAGCAGGGCCACGACCTTGGCGGCCCGTACCAGCAGGCCGCCCGCATCTCCGGCGCACTGACTCAAGATGCGCGACATGCTGGCCTGGACGTCGGAGTCCAGGGCGCTGTGCTGGACCTCGTAGATGGCATCCAGCGTGACCAGGGCACCCAGGGGCCGCTCCGCGAGGTGCTGGGCGCGAAACAGCTCCCCGAGCATCTGCAGCAGGCCGCGGATGGCCTGATCATCGCCTTGGACACGGCGCGATCGTGTGCGCATGGCACTGGTGATCTGGAGCAGCAGATCGATATGGCCGGGCAGCAGGGGGTAGACCTCCACCAGATCCTCGATGGTGACCGACTCGCAGCCGTAGGCGAAGAGCTTGAGCGCCGCGCGATGCGTCTCGAACAGGCGCCGCAGGGTGGCGTCGGCCGCGGGGGTCTTCTGGAGCAGGCGCTTGTGGACGACGTCGCGGATATTGGTGGGCGCCAGGTGCACCCGCAACTTGGGTGGAAAACGATCCTTGGCCCAGATCAGGAAGGACTGGTCGGCCTCTTCGTCGAGCTTCTGCTGGCCCAGGGCGAGGAGCCAGACGCGTCCCTTGAGGGCGGCACCCAAAGCCGTGGCGAAGGCGCAGAGGCGCGTGACCCGATCGTTGTTCGACAGGATGTACTGGGAGACCTCATCGATGACGACGAACAGGGTCGCGTTGGGACGGCGTAGCCGCAGCATATCGCCGATGGCGCGCACCGCCTCCTCGGGAGACTCATGACGGATATGGGTCCCCGCGCGGCTCTCGAACCAGCTCATGGGGTCCGTGTAGTGGTCCGGGAAGAGCCTGGACATCACGAGTGAGAAGTCCTCCTCGGCGAAGGACCGCTCCTTAACCGTCTCCCAGGGCTCGCCGAGGGTTTCTTGGGCGACGTGCTCGAACCGGGCCCATTCGCCGTCCCGCTCCAGAGTCAGTTCGAAGTCGGCCACCAGCGGGTCGACCGGGCAGTAGCCCAGACGCCGCTGGACCTGGCGGATCACCGCCGAGTGGACCTGCTCGTTGTCGGCGGCCACGCTGCCTACGTCGAAGACCACCGCGATGGGTTCGATCTTGCGGCGCAGGGCGGTCCAGGCCTCACGCAGCTCGGCGGCACGGTCTGAAGTATCCCGCCGCAGCCACGCCTCGGCGACTGAGGTGCCGTCCGGCAGGGCCACGCCGTCCAGGGCGAGCCCCAGTAGTTTGGCAAAGCTGGACTTGCCGGAGCCAAAAAAGCCGGAACACCAGATGTTGGGCAGGTCCGGGCCGCCGGGCCGATCGAGCTCGGCGGTGATGGCCCGGAGGAGGCGGACGTACTGCTCGTGGATCCCGTCAGGGACGCGGCGGTGGTTGGGATGGGTCTGCGACCAGCCGCCGGTGATGATGTACTCGCCGACCTCGACTGCGAGCTTCTCGGGGCTTTGTTCGTGAAAATAGACCACCGGCGGGATGTCGCGCGTGACGTCGGAGACGAACAGGTCGCGGATCCGGTCACGGGTCAGGGGGGCATCCGTCATGAGTAAATCCTCGGCCGATAGTCGTTGTCCGAGTTGAGTTCGCCCATGAAAGACAGGCCGGTCTGGCCGATGCGCGTACCTGGATAGAGCAGCACCACGGGCACGTTGCTGGTGTTGCCGTCCAGATGGCGCAGAAGAGCGGACGAGCGGAAGAAGGGATAGAGGGCACCGGCACGGCCGATCAGCGCCAGGGCGCGGTCGCTGCGGTCCGGATTGGCCGCGGCAAAGTCCTGGATGATGCGGCTACAGTCGGCGGAAACGCCGTCGGGGCCTTCAATCAGGGGCGCGAGTTTGGTCTTGAGGTAGCTTAAGCCCCGCTCGCGACCCCGGGCGGCCGTGGTGCGCTCCTGCGCGATGACCCGCCGGGTCCAGTCGTCACCCGCAGCCCGGATGCGCTCGAAGAGGAGCCGTTGCAGGCTGATGGACAGGACCACCCAGCCGTTGGCGATCAGGTCGGTGGAAAGTCGGCGCACTTCGCTGCGCAGCTTGAATTCATCGCCGGGTGCGTATTGCAGGATGGCGAAGCGGTAGTTGCGCATCGTACTGATGCGTGGACCGTCCGGGTGGATCAGATCCTGGCGCAAGGCCGCAAAGGCCGCGTCCAAGGGCGAGTGATTGAAGAGCTTCAGGGTCATCGGGCGCCCCCGACGGCAACCGCGTGAGGCCGCGCGAACTGGATCTCAGCCCAGGTGACGAGATCGGGATACACCCAGCCAAAGTCGATGAGGTCACCCTGGCGACGGAACCGCAGTCCGGGCAGGGTCTTGAGGCGCTTTTCGAGCTCGGTACCGCAGAGGCCAATCGAGGCCAGATAGGGGTTGGCGAGCAGGCTGCCCTGGAACTCCGTCTCCCGTAGCAAGTAGAGCAAATAGGCGAGGGAAAGGTCATCGACCCGCGGCCAAAGGAGCGGCCGCGGGTCCCGGCTCGAACCGATCAGCCCGGCGGCCAGGGCCGAAGTCAGGAGTTTGCTGGCGAACTGGACCCGGGTCCCCATGCCCCAGCGCTCCCCGCCCTGCTCGGCGACCCATTTCACGACCGGCCCATGGCTGACCTCGGCGGGTACGCGCCGGCGTCGTTCCACCAGGTAATCGCCGGCGAAGCGGCGGTAGAGCGGGTCGGAAAGTTGCAAGTGCCAGTGGCAAAGCAGTCGCCGCGCCAAGGGGTCCATGGCGTCCCAGCTCCGCAGGGCCGGCAGGGCGCCGGGGAAGGCATCGTAGCGCGCCCGAAAATTCGTCAGCAGGATGCCGGTCCGCTCCAGACTGCGGGCACCGAACCAAAATTGCTCATGCACCGTCCGGGCAGCGACGGGGCCGCTGTGATCGGCCATGTGGCGCCAGTAGGCACGGGAGTGCTCGACCTCAAGGGTGCACTTGAGCAGACGGGTGTGAAGGGTGCTGCATTCCCTGGCGGTGGCAGTCATGCCGACCTCCGGTAATGAGGGAGCGGATAGCTCTCCGCCAGGGGATTCAGTGCCCCGAGTAGTTGCCGGACCCGTCGATCCAACCCCTCCGGGATGGCCCCCTTGATGCGGCGTCCCAGGGGGGTCGGTTCGGTCTCGGGTGCGTTGAAGGCGGCAAGCCAGCCGGCGAAGCCCTCCCGACTCCAGGGCTTCCGGATCACCTCGCACAAGCCTGGCAGTGCCGCCAGCGGGCTTTGGCCGGAACCCTTGAGGTCCCGAAGCCGCCCCTCTGCCAGTTCGTCGATAAAGAATCCTTGGAAAAACAGTGTTAGGACGGCATCCGGATCAGATCCAAGGGCGCGCAGCGCCGCATCACGCCTGGTCGCCCCGGCACGAGCGCCCTGCAGCGTGGCCCAGGCCCAGGTCGCGGGCAGGAGGCTCTGAAACAGGTCCTCTCCGCCCAGTTCGCTGGTCAGATCGCAGTCCCACCATCCCAGGCGGCGTTCTTCGCCCTTCTCCCCGGCCCAGGCGACCGCGATCTGGGCCGTCAGCAGCCAATCCAGATCGGAGAGCGGGATCACGCAAGCCCGCTCGCGGCTCGGAGAATCGGGTACAGGCACATCGGTATCGGCCATGGTGTCTCACTGCCCTGCGCTTGGGACGCCTGGCCGATGCTCCGCTAACTCCTCGATTTTGCAGCCGAAGTAAGCACACAGCTTGTCCAGGTTGTCGATCGTGCAGTTGTAGCCCTTCTTGTTGACGATCTTGGACAAGGTGGTCCGGTGGATGCCCGTTGCCCTGGCGATCTCCTCCAGGGTGACGCGCCGGCCCTCCCGAAACTCCAGGTCCGAGATTCGCTCCTTCAGGAAGAATCTGATCACTGCTGTTTCCGGTTGCCCGGCTCCGCTGCTGTTACTGTGTCCAGGTTATCAGTTGACGCGTACATTCTACAAACGTAGCCGATAATCGTGACGCCAGGTTTCCAACGACGGGTTGGAGGAAGAGCGTCCGCAGTGTCCCGTGAAAACGGACCCCCTGACCGTCCAGGACCTGCCCTGCCGCGATCTGGGAACGCCGGCCCAGCGTCGGCCGCAGATGAAGCCCCAGTGAGCAGGGTCGACCAAGACTCGGACAACACCCACAGTGCCGATCCGGCGGCACCGAACACAGCGAGTGCGGCACGCATCGCGGACGACGCCGCGCCGCCATTCGACGACGGTGCCTTCGACCGCCACTGGCAGAAATTTCGGGAGCGCAACCGTGAGGATGTCGCGGCAGCGCTCGCCAAGTCTCCGGTGCTGTTGCAGGCCCTGTCGGTCCAGCTTGCGCAGATCGGGCGCGGTCCGGGGTTGGACGCCGCCGCCTTGTCCGACACCGAGCGGGTGCGCGGTTGCGCCGACGGCCTGCTGGCTCTGGACTTCGACGCCTTTGCCGCCGTGGCCATGGCGGCATCGCCGCCGAGGATGGGTTCCTAAGGTCCCGCATCTTTCGCTTGGACACGCGGTACTGAAGCGGCTACTCTCAGGCCATGGAAACCCTACCCGATCTTGAGCGCTTAAGCGCGGCCGAGAAAGATGCCCTGATCGGGGACTTGTGGGCGCGCGTCATTTCTGACTCGATACTTTCTTCAGCAGCACCTGTTTGGCCTCATTGATCTTGGCCGCCAGATAATCGGATCCGCCCCGGTCCGGATGCAGCTTCTGCATCAACCGGCGATGGGCGTCCCGAATGGCGGTCGCATCCGCCGCGGCATCGATCCCCAGGATCGCCAGGGCCTCCGCCTCGTTCATCGGTCCCGCGCCGGTGTTGCCGCCGCTGACGCCGGCACCCGGACCCGGGTCCCGGTCGCGCCACTCGGCGCCCCGCTCCCGGTCCAGATAGGCCTCCAGCACAGCAGCCGATTGCGCATCGGTCTCCCGATAGAACTCCAGCATCCGCAGCAGCGCATCGAGCCCCAGATCCTTGAGCCGCCGACCCGTGAAGGGACCCTCCAGCACCTCCCCGTCCATGGCGCCGCTGGCGTGATCCAGGTGCATCGCAATGAAACGGGTACGGATGGACGAGGTCCCGGCCGCACCGCCGCCGGTGCCGGCGGTTGCGGTCCCGCCGCCGAAGGTCCCGCCGGTGCCCGGCAACCCCACACCCAGCGCACGCAACAACCGCTGCAGGGCCGGCAGCATCTGGACCAGATGCAGAAGCCGCATCGTGGTCGGAACCAGGGCGGCCAGAGCGGCGAAGATCGGGTTCAACCGCCCGGTGAGCACCGCCAGCACCAGGACCCCGATCAGGGTCCAGAGCCCGACTTTGCGCAGAACCCAGGCGACGCGCGCCGGCGGAGTGCTGCGGAACCAATGCAGGAACCAGAAGATCCCCAGCAACAGCAGCGCAACGATCAGGACGCGCAGAATCACGCCCTCAGCCCCCCTTGCCCCGGCCGCTGACCTGATGGGTCAGCGCCAACACCGCCCCGCCGCGCGCCTGGCCATACCGCGCGAGCGCCTTGTGCCCGCCCGCCGCGTAGACCGCGACCGCCCCCAGCAGATCGCGCAACAACCCGGGGCTGTTGGCGTCGAACGGGCACCAGGCACCGCCGCTCAGCCGCGCGATCTCCCGGAAGCTGGGCTCCGCCGTGGGGTCCCGGCCTTCCTGAAACACGAACGCCGGCACATGCAGCAACCCGAGCCGTCCGGCCAGATCCGCCAGCCGCTCGCGGTCCTCTTCCATGCAGTCACCCACGAAGACCAGTGCATTCACCCGCCCGCGTTCGGCCTGCGTGATCGCGTGATCCAGTATCCGCCCGATCTGGGTCAGCCCGGCTGCACAAAACACCCGATTCATGCGCCGCAGGAGCTGATCCGATTCCCCGATCCAGTCGGATGACTCGAACTCCTGGAAGCCCCGGTAGAAACAGAGCTGGACCTCCAGTCCGCCCAGCGCGCGGGTGTCGGCGAACATGGCCGATTGGATGCGCGCCGCCTGATCCCAGGTGGGCTCCCGGCTCGCGGTGGCGTCCATGGCGAAAATCAGGCGCCCGCAGCCGCCCGTCGGCCCTACCCGCGGGGTGGCCGCCACCTGCTGGAGGAAGTCATTCACCGCACCGGTGCTGTCGAGGTCTTTACGATCGGAAGTCATGGGGCGATGGTCGCTGGTGTTCCTGGAATCTACAGATTGATACGAATGAATAGGGACGTTTTGCGAGATTTCTTGCCCCCTCGCGGGAGCGGCCTCGATCAAGATTCCGGCCACTTGAACTCGCCGGGTGCGTAGTCAGGCCATCCTGGCCTGACACCGTCAGGGCTGGAAGCCCTGACTACGCACGCCGCTGGCCGGGATTACGATCAAGGCCCCCACAGCGTTGCCGCGCACCTTTGCCGAACCCTTGAAAGGCGGCGGACCTCAACTCGCCAGGGCCTCCACCGCCTCGCACAGAAAGTGCCCGAGCATCAGATGGACCTCCTGGATACGCGGCGTCTCGCCGGAGGGAACGCCCAGTACGATATCCGCGATCCCGGTCAGGTCACGACCCCGCTCACCGGTGATCAGGACGCGCAAACAGCCGCGTTCCGCGGCAATCTCCAAGACGCGCAGGATGTTGGGCGAACGCCCGCTGGTGCTGAGCGCCCAGAGCACGTCGCCGGGCCGGGCCAGCGCGGCGAGCTGGCGGGCGAAGACCTCGGCAAAGGAGAAGTCGTTGGCCACCGCGCTGGTCGCACTGGTGTCGAAGCCCAGGGCGATGGCCGGCAGTGGCCGCCGGGTCTTATTCAGGAAGGGGCCGATCAACTCGCCGCTGAGGTGCGTCGCCTCGCCCGCGCTGCCGCCATTGCCGCAGATGAAAATCGTGCCCCCCGCCTGGATAGCGCGCGCCGTCCTGGCGGCAGCGTCCACCGTGGCGGCAAGTAGCGGGGCGTCCGCCCGCACCCGCTCCAGCAGGGCGGCGGTCGCCGCCAACCGTTGGGTGAGCAGGCGCTCGAGGTCCGGTGTCTCGCTCATGGCATCGCTCCGGTCAGTTGTCTCCACGCTGCGTCTCACACCCGTCACCGGCATATTTCTTATCCTCGTCCGCCAGCCGTCGCTCGATCTCCGCCTGCTTGCGCGCATCCCAGACGTCCCGGCGCTGCTCCACCCGTTGCTCCCAGGCGTTGGCGACCTCTTCCAGCGTGCGTTCACCGAACAGCACCTGACGCAGCAACCGAAAACCGAACGCGAGCAGGGCCTCGTCGTCCTGCTCGATCGCGGCGTAGAAGGCGTCGGGCAACACATAGGTGCGACGGAAGCCCGCGGACAGGACGAACTTGCGGAAGTTGTCGACGTCGTAAGAGGCCATGAAAAAGAGCTGGAGGCTGGTCTGCGGCGGCTTGCCCACCGTGGGTCCGGCTGACTTCTTCTTGAGCAACAGTTGGTACCACTCGCGGTTGTGATCGTCGTACTCGGCGCAACCCTGTTCAGTCCGGTAGTCGCCGATACTGACCTCCCGATCCTCGGCGTGCCCTTTGCAATGGTCCTCCTTGACCAGCGAGTAGCGCTCCTCGGACTCGGCCGAGCCCTTCTCACGCAGCGCCAGCAGGGCCACCGGATAGTAACGGCACACCGTCGGGCGGTCGGTGTAAACCGCGCAGCCCGCGTCCCCATCGAGTTGTAAACAAGTGCCGTTATCCTGTGTCTTAAGCTTGACCCCGGGGAGCCCGTCCCCGTCCATCTGGAAGGGGACCGAATAGTCGCGCAGAAACTCGGTAGACGTGAGCCCCAACCGCCGCTTCAGGCGCAGAATGTCGTAGGGGGCCAGGGTCACGTCCGCCTGCTTGCAGCAGGCGTTGAAGCACGAAATCCCGGGGTAACAGCGGAACCGGATCCGTGTGTCCGCGGTCAGCGCGGCCGGGATCGTCGGGCTCTTGAACGGGATGTCGAACGTGGTATCGGTCATGGCGGGCTCCAGTCGGGCGGCATACCCACCAGTATGAAGAGGAGAGGGGGCGGTCCGCAAATGAACGCAAGCGCCGTACGCTTGCCTGAGGCCGCATGGACTACTGAAACCCTTCTTGTTGTAATGAGTCTGATCGTGCAAACGTCGGGTCTCTATACTTGACGTCGCGGCGGTGCTCACCAGCGGCCCGCCATGGTGCCTCTCCGGCACGCCTACTACCAGAGAACTGATTTATGAACAACGCGTTATATAGCTAAGATCATCTGCCCCGACGGTCGCGTGCCCGCTGGTGGTGCGATTCCGAGCCTTGGTCGTCCTGTGCCCTGGCTGATCCGACTGTCGGTTTCTACCCACCACAGGTCGATTTGGAGAAACCCTCGTGTCCGAAACCCTAGTCCCCGAGAAAGCCCTCACGCCGGCAAGCGCGCGGCGCAGGTCCGAGCATTCAATGCCCTTTGTTCTGGCGGCCTTGCCGCTACTGCTGTTGTTCGCCGCTGCCGTGCTGCTGTTTTGGCTAAGCGAATCAAAGATGGAAGGCGCCTTCCGCTACTGGGAGATCTTTATCCCGATCGTCGCGATCGTGTCGCTGGGCTCCGGCTGGAGCCAGGCCTATCTTTCCGGCAACTCCAGGCTCTGGTACGTGCTGAAGCAGGCGGTGCATTGGGGGGCCTTGATCGCACTGCTTTATTTGCTGAACACCCATGGCATCCGCGCGCTGATGAATGCGCAGCAGTACACCGCGGTGCTGATCTATTTGCTGGCGTTCGGCACCGTGCTGGCGGCCCTGCACATGGACCTCAAACTGCTGGTGTTTGGACTGTTCCTGGCCTTCTGCGCCTATGTGATCGCAGTTCCCACGGCGAATCCGGCGCTGGCGATGGTCGGCAACATCCTCCGCATCGCCGATGCGCAAACCAATCCCACGATGGCAAGCCTGTGGGTCGCCGGCATCGGCTTGGCTGCCAGCCTGTTCCTGCTGGTTATGATGCGCGCCGCGGTGATGGGCAAGCGCGCGTCCGCAGCGCGCAACACCGCCTGATCAGACAAGGGTCTGCGCCGCCAGGGATGGCGGCCGCCGTTTGCCGCCGCGGCAACCCAAGCAATCAGGAATCAAGGAGCCGGCGTAGACCAGCTTGGGGTCGTCGTTTCTTAACCAGCCACTACGATCGCGTACAGTGGTATAAATTTCCTCTGAAAATGCCTAAGGCAGCGCATCAATGGCCGCGCTGCTGCCGCGGTAGCGGTCGCTGAGTTGTTCCGGGACCCCGGCGTCCTTGGCGCCCTGGCAGCCGCCGGCTTGGCGCAAATCCTCGGTGAACTGATCTTGCAGGCGCCGCTGGACGGCGCGGAAGTTGCGCTCCGGAAACAGGTCGTCCTGGACGCCCATGATGGTGAGATGCAGCTTGCCGGCCAGTTGTTTGTTGAGGTTGTCACTGTGTCGCCCGGAGCCGTCGCTGCGGCAGCGGGCATTATAGAAGTCGAGTGCCGCGGCGGCCTCGACCGCGGTCACCAGGGCTTGGCGCGTTTCCGGGGTCAGGTCGGGCGGCGCCGCAACGGCGACCGCGACCAGCCATGGCAGTAGCGGGATCAGGCGGGTCGCGTGCGCGCGTAACCCGCGTCCGACGGTGACGAATGGCATGCCGGTGTTCAACTGCGTCCGTAGACCGGCACGGCGGCGCCGGTGACGGCGCGTGCCGCGTCCGAAGCGAGAAACAGGATCACGTCGGCCAGCGCCGCGAGCGATACCCAGCGGTCGTGGTCCTGATCGGGCATGGCCGCACGGTTCTGGGGGGTGTCGACCGTGCCGGGGAGGATGCAGTTGACGGTGATCCCCTGATCCTTGAGTTCGTCCGCCAGACTTTCGGTCAGGGTGATGACGGCCGCCTTCGCTGCACAGTAGGGTCCCATGTGGCCGATGCCGCGGGTCGCCGCGCGGGCCGCGACGTTGACGATGTGGCCGCCCCCGCCGGCCAGCAGCAGCGGCACCACCGCCCGACAACAGTTGAAGACGGTGCGGGCATTGAGATCCAGCATGAAGGTCCAGTCGTGGTCGGTGGTCTCGTGGATGGGCGGGCCCATGGTGAACCCGCCGGCGAGATTGGCCAGGACATCCACCCGCCCGAACTGCTCCATCACGGTCGCACTCATCCGGGCGACCGATTCCGGGTTCATGAGGTCGGTGGTGATGCCGATGGTCACCGTGTCCGCGGGCAGTGCCTCACGGACCTGCTCCAATGCCTGCGCGTCCCGGTCCACCAGGGCGATGCGGGCACCTTGGCTGGCGAAAGCCCTGGCCACGGCCCGCCCCATGTTGCCGGCGGCTCCGGTGACGATGACGACCTGATCCGTGAATGTTGACATAGGATTCGTTTCCTCGTGCTGATGGGGTGGGGAGACTGCTGCTGAACCACGGGCCGTCACCGCCGATGCCCCGGCCGCAGTCCGCCCGGCTGAGAGCCCAGTCACCTCCATCATGAGATAATCGGGGCGCGGCGGCAGATCCCCACCCATGCGACCGCGCGGGGATGCCTGTATTATGGCGGGGTGAACCTTACACCTTCTTTCGTTGCCGCTATAGTCCCCGCACGCCCTGCCGGGCCGGGAGACGACCGTCGCGTGGCGGCCGGGGGCGCGCGTCCGTGATCGAACTGCTATTTTTGTTGCTTCCGGTGGCCGCGGCTTCCGGGTGGTGGATCGGTCGGCGGGATGCCGGACCCAAGGGTCCGGTCGCGCCGGGCGCCCATCCGGCCTTCTTGCGCGGACTCAATTTTCTGCTGGACGAACAACCGGACAAGGCAATCGATGTGTTCCTGGCAATTTCCGAGGTCGATGGCGAGACGGTGGAGACCCATCTGGCGTTGGGGAGCCTGTACCGGCGACGGGGTGAGGCCGACCGGGCCATCCGCATCCATCAGAACCTCATTGCCCGCAACACCCTGAGCGCCGAGCAGCGCGGGTACGCCCTGTTTGAGTTGGGACAGGACTACATGCGTGCCGGGTTGCTCGATCGGGCTGAGATGCTGTTCGAGGAGTTGGCCGAGATCGGCTTGCAGCGCGAGCGCGCGCTGCGCGGACTGCTCGACATCTATCAGCAGGAGCGCGATTGGTCGCGTTGCCTGGAGATCGCGGAGCGGCTCAAGCCGTTCAGCGAACACCCGATGAACATCGAGATCGCCCAGTATCATTGCGAACTGGCGGAGGAGGCGCGTCGCCGTACCGAGCCCGAGGCGGCCAGACACCATTTGGCGCGCGCACAGGACGCCGACCCCCTGTGCGTGCGTGCCACGCTCATCGCGGGTGAGATGGCGCTTGCGCAGCAGGATCAGGAGGCGGCCTTGGGTTTGTTCCTGCGGGTTGCGGATCAGGGTGCGCGCTATCTGCCGGAAGTCCTGCCGGGGCTGATGCAGGCACTGGAAGACCTGGGGCGCGGTGATCTGATCGAGGTGCTCGAGTCGCTGGTCTCACGCCACCCCTCACCGCCGGTGTTGTTGGCCTTGAGCGATGCGTTGGAGCACGCGCGCGGCACCGATGCCGCGCTGGCCGCGCTCACCGACTATCTTGCCGGACATGTGGATGTGGCCGCCCTGGAGCGCTTGCTGCAATTACAATCGCAGCAGGCCGAGGCCGCGCGGGACGGGTCTGATCATCGCGCGCACGTGGTCCATGAAGTGGTCCGCTATCTGCTCGCACGCCAACCCGCGTATCAATGCGATCATTGCGGTTTCTCGGCGCGGGCCGTGCACTGGCAGTGCCCGAGCTGCAAGCGCTGGGGGACGGTCCAGCCGGTCCAGCCGGAGCGCATTCCGGGGGATGAGGTCGTGCACGAACGGCGGCTCGCCTAATCAGTCTTACCGGGGACGGCCCCGGTCTTCACCCGTTGGAGAGTCATCAACCATGAAACAGATTCGTAAGGCCGTATTTCCCGTTGCCGGACTCGGCACGCGCTTTCTGCCGGCCACCAAGGCGAGCCCCAAGGAGATGCTCCCGGTGGTCGACAAACCCCTGATCCAGTATGCCGCCGAAGAGGCGGAGACGGCCGGGGTCGACCAGCTCATCTTCATCACCGGCCGACACAAGCGTTCCATCGAAGACCACTTCGACAAGGCCTATGAGTTGGAGGCCGAGTTGGAAAGCGCGGGCAAGACTGAACTGCTCAAGATGGTTCAGAACATCCTGCCGTCCGACGTGGGCTGCGTCTATGTTCGCCAGGCCGAGGCCCGCGGGCTTGGACACGCGGTACTCTGTGCCAAGGGCGTGGTGGGCGATGAGCCGTTCTTCATTCTTCTGGCGGATGATCTGATCCGCGGCCATGGCAAGGGGGTGTCGGGGCAGATGGCGGATATCTACGCACGCCACGAGTGCAGCGTGCTGAGCGTTCAGGAGGTTCCGCGGGAGGACACCCGGCAATACGGTATCGTTGAGGTCGAGCCGGGGCCGGGGGGATTGTTGCGCGTGGTCTCCATCGTCGAGAAGCCCGCCCCGGCGGATGCCCCATCGAACCTCGCCGTGGTCGGCCGCTATCTGCTGACCCCGCGGATTTTCGACATGCTGGAGCAGACCGACACCGGTGCCGGCGGTGAGATTCAGTTGACCGACGGCATCGCCGCACTGCTGGAGTATGAAACGGTGATTGCCCATCCCTTCGAGGGCAAGCGCTATGACTGCGGCAGCAAGCTCGGTTATCTGGAGGCCACGGTCGAGTACGGATTGGCCCATCCGGAGCTGGGTGAGCAGTTCGCCGCGTTCCTGCGTGCCTTTCGGGATTGACTCCGGGATCGGCCGCGGGTTTGGCTCTACTCGGTATCGATACCCGGCCGGCCTGCGCCTGATCCACGGCAGTACCGTGGCAACCAACGCGGTATTGCACCCTGTATGTGACCAATCGCGGGCTGGGTAACCTGCTGACCATCGGTCGGCAGGCGCGCGCGGCTCTCCATGACCTGCAACCGCCACCGCGGCGACCGCCGGTACCACCCGAACGCTGCCTGGAGACCGGCGGGCGCCTCGGCAGCGACGGCCGCCGGGAGGAACCCTTGACCGCGGCGGACCTCGCCGAGTTGCGTGCCGCGGTCGTCCGGCTCACACCCGATGCGGTCGCCGTCAACCTGCTCTTCTCCTATCTGGACGACCAGCGCCTTTTATGCGCAGCACGGAGCACACTACCGTTCGTCGCTTGTCATAGCCCCGACTGAAACGGTCGGCTATAGTGAAGTGGAACGATTTCCACAGGAGACCCCATGACCCTGCACGGCATTCTCGACGCGTCGCCCTGGCAGGCGGTGCTCATCACGCTCGCCATGACCCACCTCACCATCGCCGCGGTGACGATCTTTCTTCATCGCGCTCAGGCCCATCGCGGCCTGGACCTGCACCCGGCGGTTGCTCATGTCTTTCGCTTCTGGCTGTGGCTGACCACCGGCATGGTCACCAAGGAGTGGGTCGCGGTCCATCGCCGTCACCACGCCAAGGTCGAGACCGCGGAGGACCCGCACAGCCCGCAAATCCTGGGCCTGCGCACAGTGCTGACCCAGGGCGCCGAGCTCTACGAAGCGGCGTCTGACGATCCGGCGACCGTGGAGCGTTACGGCCACGGTACCCCGAACGACTGGCTGGAGCGCAACCTGTACAGCCCTTATCACTGGCAGGGGGTGGCGCTCATGCTGATCCTGGACCTGCTGCTGTTCGGGCTTTACGGGCCGGTGATCTGGGCGGTGCAGATGCTGTGGATCCCCATCCTGGCGGCCGGTGTCATCAACGGGATCGGTCACTACTGGGGTTACCGCAACTTCGAGCCGCCGGACGCGTCCACCAACATCGTGCCCTGGGGCATCCTGATCGGCGGTGAGGAGTTGCACAACAACCACCATGCGTTCCCCAGTTCCGCGCGGCTTTCTTACCAATGGTGGGAGTTCGACATCAGTTGGCTGTACATCCGCACCCTGAGCGCGCTGCGGCTCGCCCGCATCAAGCGGGTCGCGCCGCGGCTGACCATGGTCCCGGGCAAACTGCTGGTGGATATGGATACACTGCGGGCCGTGGTGGTCAGCCGCATGTTCGTGTTCGCACGCTACACCAAAGAAGTGTTGGCCCCGGTGTCGCGGGACGAGTTGTGCCGTGACGCGGCGCACTGCCGCCGCCTGATCAGGCGCAACCGGCGCCTGCTCGCGCGCGAGGCGAGCCGGCTCGATGCGGCGGCGCGCCAGCGGCTGGATCAGTTGCTGGCGCAGAGCCAGACGCTGGCCACCGTCTATCAGTTCCGGGAGCGGCTGCAGGCGATCTGGCAGCTCCAGACGCCGAGCCAGGAGGTGCTGCTGCGCTCACTTCAGGACTGGTGTCACCAGGCCGAGGCCACCGGCATCCAGTCACTGGAGCGCTTTGCCCAAAACCTCAAAGGGTTCTCGCTCCAGCCGGCGGGTACCGCCTTGGCGTAGGCGTAGGTTGGGCTGAGGAACGAAGCCCAACGATCAGCCAAACGTAAGGCGCTGAAATGTTGGGGTTCGTTCCTCACCCCAACCTACGGCATTACGATGTTTTCGGGTTCGGAGCGAATACTTTCACAATCTCGATAGCGATGCCCATCTCAACCCTGAACGCTGACCGCGCTTGCTGGGATTCACCGTCCCTCTTGCAGCCGCTGGATCATCGCCGTCGTCGACTCGCCGTCGAGATACTCCAGGACGACGATCTCGCCCCCATTGGCCGTGACGCAGGGACCGCCCGCAATCGCGTCCGGTGCATAGTCGCCGCCTTTGACGATGACATCGGGCAAGAGCCTGCAGTAAAGCCGCTCCGGCGTCGCTTCACTGAACGGCACCACCCAATCGACACTCTTCAAAGCGGCGAGCACGGTCATCCGCCGTTCGAGCGGATTGACCGGCCGGCCGGGGCCTTTCAGCGCCTGCACCGAGGCATCGGTATTGACCGCGACCACCAGCCGGTCGCCGAGTCGGCGCGCCTGCTCCAGATAGGTGACATGACCGGCGTGCAGGAGATCGAAGCAGCCGTTGGTCATGATGATCCGCTCGCCGCGAGAGCGGGCCTGATCCATGGCAACCGCCAAATCGTCTTCGGTCAGGATGCCGAACCCGGCGTCGTCGGACGTGCGCAGCGCCTGGTTCAATTCGGCCACGGTTGCGGCGGCGGTTCCCAACTTGCCGACCACGATCCCGGCGGCGGCGTTGGCCAGGACCATCGCCTCCGGCGGCGGCGCCCCGGCGGCCAGCGCCAAGGCCAGGGTCGCGATCACCGTGTCACCGGCACCGGTCACATCGAAGACCTCCCGCGCCCGGGCCTGCAGATGCAGCGGCGCCTGATCCTGCCACAGCAAGGTCATGCCCTGCTCGCCGCGCGTGATCAGGACGCCGGTCAAGCCAGTCGCCAGGCGCAGGCGCTCACCGCGCTCCACCAGGTCCGCCTCGGTGGCGCAGAGCCCCACGACGGCCTCAAACTCGGCCCGGTTCGGGGTGATCAGGGTCGCGCCCCGGTACTTCGAAAAGTCGGTGCCCTTGGGATCGACGATCACCCGTTTGTTCAGCGCCGCGGCCTGCTCGATCAGCGTTCGGGGTGACCCCAGGGTGCCCTTGCCGTAATCGGACAAGACGATCAGGTCCGCTTGAGCAGCCAGCCGCGCGAAATCGGCCAGGAGCGCGGCGGCATCGACTTCGGCCAGGCCGCCTTCGAAATCTGCGCGCACCAGTTGTTGGTGGTGACTGAGAATGCGCAGCTTGGTCGAGGTCGCGGCGCGGGCGTCCGCATGCAGATGGCAGCCGATACCGGTCCGCTGCAGCAATCGTTTCAGTGTCTCGCCAGCCTCATCGACGCCGATCGCCCCCAGCAGGTCGACCTGTCCGCCGAGTGTCAGGATATTGAGCGCGACGTTGGCGGCGCCGCCCAACCGGTCTTCGGTCGCCGTGACATGCACCACCGGGACTGGTGCCTCCGGCGAAATCCGGGTGGCGCGTCCGCTCCAATAGCGGTCAAGCATGACATCGCCGACCACGAGCACGCGGGCCTTGCTGAATGGGGGTAGCCTGGTCTTCACGAGCGCACCTTGACGCCTTGTCCTGCACCGATAACGGCGGGTCGCGAAGTATAGCCGCTGGCGGTGCGTCCGGCAGGGGTTCCCTATCGGCGGGTGCGATCAGAACTGCTGTGATGATCGAGATTCCGGGTACGTTGTCGTTGTCGTTGTTGAACAATCCGATTGCGACAACGACGCGCGGTCCGTGAGTTTCGTAGGGTGGATAAGCGCAGCGCATCCACCACTAACGCTGCCGACGACGTTCACCCAAATTTGGGACTGCTGGCCGGCCCGCGCCGTCGCGCCGCCCCCAAAAAAAACCCCGCTAACGCGGGGTGAATCACCACTGAGAAGACGGAGATCGGATGCTGGGGCGGTTGCCTCAGCGATCCGGCCCACGACTGACAGTGTAATAAGCAGGAATAGTGCCAGCACCATGCGGATGGCATTAGATTATTCTTATAATCAATTTCTTATTGATCATCCTGCCACCGCGAGAACGCGGCTTTCGCTGTCGGGAACGCACAGTCTGAGCACCCTTAATGTCGGGTTTGCACCATCGCAGTGCCGCATCATGGTATAGCCTTCGTACCTGATCTCCGGAACGATGCTCGTGTAGGGGCGGGTTTAAAACCCGCCCCTACGTCCGACTATCACGTCCGACGGCTATGAGCCCGACATGGTGGTTTCTCGTCTCGCGGTATCCCCAGGTCCGAACGTTGGTGCTGAATTTCCCCGCGGTCGTTCTCCAACCGGTGCTTGCCGCAACGTCAGGTGGACGGGGGCTAACTCCCGGCTCCCGCCCGCACCACCCCATGAACATAGGCGAGCTTCTCGATGGCCGGCTGCGGCAGCACGAAGGGGTAGAGATCCTGCTGGCCCATACTGCGGTTGAGGTTATTGACCGCGAAGGTGAGCGGCAACCAGTCCTCAATGATCGGTTGAAAGTCGGCGATGGTGTAGGGGTCGAATTCGGGGTCGGCGGTGCGGACACTGCCGTCCGGCAGGCACCATTCCACCTCGATGCCGAAATGGGCGGCCGTCTCCAGGGTGTCCACGATGTGCAGGTAATGCGCCCAGGTCTCGGCCCAGTCTTCCCAGGGGTGGCTGCTCGCATAAGTCGAAAGATAGCGGTCCTGCCAATGCACGGGCGGGCCGGTGCGGTAGTGATCTTCCAGGGCCTCACCATAGTCCTGCCGCTCGTCGCCGAACAGGGCGCGGAAGCTCTCCAGGCGCCCGCCGTGACGGATCAGCAGGTCCCAGTAATAGTGGCCGATCTCGTGGCGGAAGTGACCGACCAGGGTGCGGTAAGTCTCGTCCATGTCCACCCGGATGCGTTCGCGCCGGACCGGGTCGGCCTCGTCGATATTGAGCGTGATCAGTCCGTCGGCATGGCCGGTCAGCACCGGTTGATCCGGCGGCGCATCCTGACTGGCGAGAAAGTCGAAGGCGAGCCCATGCTCCGGATCCTCATCGCGGCTGCGCACCGGCAGCCCCAGGCGCAACAGTCCGTAGATGAGGCGCCGCTTGCCGCGCTCGATGCGATACCACTTTTCCGGATTGCCCGGACGGCCCAGGTTGGGAATGGTGCGGTTGGGACGGCAGGCGACGCACAGGTCCTCGCCCGATTCCTCCGGGACCATCCAGTTACAGACATTGTGCTGCGCATAATTGCCGCACTTGCGGTAGCGCCGGCCGGCGACCTTCGCGGGCGGCGGCTCGGGCCGGCGGCTGAAGAACCGCGCCAGCACACCGGGGCGGTGCACCTTGTCGCAGGGGGTGATCGGGGTCCAGAAACCTGCGGCATCCTTCTCCACCGCGACCAACTGCAGCGCATCGGGCAGGAAGCCCAAGGCGGCGCCGCAGTGATTGCAGCGCCAGTTCTCGAAATAGACGGCTTGGCCGCAGGACTGACAGGCAAAAGTGCGCATCGTTGGGGGCACTCCGGGGTTGAGGTGTGCGCAAGGGGCGGATAGGCGTCACTGATCAGTTAAAAAGCGGTGTCTTCGCCGTTTTTTTTGATCCGCCAAACGCCACAGTGCGCCGTCACGCAGCGAGACCATGATGAGTTTCTGCCTCACGGTGTCTTGAATGATGCCCGCTGGGTTGGTGTGTTGTCTGATCCGATCGGGTCGGGGTGACGGGATTGCGCCCGTCACCCCTCCCACACCACCGGACATGCGGTTTTCCGCATCCGGCGGTTGAGCCTAGCGGGCTGTGCCCGCAAGCGTCCACCGAGGTGAACACCCATTGGACCCCTTCTTGCGTCTGTGCTCGGGACCCGGAAGACTCGGCCACCACGCGCCTCATCCAGAGCGGGAATCCACCCGCTCAG
>NZ_CAIZIZ010000500.1 GCF_903933125.1 uncultured Lamprocystis sp. | reverse complement strand
GGCTTCCAGCCCTGACTGTTCCAGTCCCGACGCCGTCAGGCCAGGATGGCCTGACGACGCACTTTCACGGTAAAGCCCTCTCGACCGCTGCGTAGTCAGGGCTTCCAGCCCTGACTGTTCCAGTCCCGACGCCGTCAGGCCAGGATGGCCTGACGACGCACGGACACGGTAAAGCCTCGACCTCCCATACGCCGTCGGGATGTTGAGTCCCGTGAATCGGCATAAACCGCTCAAAACGAGCCAAACAGCGTGCCGAGCACAATGATTGCCGCCAGCGCGATGATGGCGCCCACAATGGCGACCATCACCATATCAAAATAGCTTTCCTTGTGGGTCGAGCCGCAGACCGCCAGCAAGGTGACCACGGCGCCGTTGTGGGGCAGACTGTCCAGGGTGCCGGCGCCGATCACCGCCACCCGGTGCATGAGCGCGGGGTCGATACCCAGTTCCGCGGCAAGCTGCATGTAGGTCGAGCCGAGTGCTTCCAACGCGATGGTAAGCCCGCCCGAAGCCGAGCCGGTGAGGGCGGCCAGCACGTTGGTGGAGACCGCCAGCGAAACCAGCGGGCCGCCCTCGATCCCGAGCACCCAGGCGCGTACCAGTTCAAAGGCGGGGAGCGCGGCCACCACGGTGCCGAAGCCGACCAGGCTGGCCACGCTGATCACCGGCAACACCGAGGCGTTGAGGCCGGCGTCCACGCTCTCGCGCAGTTTGGGCAGGCGCTTCCAGTTCAATGCGAGCAAGGTCAGGATGGCGGCGATGAGTGCCACGATCACCGACCAGATGCCGCTTACCGCGGCCGGCGAAGTGGGACCCCAGCGGTCTTCGGCCAGGTAGCTCAGGTCCAGGTGCGGCAGAATCAGCAGGCTCATCACCAGATTGACCGCCACCACCACGAGCAGCGGCAGGAAGGCGATGAAGGCCGGAGGCAGCGCGGGGCTGGCCTGGCCCCGCTGCACCTCGGCCGGATCGAAGGCGTTTGCCGTCGTGGCGCGCTCCCGCACCAGTGGGTCATTCGCGGCCTGATCGGGCGCCAGTGCGATACCCAGGTTGCCGCCATACCCGATGCCTTTGCGGCGAGCCGAGGCTTCCGCCCGACCCAGCCACCAGAGCCCGAACAGCAGCATGATGGCCGCGGCGATCAGGCCGAGACCGGGCGCGGCAAAGGGTGTGGTGCCGAAGAAGGGCATGGGGATGGCATTCTGGACGGCCGGGGTGCCCGGCAGGGCGGACATGGTGAAGGTCGAGGTGCCGAGCGCGATGGCGGCCGGCATCAGCCGACTCGGGATGTTGGCATCCCGAAACAGCGTCTGCGCCATGGGTGCCAGCACGAAAAACGCCACGAACAGGCTGACACCGCCGTAGGTGACCATGGCCCCGGCCAGCACCACCGCGAGGATGGCGTGCCGCGGCCCCAGGCTGTTGCCGATGAAGCGGGCGACCGACTGCACCGAGCCGCTGTCCTCCATCAATTTGCCGAACAGCGCACCGAGCAGAAAGATGGGAAAAAACTGCGCCAGAAACCCGGCGGCACCGCCCATGAAGGTCTGGGTCCAGTGCGCCAGCAGCGGCTCGCCCGCGAACAGGGCGGCGATCAGGGCCGCGACCGGGGTCAGCAGCAGCACGCTCCAGCCGCGGTAGGCAAGCCAGATGAGGAGCGCGAGTCCCAGCAGAATACCGATCAGGCCCATGGTGAACATCCCCCTTGCTACAGACTCCAAAACAGACTTTGGTCGTGGGGACGTTGGTCGCGCCGCCACGGGCCTGAACTCTAACATCGGTTGGCGGGCGTCGCCATAAAGGGTCTCGATCGTGGTTCCAGCCACAAGAAAACCGGTCGAGGCTTTCCCGTGCAAGTCGCCCGGCGACCCCGTGGGAGCGGCGGCCCGCCGCGACGGGCCGGGAGCGAAGCCGCAGCGCTAACGATTACCGCGGCACCGCATCGCGGCGGGACGCCGCTCCCACTTGGGTATGAGCGACTGCCGGGCACCGGCCGCGACGATGATCGAGATCCCAGAATACCCTCTCCCGCGGACCGGGCGCTGTCACACCTGCAAGATTGCCACATGGCGTAGGGGTCGAGTAACCTTGATCCCATGTCAAACTTTACAGAGCCCTCGGGGGCCGCCATGACCACCGCAGTCAAGAAGATCGATCTCGGCCTCCAGGGCGGCGGCGCCCACGGCGCCTTCACCTGGGGCGTACTCGACCGGTTGCTGAGCGAAGAGCGGATTCAGATCGAGGGGATCAGCGGCACCTCGGCCGGAGCGATGAACGCGGTGGTCGTCGCCGATGGTCTCGCGCAGGGTGGGCGCGAAGGCGCGCGCGACGCACTGAAGCGGTTCTGGCGCGCGGTCAGCGAGGCCGGGAAAACCAGCCCGATCCAGCGCACCTGGGTCGACCAGATGCTCGGGCGCTGGTCGCTCGACTACTCGCCCGGCTATATCGCGATGGACCTGATGAGCCGCCTGGTGTCGCCCTATGAAATGAACCCGCTGAACCTCAATCCGCTGCGCGACCTGGTGGCCAGTCTGGTGGATTTCGATCGGGTCAACCACTGCGAGTCCGTGCAACTGTTCATCAGTGCAACCAATGTCCGCACCGGCCGGCCGCATGTCTTCAAGTCACCGGACATTACGGTCGATACGGTCATGGCGTCGGCCTGCCTGCCGTTCGTCTTCCAGGCGGTGGAGATCGACGGCGAAGCCTACTGGGACGGCGGCTTCATGGGCAACCCGGTGCTCTATCCGCTGATCGAGGAGACCACCGCGCGCGATCTGGTGATCGTGCAGATCAACCCGCTGATTCGCGAGGGCGTGCCCCGGACCGCCCGCGACATCCTCAATCGCATCAATGAAATCGACTTCAATTCCAGCCTGCTGAAGGATATTCGCGCCATCCTCATGCTCAAGATGCTTGGTGCCGCTCCGGAGCACCAGGACGAACGCCTGCGCGACCTGGCGATCCACCGGATTCACGCGGAACACGACTTGGCCGATCTCGGCGTGTCCTCGAAAATGAATGCCGAGTGGGCCTTTCTCGAACACCTGCACGACATCGGCCGGCGTGCCGCGGATTGCTGGATCAGCGAACATTGGGAGGATCTCGGCGTCCGCTCGACCTATCCGCTCGACCACGTCCTGTGGGGTCTCGACCCCGTCATGCGGGGCGCCGCCCTGGCCGCCGCTTTCCCATTTGAGGCGAAGGACGACGCACCCTAAGCGGCACAACGGCCTGCGACCGACCGCGGGTCATCTCCTGGATATGAGGGACGAAGGCGCTACTTGAGTCGACCGGCCAAGACCCGTTACCCTTCGACCACCTGTTGACCACCGCTGCATTCGCGCTCACATGACCCGCCGATCCCCGGTGCCGGCCCTGACCCTATTCCTCGTACTCGGCACCGCCGCGGGCGCCCCGCCGCTGCCTGAGCCGCTGTCGATGGAGCAGGCGCTGGCCCTGGCCGACAGCCATCCGCGGGTCCAGGCGAGCGCTGCCGTGGCGGCACGCCTGCCGCGCCGCCACCCGCTCTATCTGGACTGCCATACGCTGGCCTTCGGCGTCATCGATCCCGCACGCGGCCGCCCCCTGGCGCCGCTGATTGAGCCAATACCGGCTCAACGACTGGAGATCATGGAGCGCTTTTTCGATGTCCTGCTCGCGGACTTGTCCTTTTCCAGTGCCAGCGAGGCCATGGCGGTCGCCTATGTTCAACTCGACCGTGCCCGGGCACGCGGGGAACTCGGACAAACCTCACCGTTACGCGTGTCCGAGCTGGATGCGGTCTATGAGGACATGCTGCATGAGCGCACCGCCGGCGAACTGGGCCAACACTGGACCCGCGCCCTGCTGGCCCAGGCCCTCGACCGCCCGGAGACCCTGCCGCGGGACCTCGTGAAGCCGATGCTGCCGCCGCAACCCGAAGCCCCGCTGCCGCTCGCGGCCCTGGTCGCCGCTGCCGTCGGCGAACCGGCGGCCGGCGCGGGCCTGAGCGCGGACAGCGCGGCCGCCGACCAACAACTGGCGCGCCTGGAACTGCGCCAGCAAGTCGTGGAAGTCCGGTTGCGGCTGCTGGCCTTAGCCGCCGCCGCACGCAAGCTCCGCAGTGAATCCGCCTACCGCGACCTCAAACTCGACGAGAGCCGAACCCTGTACGAACAGGAGGTGTCGGCCGACCTGGGCTACGCCATGAGCCAGCAGACCATGACCAGGATGCAGGAGGCCCGGGTTGGTTACTGCCGGGCGCTCGCCTGGGCCGAACTCAACGCCTTGACCGGTCGTCCGGTCTGGCCTGCAGCGGGATCAACGCCATGACGCTTCTGCACGCCCTCAGCGACCAGCCGCCGACGCCCAAGGTGCATCCAGGAACCGGTGAACGTCGCAGCAATTCCAAATTTGGGCGGCACCGCGCGACCTCTGGTGGATGCGGCGCGCGCGACCGCCGTGCCGAGTCCCTGCCACCGAGCGGCGCGCCTTATCCACCCTACAACGGAGCCGGTTTCGTAGGGTGGATAAGCGCAGCGCATCCACCATCGGCCACGTTGCCGACACGCTTTTTGGCGGCGGCCACCCAAGTTTGGAACTGCTG
>NZ_CAIZIZ010000499.1 GCF_903933125.1 uncultured Lamprocystis sp. | reverse complement strand
GAGGAGCCGGGAACGAATCGCTGTATGGCAGAGATATTGTGGCACCGCCGGGAAACCAGGCGGCAACAGAGAACACCAACGTCTGTCTAACCAGCGGTGAGAACCCGGCTTACTCTCCGTTTACTTATCTCCCCGCTGGTTACAGATACCGAATTGAGTAAGCTGTCCCCGGAATTGCTGTGCCGTTGGTGCGGTTGCCGACGGCGGTGGCGGCATGTCTGACGACCCCGGCGGGAACGCCATGGCTGCACTAGTTGGTGGTGAGTTCCGAGGACAGTTTACTTATCTCCCCGCTGGTTACAGATACCGAATTGAGTAAACTGTCCCCGGAATTGGGTCCGAATTGAGTAAACTGTCCCCGGAATTGCTGTTCGTCGGCTTCTTCGACTTTGCCCTCAACGGGATGCCGCGGGAGTGGGGCGCGCTGCCGGGCTGGTTGCTTGGGCAGTCGGCAGCCGCCGCGGCCGACACGGGTCCCAACTGGCTCGCGCTCTTCGCCGCCGTCGCCGGGATTGGTATGGTGCTGCTTGGCGCTGGGTCTGGCGCTGGTCCGCTGGCGGGGCGGGCGCGTGCGTGTGCGCTAACCGGTCCGCTGTGCGGATCGAGCCTCGCGCGAACCCGAACGGGGAAGGTCCGCACAGCGGACCCTACCCGGCTACAATGGATCTCAGTGATACGGAGCACCCGTGCCGACCTACAACGCACGCCAGCCATGACCCGACCCCGCCACTCCCGTGGTCCCCGCAAACGGCGCTCCCCAGCCGCCGGGCGCCACCATGACCACAGCTAAGTACATCAATATATTCGCTATGAGCGCTTAATTATTTATCTTTCTTTTAAATCAATGCTTTGCAATTATTGGCGCCTACAAATATTTCACTTGAAGTACTTATAAGCAACTCTTCTCCCACGCCGAGATGGTCCGCGACCTGCTGACCGGCTTCGTACGCGAGGACTGGGTAGAGTCCCTGGACCTGGCCTCGCTGGAAACGGTCAAGGGCAGCTATGTCACCGACGATTACCGCGACCGCGAAGACGACATCATCTGGCGCGTCCGCTGGGCCGACGGCTGGTGTTACGTCTATATTCTGATCGAGTTCCAGAGCACCGTAGACCCCTTCATGGCGGTGCGGATCGCCTGCTATGTTTCGCTCCTGTACCAGGATCTGATCGCGCAGAAGGCCCTGACCGCGGCCGGTACCCTCCCGCCGGTGCTGCCGGTGGTCCTCTACAACGGCGAGCCGCGCTGGACGGTGCCGACGGAACTGTCCGCGCTGATCGACCCGGCGCCGGGCGGGCTGGCACACTATCGCCCCCACTGGTCCTACCTGCTGCTCGACGAAGGGGCGATCGTGGGCGACGCGGCCTATCCGGCCGAGGTCCGCAACCTGGTGGCGGCGCTATTTCAGTTGGAAAAGGCGCGCGACGAGCCGACTTGGCTCGCGGTCTACGCCCGGCTGGTGGCACTCCTGGACAGCGGTGCCCTGGACAGCCTCAAGCGCGCCTTCGGCCGTTGGATCTACCGCAGCTTCATCCGTAAGAAGCGCCCCGGCATCCGCCTGCCGGACATCAATGACTTTCAAGAGGTGCATGTCATGCTGCAACAACGGGTCGAACAGTGGAACGCTGAGATCCTCGAGCAGGGGCGCAAGGAGGGACACAAGGAGGGACACAAGGAAGGCCTTGCGCAGGCGCGCCGGGAAATGGCCGCGGCACTCCTTGAGCGCACCGCCCTGGACGACGCGGCCATTGCCGATCTCACCGGGCTCTCCGGCGCGGTGATCCGGGCCCTGCGCACGACACCGACTGAACATTAGGTGTCGAATTCGGGGGAGCGGCGGTGCGGGCTTCGGTGGACTGCGCTATCGCTTGTACACCCTACGGCCGGAACGATGATCGAGGCCGTGCAGGGCCTTGATCATCGTTCCGGCCAGCGATGGTCATTTGGAGTCCAAGGCTTCAGCCTTGGACCCCCCCGATAACCCCGAGAGATCCCGAGATGTCGACACGCGGCTGGTACGACTATTACATCATCGCGCCCCACACGGGGACGCTGTCGCTCGCCATGCGATTTTACAAATGGGGCGATGCCACGCCCGAGAACGCACTCGACGAGTATCTGCTGTTCCGCGAGACGCTCGACGCGCATGACGGACGGTTGCCGGTCGAATGGCTCGACCGTCTGCTGCGCGATCAGTTGGGCGAGTTGCACCCGGAGTTGCCGCCGCAGTTCGCCACCGGGGCCTTTCTGTTCCTGCTGCAACGCGCTGCTGAGTGGATCGAGTGCGACTCTTGGCGACGCTTCGATCCACCGGAGGAGCGCGAGGATCTTCCTTTGTGCTACGCCCTCGAGGAGGCGCTGGGCACCGAGCCGTTCGAGATTGCGCCGCATCCCGATCCCTTGTTGGAGCAGGTCAGGCGTTTCATTGCCACGGCACGTTATCTCCGTCCCTGGCGCAACTACGGGCTGCGGCTCAATCTGCTGGGCTGGTTGCAGTATCTGACCCAGCCGACGCGCAGCGCCGACATGGGCTCTCTGGCCGGCGACTGGGACCCCCACTGGGATATCGCCTACCGGTACCGGTTCTTTTTCTGGATCCATCCGGACGACCCCTTCCGGATCGAGCGGATCAGCATCGAGTTGTGCGAACGCGACGGCTCGGACCTGCTGACGGCCGCGGACCCGCAAGACGACGACGCGTGGCAACGCGAGGAGCTTGACAGCCTGCGCGAGACCATCCGCGACGCGGACATTTGCGAGATTGCGCCGCACTTGCGGCCGTTGCCGATCTGACTGCGTAGTCAGGCCATCCTGGCCTGGCCGCGTCGGGGCTGGAACAGTCAGGGCTGGAAGCCCTGACTACGCAGCCTCGCACGCCGGCACCCCGAACGATGAAAGCCCCCGCCGGGTCCCGACCTGACTTTCACGGTAAACCTCGATCGCCAGTGGCCGGCACGCCGCTCAAGGCCCACCCGTCCAGTCGAGCTGCCGACGCTGGGCACCTGGTGGCGCATGGCCCAGCAGGTCGCCCTACACATCGCCCGCTTGGTCGCCGGCCCGGAGTCGGCGGACACCGCGCTGGCGGAGTTCCCGTCGGCCGTCGCGCAGACCCTCTCCCCGTGCTGGATGGATCCGTTGGCCCGCGCACCGTCGAGCGGTCCTTCCTGGCCCTGCGCATCCAACTCGCCCACGGCGGTGTCACCCACGGCGAGGCCGCCCGGCTGCTTGAGCACTGGCAAGCACCCTTCGCGGCGCTGTGGCAGATCGAGCCTGAGGCTTAAGGTGATTTCCGGAACACCGGATACCACCCACCATCGGCTCGGATGTAGGTGCGACTTCAGTCGCACCGATTTGGACGCAGGTGCGACTGAAGTCGCACCTACATTGACCGGTATCTAAACTATCGGAAATCACCTAAGTCTCGGCTCCTTATCGCTTAAACTTGGCCCGCAGACCTGAACCCAACGGAGTCCGCCCCATGCACGCGATCGAGTTTCAGACCACCGTCCACGACGGTGTCCTCCAGATTCCCTTAGAGTACCGGCGGGAGCTCGACGGCCGCGACGTGCGCGTCGTCGTCGATACCCGGACCGAGGACGCGGGGGAGACCGAGACCCTCCTTGCGCGCCTGCGCCGGGTACGCATCGCGGGACCGGCGGACCTCTCGACGGATCATGACGCTTATGTGATCGGCAACCGGGATGCTTGAACCGGTTTTCATCGATACCGGATACGTCCTGGCGCTGGTTAACGAGCATGACCAGCATCATGCTGCTGGGCAGTCCACCGGGGCTGATGCTGATCCCCGACCGCAAGCGCCTCGCACTCGCCGATGACCTCGACGTTTACGCCACTGCCGGGGAACGCCAGCCGAACATCCGCTGCCGCGCGGCCCGCCGGCAGGTCCAGGAGCGTCTGGAGCTCAATGGCGGCGCTTGGATCGATCGATATGGAAGCTTTTCGAGGGATCTACGCCATCGTAGACCGAGAAGCGCGCGAACATGACCTCCATGGAGCCGTCTAGTGCGCCGAGCGCGCTGAGCCCCATGTCTAAATCGCGGAAATAAAAGGCCATGCCCAACCGGTTGCCCAACGCGAAGGCGCCATGGGCAAGCTCGAAATCCTTGAGCCATAGCGCGGCCATCATCTGTGCCGGACCCGGGGACCGGATCGCCAACCGCTCGTGCAGGATTTCGAGTACCCCCCGAAATCGCTGCTCGATGGTTTTGTCCTTCAGCGGCTTGCCTTTCGCCTGGAAGGCCGGATCCGGCACCAGGTCGTCGAGGAAATAATTCATGATGACTGAAAAATCGTCGGCATCGACGAGCAGGGTCTTCAGTTGCTTGATCTTGCCCGCGAGACGGGTTGGCATGGTCATCGATAGGGTCTCAGGAGGCGGCGGCATGATGCGCAGGTCTCCCGCGTGTTGGCTGGTTGCCAAGTTCCATTGGGAGCACGGTCCGGGAATCCCTGTTTCCCGTCGCGGGGGGGGGGGGCGCTAGCGGCCGGGTAGGGTCCGCTGTGCGGACCGCACCCCGCCAAAACCCGACGGGGGAAGGTCCGCACAGCGGACCCTACCCGCTACCCGCCTTTGCCGACGAGGGCCTCGATCAAGATTCCGGCCACTGGGGCTCGCCGGGTGCGTAGTCAGGCCATCCT
>NZ_CAIZIZ010000498.1 GCF_903933125.1 uncultured Lamprocystis sp. | reverse complement strand
CTGCGCTTATCCACCCTACGAAACCGGCTCCGTTGTAGGGTGGATAAGGCGCGCCGCTCGGTCTCGGGGACTCGGCACGGCGGTCGCGCGCGCCGCATCCACCAGAGGTCGCGCGGTGCCGCCCAAATTTGGAATTGCTGGTGCTGCATGTTGCAACTTGCGCTGCCGGTAAGGGGTCGGTATTCTGATCGGTTTTATCCGGGCGACTCCTGAGCGCTCTGGACGGTTATTTACGGGTTCTGCAAACGGGGCGATCGGCTCATGCGCACGCATTACTGCGGGGAATTGAACAGCGGCCATATCGGACAGACGGTGATTCTGTGCGGTTGGGTGCATCGGCGCCGCGACCACGGCGGGGTCATTTTCATCGATCTGCGTGACCGTGACGGTCTGGTCCAGGTCGTGCTCGATCCCGACCGGGCGGAGGTCTTCAAGCGCGCCGAGCAGGCCCGCAGCGAGTATGTCCTCAAGGTCGAGGGCCGCGTCCGGCCGCGCCCCGAGGGGACCATCAACCCCGATCTGCCCACCGGCGAGATCGAGGTCCTGGGCACCGGGCTCGAAATCCTCAACGCGTCCGAGACCCCGCCGATCCAGCTCGATACCCATGTGGCCGACGCCTCGGAGGAAGTGCGCCTGCGCTACCGTTATCTCGACTTGCGACGGCCCGAGATGCAGGAGCGGCTGCGCACGCGCAGTCGGGTGACGCGCATCCTGCGCGGTTATCTGGATGACCAGGGCTTTCTGGACATCGAGACCCCGATCCTGACCAAGTCCACCCCCGAGGGCGCCCGCGACTACCTGGTCCCCAGCCGCACCCACCCCGGCGAATTCTTCGCCCTGCCGCAGTCGCCGCAATTGTTCAAGCAGTTGCTGATGATGTCGGGGATGGATCGCTATTATCAGGTCGCCCGTTGCTTCCGTGACGAGGACTTGCGCGCGGATCGTCAGCCCGAGTTCACCCAGCTCGACATCGAAGTCTCCTTCATGACCGAAGATGCGCTGATGAATCTCATGGAGGAGATGATCCGGCGGGTGTTCAAAGAGGTGCTGGACACCGAGCTGCCCAACCCCTTCCCGCGTCTGGCCTACGCGGAGGCGATGAGCCGCTTTGGCTCCGACAAGCCGGATTTGCGGGTGCCCCTGGAGTTGATCGACCTGGGCGATCTGATGGCCGGGGTGGACTTCAAGGTGTTTGCCGGTCCGGCGCAGGACCCGGCGGGCCGTGTGGTCGCGCTGCGCCTGCCCAAGGGCGGCGAGCTGACCCGCAAGGAAATCGACGAGTACACCAAGTTTGTCGGCATTTACGGCGCCAAGGGTCTGGCCTACATCAAGGTCAACGACTGGTCCGCCAAGGGCCGCGAGGGCTTGCAGTCGCCGATCGTCAAGAATCTCACCGACGCTGCGATCGACGGGATCATGGCCCGTACCGGCGCCCAGGATGGCGACCTGATCTTCTTCGGCGCCGACAAGGCGACCGTGGTCAACGAGTCGATGGGGGCACTGCGCGTCCGGCTGGGCCATGACCGCGGCCTGCTGGAGGGGCAATGGCGCCCGCTGTGGGTGGTGGACTTCCCCATGTTCGAGCACGATGCCGCCAACCAGCGCTGGGCGGCCCTGCATCATCCCTTCACGGCCCCCAAGGAGGAGCAGCTCGCGCTGCTGGAGACCGATCCCGGCGCCTGCCTCTCCCGTGCCTATGACATGGTGTTGAACGGCAGCGAGATTGGCGGCGGTTCCATCCGTATCCATCGCGATACGGTGCAGCGCCAGGTCTTCAAGCTCCTGAATATCAGCGAGACCCAGGCCGAGGATCGCTTCGGCTTCCTGCTCAAGGCACTGCGCTTCGGCGCTCCGCCCCACGGCGGGATCGCCTTCGGTCTGGACCGGTTGGTGATGCTGATGACCGGGGCCGCCTCCATTCGCGATGTCATGGCCTTCCCCAAAACCCAGACCGCCGCCTGTCTGCTCACCAGCGCCCCCTCCCCGGTGGACGAGGCCCAGCTCAAAGAGTTGGGCCTGCGGCTGCGGGCGCGGGCCGAAGCCGGGGTTTAAGCAATGGCACTCGCGTCCGACGATCACGACCAACCGGCCGGTGCCGCCGCGTCCGGATTGGCGCTGCACGTGAGTGCCGAAATAGCGACCCCGCCGCAGGAGACCAGCACCATGACCCCGGCCGTCTATAAGCGTCCCCAGTCGGTGCTGGTGGTCATCTGTACCCGCGGCGGCGAGTTCCTGATGCTGCGCCGTACCCACCCCGGCCAGTTCTGGCAGTCGGTGACCGGCAGTCTGGCCCCAGGCGAGAGCCCCCGCTCCGCGGCCTTACGGGAGGTCTGGGAAGAGACCGGACTGCGCGTCGGCTCCGCCCTGATCGATCTCAAACACTCGGTCTTGTTCCCCATCGTGCGTGCCTGGCGGGCACGCTATGCACCCAATGTTTGCTTCAATCGGGAATATTGGTTCGCCCTGGTGCTGGAAACCCGCCGGATGATCCGGCTCAATCCGCTCGAACACCTGGAGTACCGCTGGCTGTCAGCCGAGCGGGCGGCGCACCTGACCGGCTCATGGACGAATCGCAACGCCATCCGGGCCTTGGCGGGCTGCTGAGCGGGCTTTCCGGAACCATCGGAGCTGACGGATGGCTGACCGCCCCCGTTTGGCTGACCGCCCGGACATCGTGATCGCCGGCTGCCCCAAGGCCGGCACCACGGCGCTCGCCACACCTCGCCGGGCACAGCCAGGTCGCGCTCATCGAGCCGAAGTAACCGCATCGCTTCTCCTGGGGGCTGGAGCCGGATTTGCCCGCGCGGGCACGGGGCCAACGCCCTGAGCGCCCAGGACTATGCGGCAGGCGTGGCAGCGGCGCGCCGCCGCGGACGCCTAGTCATCGACGCCAGCACCAGCTATACCCAACCCGCCGTGATCGAAGGGACCGCCCGCCGTCTCAAGGAGGCCGCGTCCGGCTGAAGCCTCGACCTCCGGTCTGTTGTGCGCGTGCATGTTGATCCGGGCTGCCCCTAAGTAACGAGTCAAGTTCGGAAATTTCTTGACAGGATTAACAAGATTTACAAGATTGAAAATGAATAACATCTTGTAAATCTTGTTAATCCTGTCTAGATGTATTGGCTTCGGACGCCCCGTGCTGTTCGGGACCGCCCGCTACGGCGATTTCTGTCACGTAGGGGCGACTTAAGTCGCCCCTACCAGTCGGTAGATCAGAGCAAATCCGGCGTGGCGGGTGCCGTCGGTGAGGTGGGCACCAGTCCGATCTCGTCGCCGTCGTGGAGCTTGGTGAAGCCCTCGGTGAACTGCTTGTTGACGGTCACCCGCACCCGCTGCGGGGTGAACAGCACCGCGGCGCCTTTTTTGCGCGCCCCCAACCACTTGAGCAGGGCGTCCACGTCCGTCACCGCGGCTGGTACGATCACCTGGTCGGACTCCTTGCGCATCTTCTTTGCCAGCCAGGAGAAGTAGAGCAGCCGCACCCGCTTGTCCCCCTGATCCGGTTCCCGGCGCTGGTAGCCGATCTGCTCCAGTCGCGCCAGATAGTCCGCCCAGTTCTGCGCCTGATCCCGGCCCAGGGTGTAGAGGGTGTCCCAGGAGTAGATGCTGGTGTCGTGACCGTCGTCGAAGCAGATGCGCACGGCGTACTGGCCTTGCGGCTCGATGGCCGTGATGTTCACGCCCTCCTTGCCGGTGACGGGTTGCGGTGCGCTACGGACCTCCGCGGCGCGGGAGAAGACCCGCAGATATTCACACGGCAGTTCAAACAGGGCGCCGTCGTCGAAGCCGATGGTGAGCACGCGCGACTTGGTATGCAGATTGATCTGAGTGGGGTGGCGCTGGGTCGGTTGGTCGGTCATCGGGCGTGGACTCGCGGCTGGTGGGGGAGGCTCGATCGATCAGGATACGGCAGGTCGACGCTGGCGGCATCCCCTGGTCTGGTCGGACGTACGATTCAGCTTTGAATTAGCTTAATTTTTTTAGAATGTGCATTGCAAGATGTTCGTTTATTTCGACATGCCGCGGTACGGGTTGAGATTCTCCAGTCTTCGGATTCTGATACCAGTCGTGCCTGCCGCCGTGGCGTAACACGACGCAGCCCATTTGTTGTAACCTGGCGACGAGTTCGCGCCTTTTCATGCGACCGCGAGCTCTCCGACCCGGCGTACAGAAGGAATGGCGCCGCTCGTCATTTCCTGGTAAATATCCTTCAGGTTTTCCTGGAGATCCTCCAGCGTTTTACCTTGTGTCATGTAATCTGGGTATTCTTCCAGATACCCAAGCCACATGTTTTCATCTTGCCAATACCGATACTTGAGAACTGTCATTGCCTGCCCCTACTGGTTGCAACCTGTTACCTAGACAAGGGCTCTGCCCTTTTTTCCGACCCCTTTTTCCGCTTT
Source organism: uncultured Lamprocystis sp. (assembly GCF_903933125.1). Taxonomy (GTDB): domain Bacteria; phylum Pseudomonadota; class Gammaproteobacteria; order Chromatiales; family Chromatiaceae; genus Thiodictyon. The sequence goes on along the minus strand of NZ_CAIZIZ010000498.1, from coordinate 5,525 downwards.
TCCTGTTTTCTCGCATTTTTCTCGGCGCCTTTTTCTCTTTTTCCTTTGGGCTCATCAATAGCCAGGCGGGACGGGGACGCGGCGCCAATTATTTCCGGGACCATTAGCAAGGCCGCCACCAGGTCCGGTTGACAAACCACCGCCGGGACCGGTTGAAAGACCGCCACCGGGGCCGGTAGATAGTCCGCCGCCGGGACCTGTCGAAAGACCGCCGCCAGGGCCGGTCGATAATCCACCACCGGGGCCTGTTGAGAAACCGCCACCAGGACCGGTAGATAGTCCACCGCCAGGTCCCGTTGAGAGACCGCCGCCAGGACCAGTGGAGAGACCACCACCAGGGCCGGTAGAGCATGGCCCTCCCGGTCCGGTAGAACCAAGACGAAAGCCGTTTTGTTGTAGCCAGTAGCGAGACGTGCTGCGATTTTCAGATTATGCCCATTGAGAAGCTGCAGAAAGGCGGTTGCCAAGTTTGCCCGGTGACCACGTGGCTGCAGAGCCATAGCTACAAGTGCAAGTTCATTTTGGGTAACTTCCTTGCTATGCATATTAAACATGCAATCCGATAGTAGACATGCAAAATGCTCATCTGAGTTGCCTAACGAATAAACGTTTATTGGACTAATCCGATCCTGGCACGGTGCTCGCTGCGGGCGCGGTCTTCTTTAGAGATAGTGAATGGAATCCCCGAGTCCAGGGTCGCCGGTCGGTGCCGGGTGGTATCGCAGCACGTGGGCGACGCTCGGAGCGAGGCAAAGCGGGCATCCGAGGGGGCCGCGGGGCTGACACGAGGGCGCTTCTGCGTCGATTGTAGACTATGTTCCAGCGAGTGGGCGAGCGCAAGCGCAGGCCGCGCGCGGCCTGTCTAACCCTCTCCTCTCCGCTCAGCGTCATCACCTTGTGGCGACTGGCGTCGCGGTCGTCCTTGTAGCGCAAGTCCACCGCGTCGCCTTCCTCATTGAAATCCAACAGGCGACTGTCCGACAGCGCGATGCGATGGTCTGCTTGCCAAGCGTCGGCCTCTTTGCCCAACAGCGTTCCTTGGGTAAGCTGCGAACTGGTTAGTCATATCGTATCAGGTGTCCGCCATGCCGTCGCACGAACCACTTGCAGCCAGTCCGGGCCGAACCGAGGTCGGCGTGACCACTGACCGACGGCGCATCCTGTGTCTGTTCGCCCATCCGTCGATCGACCGCTCCGAGGCCAATCGTCCGCTCTTCGCGGCGACCGCGGCGGTGGCGGGCGTGACCCTGGTCGATCTCTATGCGGAGTATCCGAGCGGCGAGATCGACGTCGATCGGGAACAGGCGCGCCTGCGCGGCCATGATGTGATCTGCTTCATGCACCCACTGTATTGGTATTCAACGCCTTCGATCTTCAAGGAGTGGCAGGATCTGGTGCTGGAGCACGGCTTCGCTTACGGTGTCGGGGGGACGGCGCTGCACGGCAAGCTGTTCTTCAACGCCTTGACCGCCGGGGGCCCGGAGCAGGCCTACTGTGCCGCCGGCTATAACCACTTTACGATTCGTGAGCTGCTATGCCCGTTGGAACAGACCGCGCGCCTGTGCGGCATGGTCTTCCTGCCGCCCTTTGCCTTGTTCGGCGCCCGGACCGCGGTAGATGAGGGGCGCATCGGCGCGCATGTGACCGACTGGGTGCGGGTGCTCGAAGCCCTGCGCGACTATCGGCTCGATCTGGCGGCGGCCTTGCCGCTGACCAAGCTCAATGCCGACCTCGACGCCATTCTCCTGGAGCCCTGAACCGATGGACGGGATGCTGTTTCACGCCTTCATCTATCTGGCTGCCGCGGTGCTGGCGGTGCCCATCGCCAACCGACTCGGCCTGGGTTCGGTGCTCGGCTATCTGATCGCCGGCATCCTGATCGGGCCGACCCTGGGTCTGGTGGGGGCCGAGACCGAGGAGGTCCAGCACGTCGCCGAGTTCGGCGTGGTGATGATGCTGTTCCTGATCGGCCTGGAACTGGAGCCCAAGCTGCTGTGGGAGATGCGTGCCCGGGTCCTGGGGCTTGGGGGCTTGCAGGTCCTGATAACCGCGGTGCTGATCGCCGCCGCGGCGCTGTTGCTCGGTTACCACTGGGGTCTGGGGTTGGCGATCGGCCTGATCTTTGCCATGTCGTCGACCGCCATCGTGCTTCAGACCCTGGGTGAGAAGGGGTTGACCCGAACGGACGGCGGGCAGGCGAGCTTTGCGGTGCTGCTGTTTCAGGACCTCTCGTTGATTCCCGTGCTCGCCCTGATTCCGCTGTTGGCCGCACCGGGTCTGAGTGGCTTGTGGGCGGCGGGTCCGGGCGGATCGGGCGCGGGTGCGGCGCACGGCGCCATCAGTCTGGTGGTTGGCCTGCCGGGTTGGGGTTATGCCCTGGTGGTGCTGGGGGCGGTCGCCCTGGTGGTGCTCGCCGGCCACTATTTATCGCGCCCACTGTTCCGTTACATCGCGGAGTCCGGGTTGCGCGAGGTCTTCACGGCCAGTGCGCTGCTGCTGGTCATCGGCATTGCGCTCTTGATGACCTTGGTCGACCTGTCGCCCGCCCTCGGGACCTTTCTGGCGGGGGTGGTACTGGCGAACAGCGAATTTCGCCATGAACTCCAATCGGATATCGAGCCCTTCAAGGGATTGCTGCTCGGATTGTTCTTCATCACCGTGGGGGCGGGGATCGATTTCGGGATCTTGTCCGCGCATCTCGCCACGGTGATTGCCCTGACCCTCAGTGTCATGTCGCTCAAAATGGCCGTGCTGCTCGGGCTCGCGCGGCTGTTCCGGCTGCAGCCCGGTGACCAATGGCTGTTTGCCTTGGGGTTGGCTCAGGCCGGCGAATTCGGTTTCGTCTTGCTGGCGTTCAGTGTGCAGAACGCGGTCATCCCGGCGGAACTCGCGCGGATGCTGTCATTGGTAGTGGCGCTGTCCATGCTGCTGACTCCGGCGCTCTTCATTGCCTATGACCGGCTGATTGCTCCGGCATTGCGCACCGGCAGCGCGCCGGCGCCCGACAGTATCGATGAATTGGGAACCGTGGTCATCGCGGGCATCGGCCGCTTCGGTCAGATCGTCAACCGGCTGCTGCTGGCGAGCGGCGTGCGCACCGTGGTGTTGGACAACCGTGCGGACCAGATCGACCTGCTGCGCAAGGTCGGGATCAAGGGCTATTACGGGGATGCCTCCCGCCCGGATTTGCTGCATGCGGCCGGCATTAGCCAGGCGCGTCTCTTCGTCATCGCCATCGACGACCAGGATCGGGCGGTGAAGATGGTCGAGCATGTGCGTCGCACCTATCCGACGGTCAAGATACTGGCCCGTGCGTTTGATGTCAGGCATCTGTATCTGTTGCAAAAAGCGGGTGCGGATCTGGTGGTGCGGGAGGTTTTTGACAGCTCACTGACCCTGGGCGTTGCGGCCCTCAAAGCCCTGGGCATGCATCCCTTCAAGGTCGAGCGGATGGCCCGGGCCTTCCGCCGTCACGAGGCCGAGGGTTTGACGAGCATGTACGACCTGTGGGACGAGAACCCGGATATCGCCCGCAATCTGGTCCTGCAGGCACGCATCCGTGAACACGTCGGTTCCCTGCAGGACGCGCTGAACTCGGATCGCCTGCAATTGCACGACCGCACCGAACGCGGCTGGACACCGCCGCCACGGGGTTTCAACCGCGAGTTGGACGGGGATGAGTGAATCTGGAACCTGGCACTGGGACCTTCAAGGGCGTGCGGCAAACATCTCGATTCGGGAGATGGCTGAGGAACGGTTCACCAATAAGAAGGGGCCTGGCTGGTGTGCCAGGCCCCGAGGATACGCTGCGATAGCGGCGTAGACTCAGCGGTCAGCAACCGCGAGCGGTGCAGAGCGGAACGATATTGTTGCTGTTGAACCTGGCCCCGTATATGTTCGGCTGGTTGACATAGAGACCGGAATTGACGCTGTTGGTCTGACCACTAACGACGGACGGCTTATAGCCGACCAGCCATGAACCGCCGCTGATGCCGGGACCCCAATTGCAGCCCATACCTAAGGTCTCAGTGGTGTACTGGAAGGTTTCCGCGACACAGGCGCGCAGGTATTGCCCCGGGCTGGGGATCGAGGCGAGGTTATAGTCTTGGGCGGGATAGCCGCTGTTGAACACTATCTGGGTATAAGACGCGTTCCACAACCGGCCGGCATAGCCGACCGCGGCGTTCAGAGTCTGCCCGGCGGAGTTGTTGTTCATGGAGCAGACCGCCACGTCATGCCGGGTCCAGGTATTGATGCTGTAGCTCCCCGTCAGGTTCATCCAACTAGTGAGAATCGTGCACGCCTTTGCCGAGAAGGTGCCATAGGGAGCCGTGCCGTTGCGGTAAGCCGGCGTGAAGACCCAGTTGCTGTACCAGGTGTTCGCCGTCGAATCGTATACGCAATGAGCGGCGGTGACGATATTGTTACCGCTGATGGCGGTTGCCGAGCAAGACGCGCCACCGCCCGGAACATTGAACGTCAGTTTGCCCATCCACCGGTGGGGATAGACCGTGGCGAGCGCCGTCACCGTGCCGACATCCCATGACATATAGACGCCAGCGGTTCCAGCCATGAAGTCCGTGGGGCTCTCCGTGCTCAGATCGGAGTCCAGGGCTTCGCTTTCCGCCAAGGCATCCCAATCCGCGGCGAAGGCGGCGCGCGCCAGGTCGGTGGCGCCTGGTGCGGCTGCACCGGCCGGCACGGCTTCTTCCGGCCCCAGTGCCGCTATCTCATCCAGGGCGGCGGCGTCGATCGCACCTGATCCGGTATCGATCGCGAACGCCAGCGCCGGCGCGTCGGCAACCCGCTGACGGGTCCAGTAGGCTGAAGCAGCGGCTTGTTTTTTCGGTGAGATGGCGAGTGTGACGGTTGGCGATTGGCCGCCAGTCTGCTGGCCGCCGCCCGCGCCCGATCCAGCCCCGCTGGATGCCGCGATTGCAGAACACGAGCAGAAGATGGCCAAACTGACTCCTGCCGCGTGCAGGGAACCATCCAACAGACGCTTTCCTTGGGTGTTCATTACCGATTTCCTCAATGGACGATCATTGGGTTGATGACGGCTTCCTGATCAAGGTCCGCGAATCGGACTGTGCGGACCGCCTGACTCCATAGGCTCTCGTGCCCAGGGCGCCGCCGCGGCCACAATGATTTCACAAACCGACTCTTGTCCGAGCCTGGAGTTGCGGTGAGCGTTATCCGCGACACCGCGATCTCAACTTCGTTGGACCTAGCTAGAGTATAGGGTAGTTATGCAAGAGCGTTCGTAATTCGAGAACTGCGTCACAGTTTGTCAGGACTGAAGTTTCCTGTTTTCAATTTATAGAATAGAGTTTTCTAATAAATAAAAAATCAACCGAGGTTTTTATAAATATTCAAGTAGATCTGAACTGAAGTTTCCTGTTTTCAATTACGCCACGAGCCGCATAACCGCGGCGATCAGGGGATTTTGCGTCGGTTTGTTGGCCCCCCCGCAATCGCTACCAAAACCCTCCCCGCCGAGCTCCTGTGCGAGCCGGCGCCGCAGG
>NZ_CAIZIZ010000497.1 GCF_903933125.1 uncultured Lamprocystis sp. | reverse complement strand
GGCGATTCGGACACGTTACTGTTGTCGGGCCACGAACTACTTGGCGATGATTCACCTGGCCTGTGCCCTAATCCTGTCCAGGAAACTTGCAGCCGCTTGAAGGCAGGAGTAAGCATATTCTGTGCCGGATGTCCTCTAAGTTGGGAGATGGCTGGACGAAGGGCCACCGCGGCCATGATCGTCATTCCGGCCACAGCGATCACCGGGATTTATCCACAGATGTCACAGATGTCACAGATGAAGAAAAATATCTGTGTTCATCTGTGACATCTGTGGATCAGCGTTCCGCCCCAGGGCCTCGGCGACGCCGACCGGAACGCGGATCGAGGCCGGCCGCCGCGGCCGCGACCACCCGCGGCGTAAAGACCCTTTCGGCGCGCCGGGAACTCAAGGTTATACTGGCGGGCTCCGGGTGTCATCGCTTACGTTATCGCGGTCCGCCGTCGGGAATCGAGCATCGCCGCCCTGACCACGCGGCCGCTCCTGCCGCACGCTCAGCCCTCTCACGACAAGAACCCAGCGATGAAAGCGACCCGAGTCCCGATCAGCAAGAAAACCTGGCTTCGCTTCTGGGGCATGCTCAAGGCCCTGCGGCGGTCGCCGGTGGGTCCCAAGGCATCGCTGTTCGCCGGTTTGTTGATCGCCTTCCTGTTTACCATCAACGGACTGAACGTCGTCAACAGCTATGTCGGCCGGGACTTCATGACGTCGATCGAGTCCAAGGAGTTGGGCCGCTTCTTTCATTATGCCCTGCTCTATGTGCTGGTGTTCGCCGTCGCGACCACGGCCGCGGTCTTTTACCGGTACTGCGAGGAGCGGCTCGGTCTGCTCTGGCGCAAATGGCTGACCGAGCGCTCGATCGACAAGTATATGCGGGACCACATCTACTATCGGATGAACGCCTACGGCGATCTGAAGAATCCGGATCAGCGGATCACCGAGGATATCCGCTCGCTCGCCGGCACCACCTTGTCGTTCGTCTTGATGATTCTGAACGCCAGTATCACCGTTATTGCCTTCTCCGGGGTCATGTGGTCGATCAGCCCGCTGCTGCTGTGGGTCACGATCCTGTATGCCGCGCTGGGGTCGGTCTGCACCTTCTATCTCGGGCGCCCGTTGATTCAGCTCAATTATGATCAATTGGACCGGGAGGCCAATTTCCGCTCACGCCTGGTGCATGTCCGCGAGAATGCCGAGTCCATCGCCCTGGTGCGTCAGGAAGACCGGCTGCGGGATCGGCTGCATGACCGTCTGGATCAATTGACCGCGAACTTTCGGCGCATCATCGACGTCAATCGCAACCTCGGCTTCTTCACCACCGGTTACAACTATCTGATCCAGATCATCCCGGTCTTGCTGGTCGCGCCCTTGTTCATCAATGGTGAAGCGCAATTCGGTGTGATCAGCCAATCGGCCATGGCGTTCGGGCATTTGATCGGCGCCTTCTCGCTGATCGTCACCCAGTTTCAGCAGATCTCGGCTTACACCGCCGTTATCGCCCGTCTGGAGGCCTTGGCCGAGGCCGTGCAGCATGCCGCGCAACCGACCTCCCCGACCATCACCTATTGCACCGACTGCGGTCTCATCGCGTTCGACCGTCTGACGCTCAAGTCACCCCGCAGCGGGCGTTTGTTGGTCAAGGAACTGACGGCCTCGATTCCGGCGAAGACCCGCTGCCTGATCCGGGTCACCGACGAAGCGGCGCGCTCCGCCTTGTTCCGTGCGACGGCGGGGCTCTGGGATCAGGGCGAGGGCACGATCACGCGGCCAGCGGCGGACGACATCCTGTTCCTGCCCGAGCGCCCCTATGTGCCGCCGGGCACGCTGCGCGAGGTCTTGCTGCCCGGCGGGGGCGAGCGGCGTTTTTCGGACGAGCGTATCCTGGTCACCCTGCGTCGGCTCAATCTGGTGCCCGCCGTACAGCGTGCCGGGGGCCTGGATTGTGAGCAGAACTGGAGTGATCTCCTGTCGCTGGGCGAGCAGCAATTACTCGCGTTCGCCCGGGTGCTGCTGGCCGAGCCCGTCTTCGTTTTTCTCGATCATCCCTCGCGTGCGCTCAGCGAGTGCCAGGTCGATGAACTGCTGTGTCTGCTGTGCGAACGGGGCATCACCTATGTCACCCTGGGTGAGCAGGATGAAGATACCACCCTATACGATCAGTTGCTCAACTTCGATCAACACGGTGACTGGACGATGGCGCCGCCCCCCAACCGGTTGGACGATGCCTGTTGCGGGGTCTTGGTCCGGAGTGCGCAGGAGCAAATGGATACGGATGGCGATGGGACTGGAACGCTGCTTGGTGACGAGTTGAGAACAGCTTAGACACGAGTACAATCGTTGTCGTTGTCGTTGTCGTTGTCGTTGTCGTAATCGGAGACGCGGTTCGACTTGGGGACCTTGATCATCGTTCCGGCCAGTGCTCGGGCCGCGCGCACCGGAGGACGAGGCTTTAGGCGGGTGGTATCCGATGTTCCGGAAATCACCTTAGCCGGACCAGGGCCGCGCAGACGCAATGTCGACCGGCTAACGGCCATGGTGCCCGCGCCACGGCGGAACATGAAAGTCCTCTCGACCGCTGCGTAGTCAGGGCTTCCAGCCCTGACCGTTCCAGTCCCGATGCCGTCAGGCCAGGATGGCCTGACGACGCACGTTCACGGTAACGGCCATGGAAGGAACAGCAAGCCACCCCGGAAGATGAAAGTCCCCCGTGGGAGCGGCGTCCCGCCGCGATGGGGCCGGGCGCGTAACCCGACCGTTCGGGGTGACCGCGGCATCCATCGC
>NZ_CAIZIZ010000496.1 GCF_903933125.1 uncultured Lamprocystis sp. | reverse complement strand
GCCGGTGTCATCCAGCGTCATCTGATCCGCCCCCGCGAAGGCCAGCCGGATGACCTTGGGGTCCGCCCCCGGGGCCAGCACCAGGTCATACTCCAGTTGGCCCTGGGTGCCGTAATAGACCAGGTCGACACCGGGATAGACGCCTTCATAGCGGACCTTGGCATAGGTGGACAGGCCGGTGCGCCAGGCCGCGGGGTCCTTGCCGCGCAGGTAGTTGACCTTGCCCGGCAGGGCCGCCTCACCGCGGATGACCGGCGCGGGATTGGCACCGACCAAGCTCAGGCGCAGCACCGCCGGCGGAGTCGCCGCCGCTGTCGGTTCCGGCACGGCGGCCGGCGCGGGCACCGGCTCCGGACGAGCGCCGGGCCGGGGCCGCGACGTTGGCTGCGGCTGCTTGGTGTGCAGTGAAAGCACCGCCTCGCCGGGCGTCAGAAACAGGCTATAGCCGGGACCGCGGGCGAGGAACTTCACCGCGGCATCGACCTGGCCGCCGTTGGCCTCGAAGGTGTAGGGCAACTTGCCGTAGTCGGTCTGAATCCGCGCCTGGGCTGGGGCGGCTGGGGCGGGCGCCGCGCTGGCCGACGGTGTGGCTGGTTGGATCAGCGGCATCGCGAGGGCGGAGACGCCCGCCCCGCCGGTGGGCGCGATGGGATCGGGTGCGGCGGCGGCCAGCAGGCTGCTGCCGAGCGCCAGCAGGGCGGGGATCAGGCGCAGTCGGGGCGGGATCTTGAACATACCGAGGCTCCTTGGATGAGATGGGTGAACGGAAATCCGGCAATTGCTCGCACAAAGACACGAAGGGCTGCCAGGCGTTGTCACGGCGGCTTTGGTCATCAACACGGCAGCATCAGTTTCTGCGAGGTCGGCGGTCCGCGCAGCGGACCCTACGGGGGCCGCTGCGCGGACCGATCACGGCTGTCCTGCTTGGTGTTCTTGGTGCCTTCGGTGATGTCCGGGAACGGGGCTAGCGATGTGGAGGGGGCGACTGAAGTCGCCCCTACAGTCGCCCCTACAAGGTGTCACCGATGGCTGCCGACGCCGGGGCATTTCCAGAGACAACGGTGATGCGGATCACAGTTTTCAAAGGTGCACTGTAGCGTCCCAAGCACCGCGAGAAAACCCCCGTTGGTCACTCGTCAATGACCGTACGGCGGGAATTTTCAACCGGTTGTCCGCCGGCAGCCGACACGATGGCTTTCCACCGACCCTGACGCGGATCAGGCCCGCTCGACCGGAAAGGCCAGCACCTCGTCGATGTGCCGGACCTTCAGAACCGCCATCAACAGCCGATCCAGGCCCACGGCCACTCCGGAGGTCTCCGGCATCCCCGCGGCCAGGGCGGCGAGGAAGGCGGTGTCGATGGGCGGGGTCGCGCGCCCCTGGTGGCAGCGCGTTTCAAGGTCTAACTGCAACCGCGCACGCTGCGCCGCGGCGTCGGTCAACTCCTGAAAGCCGTTCGCGAGTTCCACCCCTTCGAAATACAGCTCGAAGCGCTCCGCCACCTCCACCGCGTCCTGCCGCAGCCGGGCCAGCGCCGCCTGGCTGGGCGGATAGTCACACAGAAAGGTCAGGCAACCGCGGCCCAACTGCCCTTGCAGACACTGAGTCAGCAGCAGGTCGAGCCAACCGTCCCGGTCGAGGTCCAGAGACTCGGCATCCGGGATGGCCAGCGCCCCCGCGCGCGTTCGCAGTGCCGCGCAGCCGACCGTCCAGGGATCGATCCCCAACTGTTCGCGAAACAACCCGCGATAGGTGACGCGTTCGGCCGGCAGGTCCGGACGCCCGAGTACGACCCGCACCACCGCGGCCACCTCGTCCATCAGGCGCTGATAGTCCCAGCCCGGCCGGTACCACTCCAGCAGACTGAATTCCGGGTGGTGGAGCCGGCCCCGCTCGCCATCACGGAACACTTTGCAGATTTGATAGATGGGTCCCACGCCGGCGGCCACCAGCCGCTTCATGGGAAACTCGGGGGACGTGTGCAGATAGAGCGGCTGGCCCGCGGCGTCACTGCCCCAGTGCCAGCGGGTGACCAGGCTCTCCAAGGCCGGATCGGACCCGGCACACCGGGAGGCGATTGGTGTCTCGACCTCCAAGACCCCGGCGCGGGCGAAAAAGTCGCGCAGCGCGGCGAGCATGACGGCGCGCGCGCGCAGGGCCGCCGGCGCCGCGCTGGGTCGCCAGTGCGGGATCACTCCTTGGCGCGCGAGACGTATTCGCCGGTGCGGGTATCCACCCGGATCAGCTCCCCGCCCTGGACGAACAGCGGCACCCGCACCACGGCGCCGGTCTCCAGGGTGGCGGGCTTGCCGCCACCGCCCGAGGTGTCGCCCTTGAGTCCGGGGTCGGTCTCGATAATCTTCAGCACCACAAAGTTCGGCGGCTCCACGGCCAACGGCAGGCCATTCCAGAGAGTCACATTGCAGATATCGTTATCTTTGATCCACTTGGCCGTGTCGCCCACGATGGTGGCATCGGCGGTCATCTGCTCGAAACTGGCCGGATCCATGAAATGCCACTGCTCGCCGTCGTTGTACAGATACTGCATGTCGGTATCATGCACGTCGGCCGCCTCGACGGTGTCGCCCGACTTGAAGGTCTTTTCCACGGTGCGCCCGGTTTTGAGGTTGCGCACGCGCACGCGGCTGAACGCCTGACCTTTGCCGGGTTTGACGAACTCGTTCTCGACGATGTTGTACGGATCCCCGTCCAGCATGATCTTGAGTCCGCTCTTGAATTCACTGGTGCTGTAGCTCGCCATGTCGTACCCGGTGCCTATGTGTTTGAAGCTCTAACGGAAGCTGGAATTGACGCTGAACGCCAAACCGCCAATGGTAACGCGAAGCATCGCGCAATGTCATAGCCAGGACTGGCAGACTGAGCTCGCCCAGGCCTTCACGCGGGTACCTGACCTGCTCGCGTTCCTGGACCTGCATGCCGATCAGATCCCAAACCTCGACCCGGATCCCGAACCCTTCCGTCTGCTGGTGCCGCGCGGGTTCGCCGCTTTGATGATGCCGGGCGACCCTTGCGACCCGCTGCTGCGGCAGGTGCTGCCGCTGCGTGACGAACACCTCAGGTGCCCCGGCTTCAGCCAGGACCCGGTCGGCGATCGACCGGCAGTCTGCGCCCCAGGACTCCTGCGCAAATACGCGGGGCGCGCCCTGCTGATCGCCCACGGCGCTTGTGCCGTCCATTGTCGCTACTGTTTTCGCCGCCATTTTCCCTATGCGGAGTTAGGCCCCCACCGCGCCCGCATCGCGGCGGCAATCGACCGGATCCAAACCGATAACAGCCTGTCGGAGGTCATTCTGAGCGGGGGTGATCCCTTGCTGCTGAGTGACGATGCCCTGGCGGCACTCTTCGCCCGGCTCGCCGCAATCCCCCAACTGCGGCGACTGCGGCTGCACACCCGGCTACCGACCGTGCTGCCGGCCCGCGTGACGGAGCAATTGTGCGCCCTCCTGGGCGGACTGCGCCTCACGCCAGTGCTGGTCGTTCACGTCAACCATGCCGACGAACTCGGCGCCGGGGCACGGGCGGCCTTGCGGAGACTGCGCGCGGGCGGTGTCACGCTGCTGAACCAGAGCGTCTTACTGCGTGGGGTGAACGACACCGCGGACGCGCTCAGCGCGCTGAGCGAAGGGCTCTTCGACTGCGCTGTCTTGCCTTATTATCTTCACCAATTGGACTTGGTGCACGGGGCCGCCCATTTCGAGGTGACCGACCGCGATGCCGGCGCCCTGATGGAACGTCTAAGGGCGCGACTGCCGGGATATCTGGTGCCACGTCTGGTCCGTGAGGTCGCGGGCGCGCCCTGCAAAGTACCGGTTGCATTCCGTAGTTCCCTAACCGACTCCGTACGCCGATAATCGCTACGCAGACCCTATCGCCGGACCTTATTGAGAAGCATGCCCGCGCAAGCCCAAGCCGTCATCCTGCTGGTCATGACATCCCAGCCCAACGAGGCGGAACGCCTGATCACGTCCCTGCGCAACGGCGGACTGCCCGTGCGCGGGATGTATACCGCCACCGCGGACCGCATCGATGAACTGGTCGAGCGCCGGGCTTGCGATCTGATCATCTGTTGCAGCTACGACCCCAGCGTGGATCTCGACGCCGTGCTGACCCGCCACCGGGAGTTGGCGGCCGATGTTCCGCTGATTGTCATCGCCGACCACCATGGCGATCAAGAGTCCGTGATCAAGGCCTTGCGCGCCGGAGCGCGCGACGTCACCGACCGCGAGGACGTTGAACACCTGCAACTCGTCGTGGGCCGCGAACTGGCCGATCTGCGCGTGCGCCGCCAGGTCAGACGCCTGACGCACCGACTCCAGCAATGCGAGTCGCGCGCCCGTGAACTGGTGGAAACCACCGGCGAAGCGGTCGCCTTCATCCAGGACGGGATGCACGTGCATGCTAACCCCGCCTATCTGAGCCTGTTTCGCTTCCCCACGGTCGACGATCTGCAGTCCGCCGCCTTCCTGGACCTGATCGCGACCGACCAACGCCCGGCGGTGCGCGAATTCCTGCGGATGCGCACCACCCCTGAGGCTCAAGGTTTAGCCGAAATTCCGACCAGTTGCGTGCGGGCCGACACCAGCAGCTTCCGCGGAACCCTGTTCGCCGCGCCGGCCGAGCGCGACGGCGAGCCCTGTTTACGTCTGATCGTCCGCACCGCCGACCGTTCGACCGTTCTTGCCACGGACAGCACCGACCAACTGCACGAGATCACGGGAGCCGCCACGCTGATCGCGGCCATCGCGACTGCCCTCGGTCACGAGGGTCGGCCCGCGACACCCTTCACACTCTTCTATATCCGCCTGCGCGGTGCCGCCGACCTGCTTCGCACCTGCGGTCTCACCCAGGGACTGGCAGTGATCGGCTCCATTGCCGCGCCGCTTGCCCTGGTGTGTGGTGAACTCGGCGTGCTGGCACGGGTCAGCGACGACGGTTACGGGCTCCTGGTTCTGGAGCTTGACGAGACCTCGGCGGCAACCCTGGCTGAACGCATCCGTGCCGAGGTGCGACTACCCGAGGCCCAGACCGCCCAAGCGCGCATCGAGGCCGATTGCGACGTGGGCTATGTCGTCGTTTCCGGATCATGTTCCGACCCCAAGGAGGTGCTTGACGATGCCTATCGCGCCTGCCTTGGCGGCACCGCGCTGATCGCCCGCATCGGGATGCAGGCGCCCACCTCCCTGGCCGCCCGCGACAAACAACCAGCGATCGAAGGCGAAGACCCCTTGACCGGCAAGATCGAGTCCGCCCTGGACAACGATCGATTCATCCTCGTCTACCAACCGATTGTCAGTCTGATGGGCGACAACCAGGAGAACTACACCGTCCTGGTGCGCCTGATCGATGAATCGGGGAACCTGCTCGAGGCCAAGGACTTCATCGTTCCGGCGATTCGCAGCGGATTGATCGAGCGGATCGACAAATGGGCCATCCGCAACGCCGTCAAGACCATGCGCGAACACCGTCAGGCCGGCCAGAATTTCAATTTTTTCATTAATCTGGCCGAAGACACATTCCGCGATCCAAGCGTCGTCATCTGGATTTGTGACTGTCTGCAGCAATTCGACGTCCGCGGGAACTGGCTGACCTTCGTCATCCAGGAGGAACTGGTGGACGGCAACCTGGGGAGTCTGAGTCGACTTGTCGAAAGCCTTAAGAAAATCAAATGCCGGATCGCGGTCAATCGCTTCGGCGGGACCGACCACCCGCAGATGCTGCTCCAGGGACTTTCCCTGGATTTCATTTTGTTGCGTCCCGAGTTCACCCAGGATCTTGCCAACGATAAGGACAAGCAGCAGCGCTTGCTAGCCTTGGCGAATCTGGCGCGTGAATTCAATGTCAAGAGTGTGGTCACCGGAGTCGAGGACGCCCGCGCACTCACCATCCTCTGGACCGCGGGGGTGGATTATGTGCAGGGGAATTTTCTGCAACGGCCCTCCACCAACCTGGAGATGGCGACTTGAAAAAGCGCCGTTTGCCAGCAGCGCGTTCAACCGCCACAAAGCGCTCGGCCGGCCGTATCACTCGCGTTCCGCAACCGGATTCAGGACCGGAGTGACCCGACTAAAACGACAGGACATTGGTCAAGTCGCTGCAAACACGTGTATTCTATCTACCTGACAACAGCGATGCGAGTCGGCCCCTACCGATGCGGCCCAGTCGGGTACGCGATCGACCCCTGTTCGGCGGTGACGCCAAGCATTATCTACGAGGCGAGCGAGTGACATGGCAAACGAAAAAATCGTGACCAAGAAGACTGCGGCCAAGCCGGCCGCACCCACCACGCAAACGCCCGCGGCCACCCCGGTGGTCAAGAAGTCGGTCGCGAAAAAGACCACCGGGACCGCGGCGGCGCCGCCCGCGGCTACCCCGGCACCCACGTTGACCAAGGCCGCGGCGGCGGTGGCCGCCGCCAAGTCCGCGGCGCCCCCGAAAACCGCAACTCAACCGGCCGCTACGGCGCCCGCGAAAGCCGCAACTCAACCGGCCGCTGCGGCGCCCGCGAAAGCCGCAACTCAACCGGCCGCTGCGGCGCCCGCGAAAGCCGCAACTCAACCGGCCGCTGCG
>NZ_CAIZIZ010000495.1 GCF_903933125.1 uncultured Lamprocystis sp. | reverse complement strand
TGGCCCTCAAGACCGACGGCAGCCTCTGGGCCTGGGGATACAACAGTGTCGGTGCGCTTGGCGACGGCACCACCACGGATCACCTAAGTCCCGTGCCGGTTTTCGGGTTCGCGGGACCGCCCACCGCCACCGACTTCACCGTCACCAACATCACCCTGAACCCAAGCGCCCCGCTCGTCGGCAGCCCGGCCTTGATCATGGTTCCGGCCGCGACCCTGAACCAGTTCCAAAATTTCTTGACAGGATTAACAAGATTTACAAGATTGAAAACTGATAACATCTTGTAAATCTTGTTAATCCTGTCTAAATGTCTTGGGTTCGCGCTCGTTGTGCAGTTCGAGACTGCCCCCGTAAGACCTCATTCCTGCCGATGCTGGCCGGAACGATTATCAAGGCCGGCAGCCCCTTCAGCGCCTCGATCACCGTCAAGAATCGCGGCACCCAGGCCGGGAGCCCAGGGATCCTGCGCGTCTGGGCCGACCAGCGCGCGACCCAAGACTGCGCGGCCCCAGGGGACGCCGACATCAGCCTGGCGAACCTGCCGGCGGGCGCCAAACAGGTCGTGCGGATCCGCCTGCCGGCCGGGAGTGCCGGATACAAGACCCTGCGGGCCTTTGTCGACAACCAGTGTGAAACCGCGGAACACAATGAGACCAACAACCAAGTCAGCAAGAGCTACCGGGTCTTCGCCCAGCCGATCGCGGACTTCGCGGTCACCGCCATCACCCTGACGCCCAACCGCCCAACCGCCGGCGGGACCTTCAGCGCCGACGTGACAGTGAAGAACCGCGGCACCGCGCCCGGCAACGCCGGCACGCTCGCCCTCTGGGTCGATCAGCCGGACGTCCCCGCCTGCGGCACCGCGGGCGACGCCACGCTGCCGGTCGGCATCCTGGCCGCCGGCGCCAGCCGCACTCTGACCCTCGACGGCCTCCCCGCCGGGGCCGCCGCCGTCAAGTCACTGCGCGCTTTCATCGACGCCGCCTGCGTCAGCGCGGAGGCCTACGACGGCAACAACCAATGGGTGAAGCCTTACACGGTTGCGCCGTAAACCGCCCTCCGGCGGTTGTCCGCGGGCCTTGATCATTAACCCGGCCACCGCGCGATCACACGGTCGCTGGTCCGCACAGCGGACCCTACAGATCACGGTGCTACCGTAGGGTCCGCTGTGCGGACCGTCCGCGACCGGCCGGAACGATGATCAATGCCTGTCCGCACAACAGGTCAGATCGTCGGATGCCGTTTGCGCCCGTATTGCGCCGTATGTGAACCACAGGATACCGATGCTTCAAGACATACAAATTGAGTGCCCCTACTGCGGCGAGGACTTCGATACCGTCGTGGACTGTTCCGCCGGCAGCCAGCGCTACATCGAGGACTGCGCGGTCTGCTGCCGGCCCATCGAATTCCAAGCCGAAGTCGACGACACCGGGCATCTGATCAGCGTGACAGCTCACCGCGACGATGATTGATCGTCAGCCGATCGACCGCATCAACGGCTGCGCCCTCCACGATCCAGAAATCAAACGCCTTGCCGGACGGATCCTCGTCTTGACCGGCGAGCCCGTTCGGCGCACCCCTTATAACGGAGAACAAGATGCTGTTCAGACAACTGTTCGAGCCCGTATCCAGCACCTACACCTACCTGCTGGGCTGCGAAGAAACCGGCGAGGCGATTCTGATCGACCCCGTGCTGCCCACCTGGCAGCGCGATCTGGCCGAGGTCGCGACGCTCGGACTGAAGCTCGTCTTGACGCTCGATACGCACGTCCACGCCGATCACATCACCGCGGCGCTCAGGCTCAAACACGAAGCCGGTAGCCGGATCGCCCATCCCGCCGTCGACGGGCTCCCCTGCATCGACCTGCCGATCGCCGAAGGCACACCGCTGATGGTCGGCAGTCTTCGCATCGACCCGCTCTTCACACCGGGCCACACCGACGGTCATCACGCCTACCGGATCGGCAATCAGGTCCTGACCGGCGATGCACTCCTCATCGACGCCTGCGGCCGCACCGATTTCCAAAGCGGCGACCCGACGGCCTTGTATCACAGCGTCTCCGGCAAACTCTTCGCGCTGCCCGACGAAACGCTGGTCTACCCCGGTCACGACTACGAGGGACGCTGGGTCTCGAGCATCGCGCAGGAAAAAACACGCAACCCGCGGCTCGGCGGCAACCGCTCGCTCGAATCATTCGTTGCGTTGATGAACGGACTGAACCTCGCGTACCCGAAGTTCATCGATTATGCAGTGCCCGGCAACCGGGAATGCGGCGTCTGTCCTGCCGGCGTTCCCGACAACCTCAGCCAATATTGCGACCAGATCGGGGAGAGCCGACAGGGCTGAGGATCGCTCGCCGCTGATATCGCCTTCCGACCTGATATCCGGACAGACCCTTGGTGTAGGGGCGGGTTTGAAACCCGCCCCTACGTCCGGTTATCACGTCCGATGGCTATACAACACGTACGGCATAAGCGGGCGCCCGACATGGCGCTGAAGGGTTGCTCCGACGCCGATTGCGCTGGTGTTGCGCCCTATGCGGACTCAGGCGCGTACCACGACGATCTGCCGGCCCTGTGGACTGGTCGCTGCATGGTGTGCGGTGCGCTCGGCGATCGGCGGTTGATTGGCGCGTCGGTCGAAGAGAATCAGCCAGCCGCTGTCGAGCCCCAGGCCGGCCAGATAGCCGTCCAGTTGCTCCAGACCCTCGGCCAGGGGGTCGGCCTGCCGGTCGTGCCAGACCTTCAGTTCCATCCCCAGGGTCACCGCGCCATACCGCAGACAGAGATCCATGCGCCCGGAGCCGATGGCGTATTCCCGCTCCAAAGTCCCGTCACCGTTCACCACCCGATGCAGGAAGGCCATCAGCACCAGGTGCGGGGCGATCTCGTGATAGGGGGCGCTGCCCAGCAGCGGCCGGCCGTGGCGGCGCCAGAAGGCGAGGAAGGCCGTGAGCAGGGCGTCCGGATTCAAGCTGCCGTCGGCGTTGAGCCAGGTGGGGCTGATCTGCGGGAGGGAGTCTTGGGGGCCGCTGGCCAACATGCGCGGGAGGACCTCCCGGTAGATGGGGTTGGCGACCACCAGACCCCCGGCCCCGTCGCGCCTCAGGAAGCCCAGATCGACCAGATAGTCCCGATCGTCCGTGGGCACCTCCCCCAGGGCCGTGCCGGCCAGCATGGGCTCGATGACGCGGCGCACGCGCGGTTCCTGGAGCTTGTGGGCCAATTGATCCAGATGGGTCACGCGCTCGACGATCATCGCCTCCTTGGCCTGATCGATCAGCTCCACCGTGATCGGCTGGGCGCGGTCGCGGCCGGCGCGGAGTTTGAAACAGGCGCGATAGGCCAGGGCATTGACCAGCCAGGGCTGACCCTGGGTCAGCTCCCAGACCCGGTCCAAGGCCGTGGCGGTGAAGACCTGCCCGGTCGCGGCGGTATGCTCCAACAGCAAGGTCCGCGTCTCGGCGGCGCTGAAGTCGCCCAGGCGGAGCGATTCGGCCTTGATGTTGAAGGCGCTGCCGCCGGTGATGGGCTCACGCTCGGAACGGGCATGGATGCGATAGTCACGCAGGTCGCGCACGCCGCACACGCCGCACAGGATGATCGTCTGCGGAAAGGCCGTCGGACGCTGGGTGTAGCCGGCCCTAAGGCGATTTCCAGATAATTTCATACCCTACCAGATGGCACTCACGGTCGATCGGTACCGCACGCCCTTGGCCGCGCCGTAACCCGACGTTTTCGCCGATTGTCGGGTTACGCTGCGCTAACCCGACCTTTGGATCGCACCCTTAGCACGGGCAGCAGTTCCAAACTTGGGTGGCCGCCGCCAAAAAGCGTGTCGGCAACGTGGCCGATGGTGGATGCGCTGCGCTTATCCACCCTACGAAACCGGCTCCGTTGTAGGGTGGATAAGGCGCGCCGCTCGGTGGCAGGGACTCG
>NZ_CAIZIZ010000494.1 GCF_903933125.1 uncultured Lamprocystis sp. | reverse complement strand
CGCTACGCTTATCCACCCTACAAAACCGGCGATTTTGTAGGGTGGATAAGGTGCGCCGCACGATGTTCGGGATTCAGCACATCGATTGTGCGCGCCGCATCCACCATGGGCCGCAGGAGACCCTCAAATTTGGAACTGCTGGCCGGAATGACGCTGCAAGTTACGCTGGAACGGAGTTTTCGGCTGCCCGAATGCAATGCACGATCCGGTCAGCACCTAAGCGCGTCTCCCCCGGATAAACCCGGCTGCATTCGGCGATCGCCTCCGGACAACGCGGATGGAAGTAACAGCCGGTCGGCGGATTGGCCGGCGACGGCATATCGCCCTCCAGGCGAATCACCTGGCGGCGTTTGGCCGCGTCCACCACCGGCACGGCAGAGAGCAGCGCGCGGGTGTAAGGATGCCGAGGGTCGTCCAGCACCTGACCGACCGGACCGCGCTCGACCACCCGGCCCAGATACATGACGGCGACTTCATGGGCCAGGTAAGAGACGACCGAAATGTTGTGGGTGATGAAGAGATAAGCGAGCCCGAGCCGGTCTTGAAGATCGTTCAGCAGGTTCAGGATTTGCGCCTGGACCGAGACGTCCAGTGCGCTGGTGGGCTCGTCGCAGACGATGAGCTTGGGCTCCACCGCGAGGGCGCGGGCGATGCACAGTCGCTGGCGCTGGCCGCCGGAAAACTCGTGCGGGTAGCGGTCCGCGGCCTCCGGTGCCATGCCGACCAGGTCCAGCAGTTCGGCCACCCGCTGCATGCGCCCGGCCCGACTCCGCTCGATGCCCAACGCCTGCAAGCCCTCGCCGATGATGTCACCGACCAGCATCCGCGGGTTCATGGCGGCAAAGGGGTCCTGGAAGATGATCTGCAGGTCTTTGCGGAAGGGCCGCATCCGCCGATAGCCCAGACCGCGCAGTTCCCGGCCCAGATAGCGCACCGAGCCGCCGGTGGGCGGGATGAGTTGCAGCAGCCCCAAGCCGGCCGTGGTCTTGCCGCAACCGGACTCGCCCACCAGGGCCAGGGTGCGACCGGCCTGAAGACTGAGCGAGACGCCGTCCACCGCCCGCACTTGCCCCACGATGCGGCGGAAAACACCGCGATGGATGGGGAAATGCACAGCAAGGTCTTGGACTTCGAGCAGACCCGCCGCGCCCTCCGGCCCAACCACCGGCAACGGCTCGGCCGGCGGTGGCGTGAGAATCGGCGCCGCAACTCCTGACCGGTCCCCGGACCACAGGTGACAGCGCACCCCGCGCCCCGGTCCCAGCACAGTCCACTCCGGGACCAGGCCGCGGCATTCCGGCAGCACATCGGCACACCGCTCGGCAAACCGGCAGCCGACGAAGGTCTGGTCGAGCGGCGGCACCCGGCCGGGGATGACGGCGAGCCGGGCCTCACGCTTGTCGGCGCTGGGCAGGCTGTCCATCAGTCGGCGGCTGTAGGGATGGGCGGGGGAGGCGAAGAACTCGGCGACGCTTGCGGTCTCAACGATCTGGCCGGCATACATGACCGCCAGCCGATCGGCGGTCTCGGCCACCACGCCCAAATCGTGGGTGATCAGCAACACGGCCATCTCGGTGCTCTGCTGCAACTCCTTCAGCAGCCGCAAGACCTGGGCCTGGATGGTGACATCGAGCGCCGTCGTGGGCTCGTCGGCGATCAGCAGTTCCGGATCGCCGGCCAGGGCCATGGCGATCATGACCCGCTGTTTCATGCCGCCGGAGAGTTGGTGGGGATACTCGCCGATGCGCCGCACAGGGTCGGGAATGCCCACCGCGTCCAGCAGTTCCAACACCCGCTCTTCCACCAGACGGGTCGGCCGACCCTCGTGCACGCGCACCGCCTCGCCGATCTGCTCACCGACCGTCAGCACCGGGTTCAGCGAGGTCTGAGGCTCCTGGAAGATCATCGCCATGCGCCCGCCGCGCACGCCGCGCATCTGCGCCTCGGTCAGGCGCAGGAGGTCGGTGCCGGCAAGCCGCACCGATCCCGCGCTGATCCGCCCGCCCGCCGGCAGCAGACGCATCAGTGAGAGCGCGGTCATGGATTTGCCGCAGCCGGACTCGCCGAGCAGGGCGAAGGTCTCACCCTCGCGCAGAGTCAGATCCAGCCCGTCGACCACCCGTGCCGGAGTGTCGCCGGGTCCGATATCGGTGGTGAGACGCTCGACCTCGAACAGGATGTCCGTCATAGAAAGATCACTTGATTCGTCAGAAATAAGTTAGGCAATGAATACAATCGTTGTCGTTGTCGTTGTCGTTGTCGTTGTCGTTGTCGTTGTCGTTGTCGTAAT
>NZ_CAIZIZ010000493.1 GCF_903933125.1 uncultured Lamprocystis sp. | reverse complement strand
GCTCCGCGTCCGGTCTGCGCACTGGACGCAGAGCGCCCGCACCTGCTCCCACGCTGGAACGTGGGAGCCAGAGTAGGTGTTGCATCGCAAATGATGCGGTTCGTGCCTCACACTGGTGGCGAATTCTCGCGACCGCGGCGTCTGGAAAGAACCTATCTCACGCCAAGTCGCCAAGCACGCCAAGAAGAGCGCAATGCTGCGGTGACTCCAGTCACTCCAGTCACTCCGCGAGCGCCTCCGGTTTCGCTATCGCCTTGAAGACCCTTGGCGTCTTGGCGCCTTGGCGTGAGCCATTCCGGGTCTGAGCCAAGCCGGTTCGGCAGATGCGCCCGCGTGGAGGCATTTCGCCACCAGTGTCCGTTTCTCGCTACACTATGCAGAGCACATTTTTGCGGAGTACAGACATGAGCGCACGCGTGCAGCTACAACCGACGCTGTACGAGCAGTTGGAGTCTCTACCCGAAGGAGTTACGGGGGAAATCCTCAACGGCCAACTCTACACCCACCCACGCCCGGTAAGCCGGCATATACGGGCAGCGACACGCCTTGACCGCATCCTGGGCCGCTACTTCGACGAAGACGACGAGGACCCGTCCGGCTGGTGGATCTTCCCTGAGCCGGAGTTGCACTTCATCCACAACACGGAGGTTGACGTTCCGGACCTGGCCGGCTGGCAGCGCGAACGGATGCCCGACTGGCCGGAGGGGCACCGTTTCACCGTGGTTCCGGATTGGGTGTGCGAGATCCTGTCGAAGTCCACCGCAAAGACCGACCGCGAGGTCAAGATGCCGATCTACGCGCACTTCGGCGTTGCCTACGCTTGGTTGATCGACCCAAGGGCGCGTACGTTGGAAGCCTACGCCCTGGATGCCGGCGTCTGGCGGGACATCGGCCGCTTCGCCGGGGCTGAACGGGTGTCCGTGGCGCCCTTCGAGACTGTGACGATTGACCTGGGCAAGATCTGGGTTCCTAAAAGTGTCGGCGTACGGCGAGGCAATGATGAGTCTTGATCAATCTTAGCGAGTGCGGAAGCACGAACAAAGACACAAGAAAAACAAATTTTTCATGCCCCCTCTCCCGCCGCAGGCTCGCGGCCCTGCTTTGAAGTCGACCGCATGAGCAGGGCGCGAATCCTGATTTTTCCACAATTCCTGCCTATTCCTTGTGAATCGCGCCCCCAAGCTGCACCATCACGCGTGACACCCTTGGGACGCTGTATCACTTATGACCACTCCGGAATCCGCCGCCGAGATCGCCCGCCAGATCGGGACCGACGGCCGACCATCCCGCCGCCGCCGGGTCCTCTTCTGGCTCGCCGGACTCACGCTGCTTGCCGCCGCCGGTGCTGCGGCGACCCTGCTCAAGGACGGCACGCAGGAGCAAGTCCGTTTCCGCACCGCGGCCGTCGAGCGCGGAGACCTGACGGTCAAGGTCTCGGCGACCGGGCAGTTGCAGCCGGTGACCCAGGTGGAAGTGGGCACCGAGGTCTCCGGCACCATCGACCGGGTGGAAGTGGACTTCAACGACCGCGTGCGCACCGGACAGATCCTGGCGCGGCTCGACCCCGACCAATCGCAGGCCAAGTTCCGGCAATCACGGGCCGCGCTGACCCTGGCCCAGGCCGGCGTGGAGGAAGCCCAGGCGACCGTCACCGAGACCGCCGGTAAATTGCGCCGCGTGCGCGACATGGTCGCCAAGCGGATGTCATCCGGCGAGGAGCTCGATACCGCCGCCGCCGCCGCCGAGCGCGCGGTCGCCGCGCTGGCAGTGGCCAAAGCCAAGGTCGAGCAGGCGCAGGCCCAGCTCGACGCCGATCACCGCACCCTGGAGAAAACCGAAATCCGCTCGCCGATCGACGGCACCGTGCTCAAACGCCAGGTGGAGCCGGGGCAGACCGTGGCCGCCTCGCTCCAGACCCCGGTGCTCTTCACCCTGGCGGAGGATCTGACACAGATGGAACTCAATGTGGCGGTGGACGAGGCCGACGTGGGTCAGGTGGCGGCGGGGCAGTCAGCCGAGTTTACTGTCGACGCCTACCCCAACCGACGCTTCCCGGCGACCATCACCCAGGTGCGCTTCGCCCCGGAGACGGTCGGCGGGGTGGTGACCTATGCCGCCCTGCTCGCACTGGACAACGCCGATCTGTCGCTGCGCCCCGGCATGACCGCCACCGCCGAGATCGTGGTGAAGGCCCTGTCGGACGTGGTGCTGGTGCCCAACACCGCCCTGCGCTTCAGCCCGCCGCAACCGCGCCCGGCCAAGAGCGCGGACCTCAGCCTGGTCGGGATGCTGCTGCCCAGCCGCCCGCCGGAGGCCCGCCGCCTGCCGCGCGCCGCCGCGCCGGGTCAGGGACCGCGGGTCTGGACCCTGCAGGACGGCACCCCGACGCCGCTGGACATCAAAACCGGGGCGACCGACGGCAACTTGACCGAGGTGCTGGACGGTGCCCTGGAGCCGGGAACCGTGCTGCTCGTGGACGTGGAACGGACGGCCGCGAAGCCATGACCGCGGCGACCGCCTCAGTGAAAAACGCCCTGCTGACCTGGCCCCGGCCCGCAAGCCCCGATCCGGCCGGCCAGCCGCTGCTCGAATTCCGCCAGGTGTCCAAGATCTACGGCACCGGCACCGCGGCGATGCGGGCACTGGATGGGGTCGATCTGCGCATCAGCCCAGGCGAGTTCGTCGCCGTGATGGGTCCGAGCGGCTCGGGTAAATCGACCGCGATGAACATTCTGGGCTGTCTGGATACCCCAAGCGCCGGGTCTTATCTGTTTCGCGGGGTGACCGTCGAGACGCTGAGCCGCGATCAGCGCGCCCGCCTACGCCGGCACTATCTCGGTTTCGTCTTCCAGGGCTTCAATCTGCTCAACCGGACCTCGGCGCTGGAGAACGTGGAACTGCCCCTGATCTACCGGCGCACCCCGCGGACCGAGCGCCATGCCCGGGCCCGCGCCGCCCTGGCCCAGGTCGGGCTCACCGGCTGGGAGGGGCATACGCCGGGCGAACTCTCGGGCGGCCAGCAGCAGCGGGTCGCCATCGCGCGGGCCATCGTCACCGAACCCAGTCTGCTCCTGGCGGACGAGCCCACCGGCAACCTGGACACCGCCCGCAGCCACGAGGTCATGGATTTGCTGGTCGGCCTCAACCGCGACCAGGGAATCACCGTGCTGATGGTGACCCACGAGGCGGAAATGGCCGCTTACGCGCACCGGATCATCCACTTTCGCGACGGCCGGGTAGCCGACGACGGCCTGACGGGAGGGCCTGTCTGATGCTGTGGAACGCGTTGCTGCTCGCCTTCCGCGAGATCCGCCGCAATGTCCTGCGCTCGTTCCTGACCATTCTGGGCGTGGTGATCGGGGTCGCCTCGGTCATCGTGATGGTCACCCTGGGCAACGGGGCCACCCGCGCCGTCGCCACTCAGATCGAGAGCATGGGCAGCAACCTGCTGATGATCCGCAAGGGTCAGCACATGGGTCCGGGGCAGACCTCCAGCGCCCCGGCCTTCGACCTGGAAGACACGGTCGCCCTGGAACGTGACATCCCGGCCATCAAGTCACTCGCGCCCTCCGCCACCGACAGCATCACCGCCGTCGTCGGCAACGCCAGTTGGGCCACCTCGGTGAACGGCACCGACAACCGCTTCTTCAGCGTCCGCAACTGGACCCTGGAGCGCGGCCGGCTCTTCAGCGCAAGCGAACTCAGCGGCGGACGCGCGGCCTGCGTCATCGGGGCCACGGTGCGCAAGGAGCTGTTCGGGCCGCAGGACCCGCTCGGCAGCAACCTGCGCCTGAAGCAGATCTCCTGCGAAGTCATCGGGCTGCTCGCCGGCAAGGGTCAGAGCAGCATGGGCCACGATCAAGACGATCTGGTCGTCATGCCGCTGCGCACCTTCCAGCGGCGCATCGCCGGCAATCAGGACGTGACCCTAATACAGGTCTCGATCCGCGACGGTGAATCCACCGAGCGCGCCAAGACCGACATCGAACGGCTGCTGCGCGAGCGCCGCAAAGTGGCCGCCGGCGAGCAAGACAACTTCAGCGTACGCGACATGAAAGAGGTCGCGACCATGCTGACCGGCACCACCCAGGTGCTGACCACCCTGCTCAGCGCGGTGGCCGCCGTCAGCCTGCTGGTCGGCGGCATCGGCATCATGAACATCATGCTGGTCTCGGTCACCGAGCGCACCCGTGAAATCGGCATCCGGCTGGCCATCGGCGCCCTGGAGCGCGAGGTCTTGATGCAGTTCCTGGTGGAAGCCGTCGCCCTGTCCAGCCTGGGCGGCGTGCTCGGCATCCTGCTCGCCCTGGGTGCCTCAATCGGACTGGCCGATATGCTCAAGGTCCCCTTCGTCTTCAACGGCGGCATCGTACTCACCGCCTTCCTGTTCTCCGCCGCCGTGGGAGTGATTTTCGGCTACTTCCCGGCACGGCGGGCGGCGCGGCTCGATCCGATTGAGGCGTTGCGGCGGGAGTAGGGCTGAGGTTGCGGTGCAGCGGCGTTATTCAGCCGGGCGGCAGCAGAGGCTTTGCCACTGATAGATCTTTTCAGTCAGCACGGACTTTGAACGGAACGCCCTGCCCGCTCATCGGCCGTTATCGCCGTTTCGGGGCAGCGATCCTTCGGAATTATCCACAGATGTCACAGATTTTCACAGATGAAGAAAAAAATGTGTTCATCTGTTAACAACATCGGGAGCCATTTCCACATCGGGGCGACTGTGGAAGCTGGCCGGAACGATGATCGAGACCGCTCATCGAACCCGCCCGGTCAATCGGCGGCAGACTCGACGCACCCTCAGTGATGTGACACGGATCACAGTTCCGTCATCTTTTCAAATTCATAATTTGGTCCGGCCGTCGGCATCGATCCAGTCCGGCGACCGGTGCCAGCCGCAATAGCGTGTGGTCCCAGAATGAGCAGTTCTTACAAAGAAATCACAAAGATCTTCAATGCGGAAGGTCGATCGGTCAAGCCAGCCGTGCGGTAATCTGACCGACGATATCAACAATGTGTTTTTCTTGTTAAACGAAAACGAAAGTGTCAAGGCGGAACATGGGATACGAAGAGATAGTAGAACTTTGCGGTCAACTCTCTTATCGGGACAAGTTCAGACTCGCCCAATTGCTTATCCAACTTGCAAGAAAAGAAGAAGAACTGAAGTTTCCTGTTTTCAATTACGCCACGAGCCGCATAACCGCGGCGATCAGGGGATTTTGCGTCGGTTTGTTGGCCCCCCCGCAATCGCTACCAAAACCCTCCCCGCCGAGCTCCTGTGCGAGCCGGCGCCGCAGG
>NZ_CAIZIZ010000492.1 GCF_903933125.1 uncultured Lamprocystis sp. | reverse complement strand
TTAATCGCTACGCGGATGCCGTCTTAACGACCGCTCCGCCGTGGCTGGGGCAGCGCCAAACCGCTGCGATGAACGTGGGCACGATAGCTTAAATTCGGGGGAAAACTGTCCTGGACATCGGGTCCACTACACGCAGCAGTTCAAAATTCAGGCGGCAGCATCCAGCGTGGAGCCGTCGGCGAGGCTGATGGTGGATGCGCTGCGCTTATCCACCCTACAAAACCGGCGCTGTTGTAGTTTTAGGGTGGATAAGGCGCGCCGCTCGGTGTCATGGACCCGGCACGTCGGTCGTGCGCGCCGCATCCACCATGGGCTGCACGAGATTTTAAAAATTGGAATTGCTGCCGCGGTGGCCGCCGCGGGCGTCGCGGCTTACGTCGGCGTGGGCGCTGGCCCGGGTGGCCCGACGACGACTTGGTTGCGCCCGGCACTCTTGGCGGCGTAGAGCCCGCGGTCGGCCCGCTCGAACCAGCTCCGCGGGGTGTCGGCGATCTCCAGCGCCGCCGCGCCGATGGAGCAGGACAGGGTCACCCGCTGCCCGTCGACCGTCAGCACGCAGGCCCGGATGTTGGCGAGCACGCGATCGGCCAGCCGGACCGCATCCTGGACGGCGGTCTCACGCAGCACCACCGCGAACTCGTCACCGCCGAAGCGGGCCACGAAGTCGTTCTTGGGCAGGAACAGCAGGACGATGGTCTTGGCCACCGCCACCAGCACTTGGTCTCCCGCCGCGTGGCCCAGGGTGTCGTTGAGGTCCTTGAAGTGGTCGAGGTCGACGAGCAGCACGCTGCAGGGTTGGCGGAACGCACGGTGGATCTCCACCGAGCGCTCCAGGTAGGTGTCGAGCGCCTTGCGGTTGCCGACGCGGGTCAGGGGATCGGTCTCGCCCTCCTTCTTGGCCGACTCGAGCGCGTCACCCAAAGTGCGGACAGTCTGGTCCAGGGCCGCCATCTGCTGGCGCTGGTTTTGCCACCGCTCCTCGTAGGCCTGTGTCAGGCGCCCGACCACGTCAAGCACCTCACGTTTAAGGTCGGCGGCGGCACCATCCTCCACCACCAGCCGCTCCAGCCGCGCGATCTGTTGGCGGATCTGCACGTCGCTCTCCTCGTCGCGCGTGAAGGCCTGGCTAAAGTTGCGGATAAACACCCAGATGACGTCGCGCAGGTCGGAGGTGACGCTGCTGGCGTGCAGGGCGGTCCCCTGGCAGTAGTCGCGGACGAACTGTCGGATGCCTCGCCAGTCGCGCCAGCCTGTAGGACCCTCGGTATCCCCGGTGAGCGTTGCCGCGCCGGGCGGCGGCGTGCCGAGCGTCACATGGCGGGCCCACGCTTCGGCGTGCTCGCGGAAGGTGTCGAGGTCGACCTCATCCTGTTCAAGTGCGAACTCCCTCATGCTGCGCAGCGTGCTGGCCAGAGCGTCCACGGCCATCCGGCCGAGCTGGTCGTCGCCCTCGATTAGCGCGACAGGGGTGGTGGAGGGCGTTGAAGCGGGCTCTCGTGGCTTGCGTCCAAACATGGCGGCTGGGGTCCGGCGGTTGACGGTGGAGTAGCGGCGGGGCGCAGACCCCGGATAATAATGGTACACCGCCACGGGTTTCACCGCGGCAGGTCTTCGTACCAGCGCGAGTACGACCTGACGGCCTCGATCAAGATTCCGGCCGCTTGGGCTCGCCGGGTGCGTAGTCAGGCCATCCTGGCCTGACACCGTCAGGGCTGGAAGCCCTGACTACGCATACTGTTGGCCGGGGTTACGATCAAGGCCGCGAACGCGTTGGTTAACGAAGCAGGTGACGGACGCTTCGCCACATCTTGATAAATGAAAAAAATAGTGCGAATCTCCGGCGGCGGCGAGACGACGGGCATTATAGCCATCGGACGTGATAACCGGACTTAGGGGCGGGTTTTAAACCCGCCTCTACACCAAGGATCTGTCCGGATATCAGGTAGGAAGGCTATAAGACCCTGCCGAAGCACCAAGCGCGCGGGCATTGCGCACCGCGCGCGCGTCAACAACGAAACGAGGAGCCAACAGCATGTCGAAACCTGTGATGCAGGCCCTGGCTTGCGGCGTTTTCCTTGCGGTCTGTGCCGCGGACATCGCGGCACACCCAAGGCCGCGCGTAGTCGGTGACGGAAGCGTGCTCGCGACCATCCCCCAGGAAGCCGCCTACTGCGCCGGACAGCCCGGCTGCAACGGCGGTTACCCGGAAGCAGCCCTGAAGCATAACCCTGCCGCCGACCGACATCGGGCATCGTCGGCGCCGGTCGGCGCTGGCGTTGGCCATTGCGGCATGGGTTTGACCTCACCAGGGAGGCAACGGGACGCCCGGGCGGGTACCGGAAGGGTGGT
>NZ_CAIZIZ010000491.1 GCF_903933125.1 uncultured Lamprocystis sp. | reverse complement strand
TTGCTACACCCTGCTTTCAGCTTGGCCTCACGGCTTCCACCTTGGGTTTCGCTACGCTTCTTGTCACTCGCTGCGGTTACCTCCTTTCAGGTAACAAGTACATGCCCATGTCGGGCACACTAGGGTCCGCTGTGCGGACCGTCCGCTGTGCGGCCCGTCCGCTGGAACCGTCCGCTGTGCGGACCGTCCGCGGCTGACCCCATCCCGTGGGACACTCAGGGGACACCGCCGCGACAAGAACCCGTTCGGTGCCGTGACCCGCCTCCCCCTGCGCAGCGTTGGACAACAGCATGAACCGCAGCGAACTGACCGAACGCATGCACAACGGCGAGAACTCCGGCGTCGAGTTCAAACGCGATGACCTGCGACCCGAGCACCTGGCCAAAGAGATGGCAGCGCTGCTCAATCTGAAAGGCGGGCATATCCTGCTCGGCGTCGACGACGACCGCAAACCCATCCCCGGCGCCGACTTCGACGCGCTGGACCAGCGGCGCCTGATCAACTATTTCCGTGATGTACGGCAGCAGGACTGCCCCGAGCCGAACGATCGCGACAGTTGGCTGCGACTGCTGATCAATACCGAATTGATGGTCGAAGACCGCGGCCGGGTCATGCCCAGCGTGGGCGGACTGCTGTTGTTCGGCGCCCAGCCCAAGCGCTACCTGCCGCAATCCGGCATCACCGCCGTCGCCTACACCGGCACCGACCGGGACTACGACACCAAAGCCGGACCACGCACGCTGCGCGGCCCCATCGTCTCCCTGTTGCCCGCGACCACGGACGCGGCCGGCCCCGGTCATCTGCGGATGCCGCGCGAATTTTCCGCGGCCGACGGCGCGGTCGAAACCGGCCTCATCGCCGAAGCGCTCGATTTCGTCCGCCGCAACACCGACGTCCGTGCCTGGATCGACCCGGGCGGCACCCGCCGCGAACGCTGGGACTATCCGCTGGACGCCGTCCGCGAGGCGCTGGTCAATGCCGTCGCCCACCGCGACTACAGCATCACCGTTATCGACATCGAACTGGCACTCTACGCCGACCGCCTGGAAGTCATCTCCCCCGGCCGATTGCCGAACACCGTAACCATCGACAAAATGCGCGCCGGCTATCGTGCCTCGCGCAATGAACTCATCAAAGAAATCCTGCGCGACTATCGCCTGATCGAGGCCACCGGACTCGGCGTCCCACGCAAGATCATCCGCGGCATGCGCGAGCACAACGGCACCGAAGCCGACCTGATCGAGGACGGCGAACGCTTCATCGTGCGCCTGTGGAAGGATGGGCTGGCGACTCCCTGATCCTCTTCCCCGAGGGCACCCGTGGCGACGACACCACGGTCGGCTTGTGATGTCGGCAATCAAACGCGACCGCGGCCTGAAAGACTTCGGCACGCTCATCGAAGGCCACGGCGGGATCCTGGACCGCATCGACTCACTGTGCTTCGCCGCTCCAGTGTTCTTCCATGTAGTTCGCTTTTTCTACACCTGAAGTGCGACGGACTGCCGGGTTGGGAACAAAGGGTTCTGGTACCATAGCTCCTGGTCCGCCGACATTCCCACGTGCGGCAGCAACGCGCGAATTTTCCTGTTTTCGTGTATTCTTCGCTCTCACTAGATGCAAAAGGACGCGGTCATGGGGAGCCACGCGGAATTTTGGGGAAAGTTGCGTCAGGACCACCTGACCGGTCGGGTTCTCGCCAGGCTATCGTTAGTTGAACATTGCCTTGATGTTGCAGGCGTTTTTACGGTCTTAGTGCGCCTGCCCCTGATCCGCGCCCGGCTGGATGCCGCGGCCGGACGGTGCCTGACTGAAGCGGACCTGGACCGGCTGGGCGTCCTCGCCCTGCTCCACGATCTGGGCAAGACCAATCTGGGCTTTCAGGACAAACCCTTCGACCCGCGCTCCCGCGTGGGACACATTGCACCGATCCAGGCCCTGTATGGGGAAGACGATCTATGTGAACGCCTGATCGCGGCCCTGACCGACCTCTGCGAATGGGCCGATCCGCCGGAAGTGCTGGAGTCCTTCCTGCTCGCCGCCTGGTCTCACCACGGGACTCCGGTCCGCTTCGACTCGACCATCCGCACTGGCTACGACCCCAAGTGGTGGCGTCCGCGGGATGGCCGCGACCCCTTCGCGGGAATCGCCGAACTGCTGCACGCCGCCCGTCAAACCTACCCGCGCGCCTTCGCACCGGATCTAGTGCCGCTGCCCGACCAACCGGCCCTCCAGCACCGCTTCGCCGGGTTGGTGATGCTGGCCGACTGGTTGGGCTCCCATGACAGCTTCTTCCCGATCGACCGGGCAGCCGATTTCGACCGCCCGCGAGCCGCCAGGCAGGCGGTCCGCGGGGTTGGACTCGATGCCGGCGCGGCCCGACTGGACCTGGCCGGGCGACCCGCCGACTTCACCCACCGCTTCGGCTTTACACCGCATCCACTACAGGCAAGCATCGACGCCCTGCCGCCCGCGGACCCGGTCCATCGGCTGCTGGTCGCCGAAGCCGAGACCGGTTCCGGCAAGACCGAGGCCGCTCTGGCCCGCTTCTTCCATCTGTTTGCCGCCGGGGCCGTCGATGCACTCTATTTCGCCCTGCCGACCCGGGTCGCCGCCCGCGAGCTGTATCGACGCATCCGCCGCTACCTGCGTCGCGCCTTTCCGGACCCCCGCGTGCGCCCGCGCGCGGTCCTGGCGGTGCCCCGCTACGCACGGGTCGGTGGTATCCCGGTTGAGAAACTGCTGCCCCCGCCCGGAGTACGCTGGGATGAGGACGCCAGCCAAAGGCGCGCCGAGCGCGTCTGGGCGGCTGAACACCCCAAACGCTTCCTGGCCGCGACCGTGGCTGTCGGTACCATCGACCAGGCCTTGCTCTCGGCGGTGCAAACCCGCCACAGCCACCTGCGCTCCGTCTGCCTGGACCGCAGCCTGCTGGTGGTCGACGAGGTCCATGCCTCCGACCCCTACATGCGTTACCTGCTCAAAGGGCTGCTCGGCCATCACCTGGGGCTGGGCGGTCATGCCTTGCTGCTGTCCGCGACCCTGGGTGCGGCAGCGCGCACCGAACTGGTCGCCGCCGCGGCCGGCGTCGCCCTGGCCCCGCCGCCTCTGGCCGCAGCCTTGGCGGCCCCCTACCCGGCGCTGACTGACCTGTCCGGAGAGCCGCTCCGGATCGCCCCGGTACCGGCACCCGGCAAGCCGGTCCGCTTCAGTGTCCGCCCTCTGCTGGACCAGCCCCAGGCCCTGATCCCCGAACTGGCCGAGGCGCTCACCGCGGGCGCCAGGGTCCTGGCCGTATTCAACACCGTCGGCCGGGCGGTTGCCTTTCAGCGTGCCTGCGAGGCCGACCCAGCCATCCCGGCCGCGGCGCTGTTCCGCTGCGCCGGGGTCATCTGTCCTCACCACGGCCGCTTCGCCCCCACGGATCGGGAGTGGCTGGACCAGGCGGTTAGCGCGCGCCTGGGCAAGGGCTCGGCCCCCGGTCCCCTGTTGCTGATCGGCACCCAGACCCTGGAGCAGAGCCTGGATCTCGACGCCGACCTGCTGATCACCGACCTCTGCCCGGCCGATGTGCTCCTGCAGCGCGTGGGTCGCCTGCATCGCCACGCACGCGAGCGGCCCGCGGGCTTTGTGCAGGCGCGCTGCCTGGTCCTGGTCCCCGACACGGCCACCCTGGAGGATCTGCTCGACGGGCGCGGCACAGCCAACCGCACCGCCAAGTCCGCGGGTCTGGGGAGTGTCTACGAGGACCTGCGTACCCTGGAACTGACCCGCCGGATGCTCGCCGAGACACCGCTGGTGGAGATCCCGGCAGACAACCGCCGGTTGGTCGAAGGGGCGACCCATCCGGAGCGGTTGGCGTTGCTTGTGGGCGAACGGTGGGCGCGTCATGCCGTCCAGGTTGACGGAGAAACCCTTGCCAAAGAGCGTGCGGGTTTTTTTGTCGCCGCCAAGTACGATAAGGCATTCGCGGACGAGAATTCACCGCGCCCCGACGACCTACCATACTGGGCCGCTACGCGCCTGGGACTGGGCACCCTGCGCATTCCCCTCTCCGGTAGTCCCCTTGGACCCTTCGGCCGCCCCTGTCCGGAGATCACCATCCCCGGCCACCTGCTGCCAGGCGTCACCGCCGACGAGACGCCCACGGATCTGACCCCGGACCCTGACGGGTTCCGGTTCACCCTCGCCGGGGTGGCCTTTCGCTACACCCGCTTCGGATTGGAGAAGGAGCCCGATGAACCTGCTCACTGACCCCGTGTTCCGCGTCGATACCTCAAACGGCCTGGAACGGCTCGACCTGCCGGGTTTGCTGGAGACGATGGGCGCCGACCGGCTGGAGTCCCTGCCGGGTCTGCAACGCCACCAGGAAGACGCCTTTCACATTTTTCTCTGCTACCTGGCCGGCGCTGTGCTCGCCCGTGAGGGCCAGGAAGACCCGCGCCAAGGAGCCGGATTTTGGCGGGAGGGGATTCGCCGTCTGACCCGTGCTGACGGGGGTGGGGACGACGGCGCCTGGACCCTGGTGGTCGGGGACCCGACGCTGCCGGCTTTTTTGCAACCACCCTGCCCAACCACCGCCGACTTTAAAGAGCTTGAACTCAAAGCGAAAACGCCGGACGGGGTCGATCTGTTACCAACCGCCAAAAACCATGATCTGAAGGCTAACCGTGTCGGCCATCCAGAACCGGATGATTGGATTTACGCCCTCATTAGTCTTCAAACCATGAGCGGTGTGTTTGGCAATGGAAAATATGGTATTGCACGCATGAACAGCGGTGCCGGAAGTCGGTCGGTCGTTGCCCTAAGCTATGCGACGACATGGGGCGAGCGCTGGCGCGAACACACCACGAGGATTATGGCACTGCGGCCGGACCTCTTAGCACAGTCCTGGCACTACCGGTCGGATGGCCTGGTATGCACTTGGATACCGCCGTGGGACCGTCACAGCAGTCTCGTCCTGAGCACCCTGGACCCGTTCTTCATCGAGGCTTGCCGAGTCGTCAGACTGGTGGGCGACGCCAGGGACATTCGTGCACTGGGAGCCACCAGCAAGAGCCAACGAATCGCGGCCAAGGCTGCTAACGGAGACCTCGGAGACCCCTGGATCCCGATCAATCTAAAAAACAAGTCGGCGCTCACCGTATCGGCCAACGGATTCACACCAAGCCTACTGCGCGATCTGATTTTCCAAGACGGATTCGCCCTGACCGGGCTTCAACTGCCAACTCAGGGGCGCGCCGGCCAGCACTGCCGCTTCACGGCATCTGTCTTGGTTCGGGGAATTGGCACTACCGACGGATTCTATCAGGCTATCGTGCCGATTCCCCATACCAGCGCCCGGCGTATGTTTGGCCGTGGCCCTGAGCACGATCGCCTGGCCGCCCTCAGCAAGACCGCTATTGAAGATAGCGGGACCATGCAGAACAGGATTCTTAAGGCATCCGTGTACTCATTGCTGGAAGCGGGACCGCAGCAGGTCGATTTTGAAAAACGCGAAGTCACGGCTTGGTGGGGGGAAACACAACGGTCGTTCGCCGCCGCCTGGTCCGCCGATTTCTTCCCTTGGCTCTGGCGCACCGCCGAGCACCCGGACCTGGAAACCGCCCGGCTGGAGTGGCTGCAGGCCCTGAAGCAGAAGGCCGAGGCCGCGCTGACCGAGGCCATCGCCCGCTATCCCACCCGCGCCGGGCGCCGTTACCGGGCGCAGGTCCGCGCCCAGGGGGTATTCCACGGATTGCTGCGCAAACACTTTCCCGTACTCACGCCGACACCAATAGACGACCAGGGAGAGACCGCCCATGACGACACCAGCCACAGCTGAGGCCCCGGCCTCCGCCACCCCGGACCTCCGTCAGCGCATCGGCCACATCGCCGGCGTGCTCGCCTCCACCGAGTTCCCGACCGGCGAGCGGGCGCGACTGCGGCGCCTCGACCCCACACAAGCTCCGGAGCTCGCGTTTTACCGCTTCGCCTTCCGTCACCTGCCGGAGGACTGGGAGCGCAGCCAAGACGCCTGGATGACCCTGGTGGCCGGCATCGCACTGATGGGCCAGACGGCCCACCGCCCTGATCGACCTGCCGGCCAGGCCCTGGCCGAAGCCGGTTATGCGGAGTCGCGCCTGGAGCGCCTGCTGGCCGCCGAGGACACGACCCTGCACACCCTGCTGCTGCGCGCCGCCCGCTTCCTGGCCGCCAAGAACGCCTCATGCAACTGGGTCGATTTTGCCTGGCTGCTGCTCGCGAATAACCGCGAACGGCAGGAATCCGCCCGGCTCGCCATCGCCCGCGCCTTTTATCGCAACCTCAAGGATAAGGATTAAGCCATGTTCCTGCAGATCCACACCCTGACGTCCTATCATGCCACCCTGCTCAACCGCGACGACGCGGGGCTCGCCAAGCGCATCCCCTTCGGCGATCAGACCCGACTGCGGGTCTCCTCCCAGTGCCTTAAACGCCACTGGCGGGAAAATCTCCATCAGACCGTGCCGCTGCCTGGCGGCCTGCGCACCCGGCATTTCTTCCAGCGTGAAATCTGCCAACGGCTGATCGACGAGTCCGGTCTGGGCCAGGAAGCGGCGACGCGGCTCACCCAGTCCCTGATCACACTGTTGCTCCAAAAGTCCGACAAACCCAAGGCGGAGAAGCCAAAAAAGGGCAAGAAGGCCAAGGCTGAGCAAGGCGAACTGGACTTGGATCTCGAATCAGGGGAAGCCAGCCCCGCGGCAGACACCGAGATTATCGGCCTGCAGGTCAAGCAACCGATTCTGTTCGGCAAGCCGGAGGCGGACTTCCTGGTCGGCCTGCTGACCGAGTGCGCCGCCCAGGGCCAGGGCGCTGAGCAACTCCTGGAAACCAGGCTCAAGGGCGACAAAGCCAACTTCAAGACCATGCTGCGCCAGGCCGGCCATGGCAACCTGTTCGCCGGGGTGGAGGGCGCCTTGTTTGGGCGTTTCGTGACCTCCGACATCCTGGCGCGCTCCGATGCCGCGGTGCATGTCGCGCACGCCTTCACGGTCCACGGTCTCGACACCGAGGTGGACTATTTCACCGTGGTGGATGACCTCAACCGGGACGAGGAGACCGGCGCCGCCCATGCGGGCGACATGGAACTGGGCTCCGGCGTCTTCTACGGCTATGTCGCGGTCGACGTGCCCCTGCTGGTCTCCAACTTCACCGGCAGCGACCCCAAGGATTGGCGTGCCCAGGATAGCAAGGAAGTTCGCCAGGTCCTCGGTGCCTTGATCCGGGCCATCGCCACTGTCAGCCCCGGGGCCAAGCTCGGCGCCACCGCGCCTTATGCCTACAGCGACTTCGTGCTCCTCGAGGCCGGTCCCCAGCAGCCTCGCAGCCTGGCCAACGCCTACCTCCAGGCCCTGCGCCCGCGCGGCAACCTCACCGGTCAGGCGGTCGACGCACTCGCCGCCCACCTCCAGGCCCAAGAGGCCATGTTCGGCCCAACCGCGGAGACCCGCACCCTGGCGACCACCTGCGCCTGGACGGATGAACCCAAACCCCAATCCCTTGACAACGCCAGTGCCGCCATCCTGAACATCATCTTCGGGGAGGCGTCCGATGGACATCCTGCTGCTGCGCTTTGACGCCCCCCTGATGAGCTTCGGCGGCGTGATGGTGGACCAACACGGACCCACCGACCGCTTCCCAGGGCTCTCCCTGCTGACCGGCTTGCTCGGCAACGCGTTGGGCTGGCGGCACGGTGATGCCGAGGCCCTCACGCAACTCCAGGGGCGGATCGAATTCGCCGCCCGCTGGGACCAGACCCCCGAGCCCTTGCTGGACTATCACACGGTGGACTTGGGCCAGGCCAAGATGATCGGCTATGCGGACCCGGCCAAGAAGGCCGAACACGGCGGCTGGACCACCCGCGGCGCGCCGGAGCATCGCGCCGGGGGCGATTCCGCCAAGTACGGCACCCACATCCGCTACCGGCATTATTGGGCCAATGGCGTCATGACCGTCACACTCACCTTGACCGGCGAAGGACCGCCCACGGTCGCGGACCTGGCGCTTGCCCTGCGTGCACCCGCCCGACCGCTGTTCCTGGGGCGCAAGACCTGTCTGCCGTCCACCCCCCTGCTCCTGGGAACCACTGCGGCCCCCGATGTCCTGACCGCCCTGCGTCAGGTCAAGCGCGCCCAACGCCCCGGCACCCGCCACACCCCGGACCCCATGGAAGCCTGCTGGCCGGCCCACCTGGAGGCCCAGGGCGCCAGCCGCGAGATCACACTCTACGATCGCCGCGACTGGCACAACCAGATCCATGCCGGTCAACGGCGGCGCCGCGAAGGACGGATCGAGGAGGCCCTGTTATGCCCCTGAGCACCCCGCTGAACATGGTCCAGTTGCATCCGGATCCCGCCGCACTGCTGCGCTTCCTGGCCGGTCAGGGCCAGCACCACGCGGCGGACTCCGATCTGGGTTATGGCGTCCATGCCTGGCTCGCCGCCACCTTCGGCGTACTGGCGCCGCGCCCCTTCCGCTTGCATCTGGACGCGGGTCATCGTAAGCCGCCCAAGCTCCTGGCCTATTCGCCCCACGGCCGGGAAGCGCTGCTGGATCAGGCCCGCACCTTCGCCGAGCCGGCCGCCCGCGCCGTCTGCCCCCTGGATGAGGGTCTGGCCGTGGCCGCGCTGCCCGGACCGGAGCACTGGCAGCCGGGTCGGCGACTCGGCTTCGAGATCCTGGCCTGCCCCGTCACCCGCCGCGCACGCACCGGTGTCGAACGGGACTGTTTCCTGCGCGAGGCGGACCGGGCCGGCCCGGACGCCGGACTGGACCGCGCCGCGGTCTATTGCGACTGGCTGGCGGCCCGCATCGAGGAGGCCGCCGCGGTCGAGACCTGTGACCTGGCTGCTTTTCATCTGGTCCAACAGTTCCGTCAGGGGCATCAAGCTGGCCGACACGGTCGGGGCCGAGCCCACCTGGTTCGCCCAGCGGCCCTGCTGCGGGGCGTTCTGCGGATCGTCGATGGGGCCGCGTTCCACGGCCAGCTGGCAAGAGGGGTCGGCCGGCACGGAGCCTTCGGTTATGGCATGTTGTTGGTGAGACCGCTCTGATGGTCGGGCTCTTCGCCGGCCGCCTGGGACTGGCTGAGTCCCGTATCCCCCATGCCGATCGGCATGGGCTGCTCTGGCTCGCGCGCGGCAATCTCACGGTTGAAGACGGCACCCTGCACTTTCGCGCCGCACAATCCGACGACCTCGAACCCGGCGACTATGCCATCCCCTATCAGAGCGTCTCCCTGATCCTGCTCGGGCCTGGTTCCACCGTCAGTCACGACGTGCTGCGCCTCCTGGCCCGCCACGGCACCCTCTTGGCCGCGGTTGGCGAGGGCGGGGTCAAGTTCTACACCGCGCCGCCCTGGGGCCAGGGTCACTCCGCTGTCGCGCGCGCCCATGCCCGTCTCTGGGCCGACGAGAAGGCGCGGATCGACGTGGCCCGCCGTATGTATGCCTGGCGCTTTGGGCGCATTCTGCCCCACAAGGACATTACCGTGCTGCGCGGCATCGAAGGCGCAAGACTCAAGGAGACCTATCGGCTGGTCGCCGACCAGCACGGCATCCCCTGGAAGGGTCGGCACTATGACCGCAACAATCCCAACGCGACCGATATCCCCAATCAGGCCATCAACCACGCCGTGACCTTCGTCGAGGCCGCGGCGGATATCGCCGTTGCCGCCGTCGGCGCCTTGCCGCCCTTGGGCTTCATCCATGAGGACTCCAGCAATGCCTTTACCTTGGATGTCACCGACCTGTATCGGGCCGATATCACGCTACCGCTCGCTTTCGCTGTCGCCAAGAAGGCGCTGGACGATCCGGAGATCCGGTTGGAGCGCGAGTTACGCCGGGAGGCCGCGGCCTGGTTTCGCAAGCACCACCTCATCTCAAAAATGATCGATAGGGTCAAGGAGTTGCTCGGTGTCGATGACAGTGGTAGTGACGCGAAATGTGTCTGATCGAGTGCGCGGGTTTCTCGCCTCATCCATGCTGGAGTTGGCCCCAGGCGTCTACAGCGCTCCCCGCGTCAGCCCCGCCGTGCGCGAACGCATCTGGACCGTCTTGAACGACTGGTTTTCGGCCGAAGTCGCCGCATCCATCGTCATGGTGTGGGCCGACAACCAGTTACCCGGCGGGCAAAGCGTGCGGGTGCTGGGGGTGCCGCCGGTCACCCTGGTCGAACTCGACGGTCTGGTCGTTACCCGCCGCGACCTGCCCACCCCCAAGTCGAGCGCAGCCTCAGTGCCCGCACCATCGGGCTGAGGAAAATCACAGATCTTGGCTCTCTGGGATCTCAGTAGGTCGCATAGTTTTTTAAAAACAGCAGGATAGGGCTGTTACACAAAAAGAAAATGGCTCCATGGCAACGTCTGAAAGTAGCGTAAGCCTCTGATGTGAAGATTCGGCAGAGCAGTAAGAGCCCCAAGGCTTTGATTAGGGCTTGTCGATGAGGCTCGCCATGCGACTCTCTGACACCCT
>NZ_CAIZIZ010000490.1 GCF_903933125.1 uncultured Lamprocystis sp. | reverse complement strand
TAGATCCTTTCCCGGAAATCACCTTAAACCGCGCCGGCTCCAGAAATCGTCGAATCTGCCGGGGCCGATCCCATCCAACAGCATCGCATACCGCGCCGGGCGCGGTTTAACCCAACACCCGAAAGCTGACTGTCTGATCCGGCACGTCAATATCCCTCACGCCCACCCGAATGCCTTGATTCAGATCGGGTTCATCGCGCAGCCGCAGCCGCGTCTCCAGGGCGAGCGCGCCGATCAGGGCCACGCCCTTACGCTCCTCCTTCCCGACAATGATCGCCTCGCCCTGCCAGTCCGGGTGATCCTTGAGAAAAACCAGCTTCCAATGCAAATTCGAGAGCCGCTCAGCGCGCCGGACCGTGCCTGCGGCGGCCTCGGCCTCGCCGATCCGCTCGGTCACCTGCTCCGGTGTCAGCAGCGGCTGGCCGGACAGCCAGGCGCAGAGTTGTTGGTGGACCAGGAGGTCCGAATAGCGCCGCAAGGGACTGGTGGCGCGCGTGTAGAGCGGCAGTCCCAGACCGGCATGCAGATCCGGGGCTCCCAACATGCGAGTCGGCTTGAAGGTGCGTCGACGGGCATACATGGCGGCGAGGTCGCGCGGCTGATCGCCGGCGTCCGGCGCGACCTGCGTGGCGTAACTGATCGGAATCCCGTGCTCCTGACAAAAGCGCGCCACCGCCTCCCCGGCCATCAGCATGGCCTCGGTGACCAGCCCCCGACTGGCCAGACGCGGGAGTGGCCGGATCGTCACCCGACCGTCGACGACCCGCACACTCACCTCCGGCAAATCAAGCGAGATCGCCCCCAGGGCCACCCGCCGGGCACGAAAACGGTCGGTCAATGCACACATGGCGGCGAACGGCGCTTCACCGAGCCGGCCATCCACCGTGTCATAGCTCAGTCGTTGGGCGCGAATCCAGGTCCGATGCACCTCGATATCGGTCAGTGACCCCTGTTCATCACAGCGCAGCGCAACCGACAAGGCAGGTGAGACGGGCTGCAAGCCCAACCCCAACTGCTCAGTCACGCCCTGGGGGAGCATGTTGATGACCCGCTCCGGCAGATAGAGGTTACTGCCGCGCGCGCGCGCCTCGCGCTCGACGGCGCCCTCCGGCGCGACCAGCGCCGCGACGTCAGCCACATGGACCCAGAGCCGGTCGCCGTCGATGCTCACCGCGTCATCCGGGTCCTGGTTGCCCTCATCGTCGATGGCGTAGGCCGGCAAATCGGTCAGGTCGAGGCGTTGTTGATCCGGTAACGCGGGGACCGGCAGGTCAGGGTCCGCCGTCGGGACGGAGCACCGCCCTGGATAGGGGTTATGACGATCGGACCAATGGCCCACCTGAATCAAGGCACGATGGGCATTGACCGGGGTCTGCTCGTGGCCCAAGGCCTCCAGGACGCGACTGCGCTCGCTTTGGCCCAGCGCCAGCCGCTCAACTTCAGTGAGACGACCGGCGTCCTGCGGTGCCGGCGCGGCCTGCGCCATGCGCCCGAGAAAGGCCTGCCACTCCCGCTCGGCGACCGCCTTGGCATCCCGCTGGGCGCGGTCGTGCTCGACCTCGGCCCGCGGACGGGCACGGATGGCGCCGGGGGTGCCGGTGAAGCTCAGCCCCTCGGCCACCAGTTGCCAGGCGGCCCAGGCGGTGACCGGGGTGAAGGCGGAAAAGGCGAGTTCGGCCAATTCCTGGAGGGTGGTCTCGCTGCCCTCCAACAGTTCCCAGGCGGCCTCGACCTCGCCTTCCTGCGGCACGAGTTCGCCCAGACTGCGCAACGGCCCAGGGTGCAGCAATTCCAGATCCTTGGCGCGCACGCGCTTGGTCTGACCGCCTTCGAGCGCGATTTCGATCTTCTCGCCTACGCTGACGACACGGGCGGGATGCACTTTGTAGAGCACCAGACTATCGGCCGGCGGACTGGGTTGATGTGACGACAAGTGGCTGAGTGCTCCGCGGTGATACAAGTGAGGGACTGGGGCTTTGGGTATGATACCCCCGATGCCGTGATCGACAGGCGCCGATGGGCGGCGCCGCAGCAAGAGGGTAGCGAAGATGAATCCTGATTGGCGCGCTTTTCTCACCGCACGGGGCGCCCGCGACGGCGCGGACGCGCACGAACCGGCGCCGCAGGCGCCCGCCGACGCGGACTGCACCCGCTATGACCTCTCGCACCTGGGGCTGATCGCGGTGCGCGGCGACGATGCCCTGACCTTCCTGCAAGGCCAGTTGACCAATGATATCCGGGCCGTCTCGGACACCCACAGCCAACTGAGCGGCCATTGCAGCCCCAAGGGCCGGATGCTCGCCTTGTTCCGGGTCATGCGCCTGGGTGACGCGTTCCTGCTCCAACTGCCGCGCGAACGGGTCGCCGACACACTCAAACGGCTGCGGCTGTTCGTGATGCGCGCGAAGGTCACACTCGAAGACGAAAGCGACGGTCCGATCCGCATCGGTGTCGCCGGCAGCAGTGCGGTCGGTGCCCTGGCGGCGCTCGGGCTCGCGCTGCCGGACTTGGACAATGATCTGGCAGTGACCGGCGAGATCACCGTGCTGCGCCTGCCGGCCCCGGTCCCACGCTTCGAGTTGATCGGCCCCTTCGAGCGGCTGGCGCCCCTATGGGATGCCCTGGCACCCAACTCGGTGATGGGAAACGCGGACGCCTGGGCCCTGCTCGATATCCGTGCAGGCATTCCTAACGTGTATAACGCCACCATCGAGACCTTTGTCCCGCAGATGGTGAACATGCAACTCATTGATGGAGTCAACTTCACCAAGGGTTGTTATGTCGGTCAGGAGGTGGTGGCGCGGATGCGCTACCTGGGTACACTCAAGCGCCGCATGTATCTGGCGGAAGTCGAGAGCCCGACGCCGCCGCAACCCGGCGATGAACTCCACGCGGCGGGCAGCACCTCCGAACAGGGTGCCGGCCGGGTGGTCGATGCACGTCCGCTCGGCGGGAGCCGCTATGCACTCCTGGCGGTCGTGGAGATCGCCGCCGCCGAAGCCGGGGGGGCCCAACTCGGCCCAGCCGGACCGCTGCTGCGATGCGTACCCCCACCGTATGGGTTCCCGGAAGAAGGATAGGCGATTTCCGTCAAATTCTGAAACACCTCGCTCCCTTTTTGCTCGCCTTCCGCAGCGCGCCGACAGCACATAGCCCGACCATGTTCCTGTCGGCGCTCCTTGAAGGCAAAGACTCCGATTGAATCGGGAGATCAACTCCGATGACTACGGATGCGAATGAAGGCGGTGCCTGTGATACTGCCGTCTGCCCCGCGGATGAGCCGCGGGAACTGAACCCTGCGGCCGGCAACCATCTGCTGCTGGATTTGCGGCTGGCCGATGCCGTGGCGGAGACGGTTGCGGTGGACGCGGTGGCAGGCACGCTGCGCGGTCTCGGCCTGGAGGCCGCGGTGCTCGACAGCATGACGGCGGTCTGTACCCAGACCCTGCGGGAGGCGCGGACGCGTGAGGTGTTTGCCGGTGATCGGCCAACGGTCGAGGTGAAGCTCGGCCTGCATGGACATCAGGTTCACCTGCGAGTCAGCGACATGCGCATGCCGCAGTGGGTCGAGGGGGCACCGGCGTATTCCGCCGACCAGTTGGCGCGAACGTCGGGGCTGGCCGGATTCCGCCGGGGGGAGCAGGGCAACGGCGGCAACTGGACCGAATGCGTTGCGCACCTGCCCGCGGAAACCAGCGACGGCCCCTCCGTAAATGCCCGCGACCTCTCGACGTCGGCCCAACCGCCACGGACGGCCGGGGCAACGGCGGCAACCGTACGGCTGCAAACGTTGAGCACCGACGATGCCGAGGGTCTGGTCCGGCTGATCTACCGGGTCTATGGCTACACCTATCCGAGGTCGGAATTTTATTCCCCGGAGGCGATCCGGCGGCTGCTGAGGGCCGGCGAGATGAGTGGTATCGTAGCGATCGATGATGCGGGTGAGCTGATAGGCCACCTGGCCGCTATCCCTGATACGCCTTACCTGACATCTGAAGTCGGGCGTTTGGCGGTGGACCCCCGCTACCGGGGGTTGGGCCTGGCGTCGCGGCTCAATAACCAACTGCTCCAGGAGGCGCGACGGGCTGGCACACCAGCGCTTTGGGCGGAATGCGTGGCGAATCACGTGGCGTCTCAGCGCATCGTGGTCGCGGCAGGCGGGGTGGAAGTGGGGCTGCTGCTGGGCGCTTTCCCGAGCACGTTACGCATGTCACATATCGCAAACCCGCTGGACGGGCGTATGAGCCTGGTGCCGATGGTCCTGAGTGTTGCGCCGGGCCCCCTGCTGACAGCCCATCTGCCGGCCCACCTGGAACCGATCTATCGGCAGATCACCGGGAAACTCGGCCTGCAGCGCGCGGTGGACACCGGTGTCAATTACCGACCCGCGGGGATCTTGCGCCTACGTACCTCGATGCTTCCTCAACTCAACGTGGGGCTGATCGCCGCGGACGAGCTTGGCAGCGGCGGGCTGGCGCGCGTCCGGGCGGAGATGGCCGCGATGATCAGTGCTCATATGGTGCCGATTTACCTCGATATTCCCGTTGCCGATACGGGCGCGGCGCGTGCCATCACCCTGGCCTATCAGCACGGCTTTATCTGGGGCATGCTCTTCCCTTGTGCCCGCGCCGACGGTGACGTGCTGCGCCTCCAGTGGCTCGGCCATCAGGCGGTGGACACGCGTGATATTCAATGCGCCACGGAGCATGGTCGGGCGATGCAGCACTGGGTGGTTGGGGAGCTACAGCATTGGAAGGCAGGTGCCATGTTCGCATAGAGTCATCGGACGTGATAACCGGACGTAGGGGCGGGTTTCACACCCGCCCCTACACCAAGGCGCTGTCCGGATATCAGGTACGAAGGCTATCACTCATTGCAGCCTTAGGAACCGTTCAGTCCTCCGGCCGCAGGTGCGGAAACAGCAGCACGTCGCGGATCGAGGGTGAGTCGGTGAACAGCATCACCAGGCGGTCGATGCCGATGCCCTCGCCCGCGGTCGGCGGCAGGCCGAATTCCAGGGCGCGGATGTAGTCGGCGTCGAAGAACATGGCTTCCTCATCGCCGGCATCCTTCTGCGCGACCTGATGGCGGAAGCGCTCGGCCTGATCCTCGGGGTCGTTCAGCTCCGAGAAGCCGTTGGCGATCTCGCGCCCGCCGATGAAGAACTCGAAACGGTCGGTGACCAACGGGTTTTGGTCATTGCTGCGGGCCAGCGGCGAGACTTCAGTGGGGTACTCGGTGATGAAGGTGGGTTGGATGAGCTGGTGTTCGCCGGTCTGTTCGAAGATCTCGATCTGAATGCGGCCCAGCCCCCAGTCGTCCTTGGGGTGAATGCCCAGGGTCGCCGCGCTGCGCCGCGCGGCGTCCAGGTCGTCGATGTCGGCCGGCGTGAACTCCGGATTGAAGCGCAGGACGGCGTCGCGCACGCTCAGACGCTCGAACGGCAGACCAAAGTCGAACCGGGTGCCCTGATAGTCGAACACCGGGCTGCCCAGCACCGACTCGGCCATGCCCCGCAGCAGGTTCTCGGTCAGGTCCATCAGGTCGCGGTAGTCCGCGTAGGCCTGATAGAACTCGAGCATGGTGAACTCGGGGTTGTGGCGGGTAGACAGGCCCTCGTTGCGGAAATTGCGGTTGATCTCATAGACGCGCTCGAACCCGCCGACCACCAGCCGCTTGAGATAGAGCTCCGGGGCGATCCGCAGGTACA
Source organism: uncultured Lamprocystis sp. (assembly GCF_903933125.1). Taxonomy (GTDB): domain Bacteria; phylum Pseudomonadota; class Gammaproteobacteria; order Chromatiales; family Chromatiaceae; genus Thiodictyon. The sequence continues at coordinate 9,862 of NZ_CAIZIZ010000490.1, read as the reverse complement.
GCTTCATATCGAGCGCATTGTGATGGGTCACGAAGGGACGTGCGACCGCGCCCCCCGGGATCACGTGCATCATCGGCGTTTCCACCTCCAGAAAGGCTCTGGAGTTCAGATAATCGCGGATGTACTGGATGATGGCGATGCGGGTGCGGAAGGCGGCGCGAGTCGATTCGTTGACGATTAAATCCACGTAACGTTGACGGTAGCGGGTCTCCTGGTCGGCCAGGCCATGCCACTTCTCGGGCAGCGGCCGCAGCGCTTTGGTCAACAGGCGCAACGACTGACACCGCACCGACAGTTCGCCGGTCTTGGTCTTGAACAGGGTGCCCTCGGCACCGACGATGTCGCCGATATCCAGGTCACGCTTGTAACTGCCATAGACATCCTCACCCAGGACCTCGCGCTGGACGAAGAGCTGGATGCGGCCCGACATGTCCTGCACATGGGAGAAGCTGGCCTTGCCCATGATCCGGCGGCTCATCAAGCGGCCGGCGATGGTGACCTGTATCGGCGCCGCCTCCAGAGCCTCGACCGTCCAGTTGCCATAGTCGGCGAGCAGATCACCGGCGAGCGCGTCGCGCCGAAAGTCGTTGGGAAAGGCGTTGCCCTGGGTGCGCAACAGCGCCAGCTTCTCGCGCCGCTGCGCGATCAGCTTGTTGTCGTCGCGATTCTCCTCTGACGCGGGCGCACCGCTCGACTCGCCCTGGATCGATTCAGACATCTCCGTACATCTCCATGGTTCTCCGGAAAGTTACAGGCCGCTCTTCAAGCTCGCCTCGATGAAGGGGTCGAGATTACCGTCGAGTACCGACTGGGTGTTGGCAATCTCGACATTGGTGCGCAGATCTTTGATACGCGATTGATCCAATACATAGGAACGAATCTGGCTGCCCCAGCCGATATCGGACTTGCTGTCCTCCACCACCTGCTGGGCGGCACGGCGCTTCTGCATCTCGAACTCGTAGAGCTTGGCCTTGAGCTGCTTCATGGCCTGGTCCTTGTTCTTGTGCTGCGAGCGCTCGTTCTGGCACTGCACGACGATCCCGGTGGGATTATGCGTGATGCGCACGGCGGATTCGGTGCGGTTCACATGCTGACCGCCGGCGCCGCTCGCCCGGTAGACGTCGATACGCAGATCCGCCGGGTTGATCTCGACCTCCACGGTGTCGTCGATCTCAGGGGAGACGAACACTGACGCAAAGGAGGTGTGACGACGGTTGCCGGAGTCGAAGGGCGACTTGCGCACCAACCGGTGGACACCGATCTCGGTCCGCAGCCAGCCGAACACATAATCCCCCTGGAAATGGATGGTCGCGGATTTGATGCCGGCCACCTCGCCCTCCGAGACCTCCAGCAGTTCGGTCTTGAAACCGCGCCGCTCACCCCAGCGCAGATACATCCGCAGCAGCATCTCAGCCCAATCCTGCGCCTCGGTCCCGCCGGAGCCGGCCTGGATGTCGACGAAGGCGTTCTTGTCGTCCATCGGCCCGGCGAACATGCGGCGGAACTCCAGTCCGCCGACGCGCTGCTCGCACCGCTCCAGGTCGCGGATCAGATCCGCCGCCGTCGCCTCATCCTCTTCCTCGGCAACCAGGGCCAGCAGGTCGTCGGCGTCGATGAGCGCGGCCGTCATCTCATCGACGGTCAGCACCACGGCCTCCAGGGCCGCGCGCTCCCGACCTAGGGTCTGGGCCCGCTCAGGATCGTTCCAGACCGCCGGATCTTCGAGCTCGCGCAGAACCTCCGTCAGCCGCTCTTTGCGCTCTTCGTAGTCAAAGATACCCCCTAAGGGACGCGACGCGCCCCTTCAGGTCATTGATCGTATTGGCAATGGGGTTGATGTCCAAGATCTTTACTCCGGTTGATCGAACCCGTGAGTATACGGGCAGAGGCGGGTATGGCGCCATGACCGTGTAGCGCGCCAAATGGTTTGAGACGAAACGCCAAATGGTTTGAGACACTTGTTTCAAACCATTTGGCGTTTCGTCGTCAGGCTGTTAACAACACCGCCGCCATCGACCGCACACCGATCGTCTTGGCTTGGTCACGCGCTATACCCCGCCGATCCAGGCGCCCACCCACGATGATGTGCCAGCGGGCAAGTCAGTAGACCCCAGCGCCCACCCGCCCACGCACCCGGCTGACTGCACAGCCAGCCGCTCAATCGCCGACAGATGACACTCAACCAGTGTCAGCTCGGTAGACTGGCCATCAAGAGGCAAAACATAAGGGGCGGTCTCGCCGCTCCACGCTGGCGTTGACACCGCGGAGCTAAGCACCACTGACACATCGCCCACCACGCGGCTTTCTGTCACCGTTTGCACAACCGGGTAACTGACTGACCCCGACCCAGTCGCACTGCGTGCGAGCGCGTGCGGCTGTTGGTCTGGATTATGCTGCACCAGCGCTCCGCGCGGCGCGAATTCTCCAGTCCAATCGCTGTTTTGAGGGATCCTTGCCTGTGCTGTATATTGGTACTGCGCACGGCCAGCCAGACACCAGTCAGCCCACCACACGTCCATGGTTAGGATCCCGCCGCCTGATGCCGTGGCATACGCTCCGCCCCATCCGGGCGTAGTCTGGGCCTTATATCCGTACGTGACTCCAGGGTCGCCGTGTGCCAGGATCAGCGCGGAATATCCGTGCTGGGAGGACGCGGATAGCGTTTCCGTGCGGTAATCTACGCGGCCAAAGTCACACACGAGATAGTAGTTCGCACCGTAATACCCGCACCAGCATGTACCATCAGAGCCTCCAGGCGGACATGAGGGCCGAGCATCCACAAGGTTGTCGCAAAAATTACCCAAAGCATACGCACCACCAAGCCCTCCCACTCTCCCTGGGCGCGGGCGCTGCGTGTCCTGGTTGCTAGACACCCATGTTTTTGCGTTGGGCAGTGTCACCACCGCGGTTAAAGACGAACAGCGTCTTGTCCCGCCACTACCGACCAAAACCCGCAGATCGGTCGGACCGGCAAACCCTCGGACCCCCAGCGCCGTCCAGGTCTGCCAATCCACGGCGCACCCCCCGACGCCGCAAAACGAGGTCGCAGCCAGTTTTTCATTGAAATCACTGGACGGGAGGCTCTGCGCTTCGTGTTGCTGGTACCCGCTGGTCCATGCAGCAATGCTGCCGTCAGGCAGCACGGACGTATAGACGGGCACCGACGTGTCCCACACGCCCCCTGGCTCCCACACAGGCCACTCCACGGGCACCATCGCCAGCAGCCCGCCCGCCCCGCGAAAGGGTATCCAAATGCTTTCATAGGCCCTGCTCGGGCACCAGCGGCCGCTACTGTGCAGCGTGCAATGGGCGGTCAGACCGCCGCCGCTGGCCTCGGCGATCGCAATCCGATAGTCGCGCCCCCGCGACTGCATCGCCGTCGTCGCGCCCGCGGCATACTCATCGGCTTGGGTCGCGACCGCTGCGACGTCGCCATCATCCGACACCTGCCACCCGCCGCGCAGCGGGGACCCCAGCACGCCGCCCGCTGGCCACTCGCCTGTCGCGTCGCTCCACGCAGCGCCAGAGGGCGCGGCGGCTTGGGTCCACAGGTAAGCTTCCAACTGCCGCGCTTGCGTAGGATCAGCCGCGATCCTGCTTGCTTCGATCGCATCCCCGAGCGGCGTAAAGACCATCGGCTGATAGCGGACGCCATCGCGGGTGATCTCCATCCAGTACCACCCGGCACGGTCCGGCCGGTGAAAGATGCCATAGGTCTGCGTGACCAACGACGGCGCGGAAAATGCGTAGCTGGCGAGCGCACCGAAGCCGCGGCCCCGCTCCCCGAGCAGCGCCTGCTGCATCGCCTTTAGCCGACCTGTGACATTGGCGCCATCCCACAAATGGCCGACCCATTCCGCTCTGACGCCGTCACCTGGAAATGTTAGGGAGTCGCGCCCATCGGTATGCGCGGTGACATCGAAGTCCCAGCCCCCTGCCGCTCTCACCAGGAGGTCCATGATCGCGTCTGGCGATGGGCCTGCTGCCCGCGCCGCGACGCTGGGCGGGTACCACAGGGTGCCGGGTTCGATCATCGCCGCACCCAGCGTGACCCATCCTGTTTCAATCAGCAATGAGGACACCGGGACCGGCACACTCGCGCGCGCCATCGGCACCGCCACGCCCCGCGACCCCAGCACCGGCTGACGCGCCGCGCTCGGCCCCAGCGCGTGGCGCCAGTCGCCGCGCAGCAGTGACTCGATCTCGCGGCGCAGCCGGTCGGCCGCCATCAGACAGTCGCCCGGCTGGTCGGCGTCGCCAGTGACCGGCCGCCGCTGACCGGTTGGCGCGCGGTGGTCGGCGCCAGCAGCCAGCGTTTCTGGGCGCGGCGCTTGCGCACGGCGACCGCATTGAGGGCGACCGCGAACTTGTCTCCGTGCTGGCGCATCGGTACGCCGAGCGAGGGCTGGGCCATGGTGAGGGTGAAGCCGGTGCGTTTGTCCATGGTTTGTCGAGGGTCCGGTCAGGGTGATCAGGTCAGGGACAGGGTTCCGCTCAGCGGGTCGATGGTGTAGGTGGCGGTCACCGTGCCCACCTGGTCGTTGCGCGCGGCGTCCGGCACGTCGGGGGTGACGAGCACGAAGCCCTCGTCATAGACCTCGCCCTCCAGGTTGGCGTCGATGTCTACGCCTTCGAACACGTTGGAGATCCAGCCGTCCCACTCTTCGTCCTGTTCGGGGCAGTCGGTAGCGCGCCCGATGTGCGTGCCCAGCGTCAGCGCGCTGGCGAGGGTGTAGCCGCCCGCCGCCGGGCTGACATCGGGGGCCGTGGGGGCGCTCAAGGCATCGCCCGCGGTCGCGCCGCCGCTGACGCTGAGCGTGACCTGGCAGCGCGCCTGATGGCTGTCGCTGTCCCACGATGTAGCCAACTGGATGACCTGCCCCTCGGCGCTGAGGTCTTCGGCGACGATGCGACAGCGCGACCCCAGGCCCGGCTCGCTGCCCGGCTCGACGGCCACGCTGAGGGTGGTGCGCCGCTGGCTGGCGCGGATGCGGGTGGCCAGGGTCTGCACCATGCCTTGCAGTACCAAGGTCCGATTGGCGGTCACCAGCCGATCACTCCAACGATGCCCTTGGCTGATGGTCCACTCGGCGCCAGTCGGCAGCCGGGTCGCGGCCGAGCCGTCCCAGCCCGTCTCGTCGGCCGTCGCCGCATGGCTGGCTTGCTCGTTGGCCAGCACGGCGCCAACGGTGCCCGCGGTGGCACTGACGGTGAGGGTGTAGGTCTCCTCGATGGTCTGCGCCCAGCGCCGGCCCATGCGCCAACTGGCCGCATAGACCATGTTGGCGGGGGTGTCATAGAGCTTGTTTAACCATGCAAACCCGCCGTCAGACGCGGACCCCAGCACGGACCAAATCTGGCCGCAGTAGACCCCGGAGGCCGGCAGGCCGGTGGTGTTGATGCCCAACTCGTCGGATGGCGCGCTCCACCCGCCCGCTTCTTGGAGCGCCCAGGCATTGCCGGCCGCCGTTTCGGCGATCATCTGCCGCGTCGGGAGTCCCCACGGATGGGCCATCCAGTCACAGAAATCCCAGTCAGGATAGGCCCAGCCGACCGCGAGCGCCCAATGGTGCAGCCGCGGGTAGCGGATTTGCACGGTCGCGGTGAGTTGGCGCACCCGCTCGCGGGTGCTGGCCTCGGTCAGCTCGACCGAGCCGTCATAGATCCCGCCCGCCGCATGTTCAATGGTCGTGGTGTAGCCGGTGCCGGCCCAGGGCACGGCGTGCAGCGTCCCACCCTCCATAAAGATGGAGTGAGGGATCGTCGCCATGGCATCTTGCGCGGCCTCCCAGCCGTCGTTGAACTCGCCGTGCAGATCGCGGTGCCAGATGGCGCCATCCGGCAGCAGGGCGCACACCGCGACGCCGGAGCCCAGGGCCTCGAACTGCTCTTGCAGTTGGTCGCTGCATTGCACCACCCACACGCGGGCGCCCGGATCGTAGCCCACCCGCGACACCACGCCGACATAGGGGGTGGCGACGATGCCGCTGATCAGCACGGCGGCGCCCACCGCGGGCTTGGCGGTGCCGTGCGCCAAGCGCAAGGTGGCGATGCCGGCGGCGTCGAGTTCGCGGTCGATGGCCCCGGCGCCGGTCAGGTCGGCGGTCCGGCTTGTCCCGCCGATCGACACGGCCAGCGCGGCACCCCAGTTGAGGACTTCACTCATGGCTCGCGGCCCTCAATCGACCAGGACACCAGCCCGGTTTCCGGGTCCAGGGTGCGCGACACGCCCAGCGTCAGCAGATTGCCGCTGTACAGCGCCGAGGTCACCGCCACCACACCAGGGCTGACCGTGGGCGCGCTCGCCGTGGTGCCGCTGATGGTCACCTGCCGCTTGCTCCAACTGCTGAGCAAGGTCGCGGCGCCGTTGCTTTTGATTTGGATGGTCCCGCCCAGCGGCTCAATCGCCACGCTGGCCACGTAGGTTGTCCCGCCGATCGTCACCGCCCCCACGCTGGCCGCGGCATCGGTGCCGGTCACCGTCCAGGCCACCAGCCCGGTGGTGGGATCGCTGGTGACACTGGTCGCGGTCACCGTCAGCGTGCCGGTATAGAGGGTCGAGGTCACCGCGACGCTGCCGGCGCTGATCACCGGCGCGGTCGGCCCCTCGCCGTTGAGCGTCACCTCGCGGGTGCCGCTGCGCGTGGTCTGGACCTGCACCGTGGCCCAATAGGCGGTCGTGCCCAGGGTGACCAACACCGATCCGCCAGTGGCCTCGACGCCGCTTAGCGACCAGGTGCAGGTCGGGCCGGCTAAGTCATCGGTGCGCGTCACGCCGGTCGACAGCACGGTGAGCGAGGCCGGGGCGCGCGTGACCAGGTCGGCGTAGGTCACCGTGACCGGGGCGGTCCACACCACGGCATCCAGCGGCGGCGGCCACCAGCCGCCCGCCTGGATCTGCAGGGTGCGCCGCCCGCTGGGATGGCGACCCAGTGCGACGGCCAGGTCCAGGTGCGTCTCGGCGGCCAGCACCACCCCGCCGATGGTCAGCCGGCTGCTCATTGGCAGCCTCCGCGCTTGGCCGCGGCGTCGCTCAGGTCGGCGCTGCCGCTGGTCTGGGTGGCGCCGCCGCTGTCCACGGTCACCACGGCGGTGACCGGGACGCTAAAGGAGGCCCCGGCCAGCGCGGCGGCGATGGCGGCGACCACGGTCTGTCCGGCGGCCGCCGCCGCGGCGGCCACGTTGAGCGACACCGGCAGCGGGACGGCCAAGGCACTGACCAACTGCTGCCGCACCGCCGCCACGGCCGCGGCAGCATCGAAGGTCACCGGGAGCGCGGTCGGGGTGTCCGCGGCGGCGGGGGCCGCCGCCTGCTGCTGTTGCAAACCCGCGACCGCAGCGGTCGCGCGGGTCGCCGCGGCACCGGTGGCGTCGATGACATCCACCAACTGCTGACCCTGGCGAACCGCGGCCTGACCGCCCGTCCCGGCTTCTTGATGGAGCTTGGCGACTGCCCGCTCGGCCTGCTCGGCCGTCAGTCCGGCGGCGGTATAGGCCCGTCTCAACGCGTCGGCTTGCGTGGCCGCGTCGCTGCCGGCGGGGCTGGTTGTACCAGCCTGGCGCGGCGTTGGGGTCGCTGGCGTTGGCGCCGCGGCGGCCGTGGTGGTCTGCACCGCCTGCTTGGCTTGTTCCGTCAGGGCGGCCAGGGCCGTCTGGGTCAAGACGATCCCGGCGCGCGTGCTGCCGTCGCTCACTGCTTCGGTCAGCAGCTGGTAGCTGGCCGCGGTCTCGGCCAGCGCGCCGGCCGCGTCGCCTTCCGCCAGCTTGGCCGCTGCCGCTTGATAGCGGGCATAGGCTTGGTCGACCGGATCGCCGCCGCCGGCCTGGCCGGCCTGGGCGTCCGCCAACGCCTTGGCGGCCTGCGCGACCGCATCGAGTGCCGTCTTGGCCGCGGTGCCGGCGCGGGCGATGCGCTGCTCGGCCACCGCCAACTCGTCAAGCAGCGGCACCGCCGCGGCACTGGCGGCGCCCACGGCGGCGATGCTCGCGCGCAACGCGTCGCGCCGGGTGATCAATGGCCCCAGCGCCGCCGCTTCCTGGCCGAAGCTCTGGGCCGCGGCGCGGGCGGTTTGGTCTTCGAGCACGGCCGCGTCCACGGCCGCTTGCGCGGCGGCGACCGCCCGCTCTTGGGTCTCGGCCAGCCGCTGCGCGTCGGCGCGCGCCTCGCGTAGCGTCTGCGACAGTTCGCCCTGCGCCGCGATCTCGGCACGCACGGCGGTCAACCGCTTGTTGGCCTCCCGCGCCTCCTGCTCGGCCAGCACCAGCCCGCGCTCGGCCTCCTGCCGTGCGGCGGCTTTGGCGCGCTGCACGCCGGTTTCGGTCAAGCTGACGTGGGTGGTCGCCTCCGCCGCGGCGACCCGCGCCGCGGCGATCCCGCGCTCGTCCTCGACCAGTCGCGCTTTGAGCTGCGCGTCCTTGGCCGCCTGAGCTTCGCGCTCCTGCAATTGGGTGCGCCGGGCCGTGGCTTCGGCTTCGAGGTGCGACAGGCGTTGCTGCTGGAGCGCCAGCCCCGCCTGTTCAGTGCCGAGCGACTGCCGCGCGGTGGCTACCGCGGCGGCGGTGCCCGTGGCCACTGCGTGCAAGGCGGCGGCCTCATCGCCGCGCGCCCGCGCGGCGGCGGCGGTGGTCTGGGTCACCTGGTCGGCGGTCTTGGCAGCGTCCGCCTGCGCCTTGCCGACCGCGGCGACCGTGTCCGCCTGGGCCTGCAAGGCCCCGTCGGTCGCATCGAAGGTTTGGGCCAGCGCGGTCTGGGCGGTCGCACCGCGGCGCCAGGCCCCGGTCGCCGCGTCCTGCACCAAGGCGCCTTTGGCGATCAGCTCATTGAGTTCGCGCGTCGAGGTGATCGTGAGGCCAGTGGCGTCACTGATCGTCAGCAACCGCTTGGCCAGCGCTTGCTCGGTCTCGGCGCGGTTGGCGATCGCCTTCTCGGCCGCGGTGGCCAGCGCGTCATAGGCGCGGCCGGCCAGGCTGGCGGCGTCCGCGGTACGCAACAGGCCCAGGCCCGCGTCGCGTGCCCAGGCGCCCAGTTCGTAGCCCATCACGATCGCCATGCCGGCGGCCATCGCGTTCATTGGATCGCGCAGGCCCTTCAGCTCGCGCCCCAGGGCCGCGGTGGCGGCGCCCCAGCGGCCGGTGGTGGTGGCCGTGGTGCGCTGGGTCAGTTCCAGCGCGTTGCCGGCGCGCCACGCCTCCTGCGTGGCGAGCGACGCGCCACGCAACGCCTGCCGATGGGCGTCGGTGGCCAGCGTGAGATTCTTCTCGGCCGCCAGGACGGCCTCGGCGCGGCCATCGCGGGCGGCGGCCAGATAGGCTTGTTTGGCTTGCGTAACCCCGTGCTGCGTGGTGGTGAGTGCCTCGTCGGCGGTGGCCAGCGCCGCACTGGCCTGGGCCGATTGCGCTTTGGCGGTGGTCAGATGCCGTTCGAGGGCGGCGCGCTTGTCACCGTAAATCTGCTGTTCTTTGGCCGCCGCCAGTTCGTCTTCGGCGGCCCGGACACTGTGCGCCGCACTGTCGACCCGCTGCGCCGCGGTCGCGCGCGCGGCCTCCGCCACCGCCTGCTCGGCTTCGGCGGCGGCGACGCCGGCCCGTGACACCCCGCTCAGTTGCCCGGCCACCGCGGCCTGGGCGCGCGCGTTCTCCAGGGTGGCGGCGGTGGCCTGCGTGCGGTCCAGGGCGAGCGTGCGGTTGGCCTGGGCGCGGCGGTCCGCGGCCTGCGCCTCCTGCGCGGCGCGGTCGGCATCGGCCGCGGCCAGGTCGGCGGACGCGTCCGCGGTGTCCGTGGCCGCCGCGGCGTGGGTGCGCAACGCGCCCGCGGCCCGGTCGAGATCGGAGAGCACACGTCAGAACTCCAGACACCAGAAGC
>NZ_CAIZIZ010000489.1 GCF_903933125.1 uncultured Lamprocystis sp. | reverse complement strand
GCACCGAATATGCCTTTGCCGACCTGCGGCGCCGGCTCGCACAGGACCTCGGCGGGGAGGGTTTCGGTAGCGATTGCGGGGGGGCTAACAAACCAACGCAAAATCCCCTGATCGCCGCGGTAATGCGGCTCGTGGCGTAATTGAAAACAGGAAACTTCAGTTAATAAAGTCTCGATATGCCTTTTGGGAACGGGAACCCGAGTATAAACTTTGGGACGCGATGTTCCTTTGCGTTGACCTGGAACCACCGAGCGAGCTCGATGGAAAGCCCCTCACGCGAATAGTAAGGGCGATGGGCCAAACGCTTGCAAGGGAAGTCCCTTATACCGAAGTTGGCCGCGACGATAAGAATCCGGCCGAAGCCTATTTTAAGGTCAGTGACTTGCGCCTATGGGCAGAACGAACCGAGCGACGGGCGATAATGCCTGTCCTATTCCCGGAGGATCGCAAGGCAGCGGAGACAGATAATCGTCCTGATCCGAGTGAATGGGCGGCACTCAGTCACGATACCAAGCTGTTGAAGGCCGTCCGGTGGGCAATCGCAACGTGGTGGGAGGGAAAGGACCCGCTACAAGGACCGACCAAGGAGCTTGTTGTTGAGAAGCTCCAAGCCTTGCACCGTCTGACGAAGAACGAAGCTGAGGCGGTAGACCTGGTAACGCGGCCGGACTCAAGACGCCGATCCGCGCCCGAGGTACCCACCAAGGAACGCAGCAACCGCAAGGCTTAGCGGCCGATCCGCCCCTAGGTGCCACCTAGTAGGGGGCACCTGTACCCACTAAACAGGCCCGCCACAACCGCCGATAGTTTGCACCACGCAAGCCGCAGACCGCGGCAAGCAAGCCCCCAAAGGTGCAACCTATGGCGACCCCATCGACCCCCGAAACCGCCCGCCACACGGCCCCGCCGCCGACCCCGGAAAGCGTCCTGCTGACCGTTCGCCAGATGGCCGAGTCGCAACCCGCGCTATCTCAGGGCAGCGTCCGTTGGTCGGTGTTCAACGCCGAATACAACGGCCTGGCCGCATCCGGTGCAGTGGTCCGCACCGGCCGGCGCGTCTTGATTGACCCGGTTTTGTACATGGCTTGGATGCGCTCCAACCCGGTCTTGAGCCCGCCGCGCCCCAGGTCCGGGGAAAAGGTGACGCCCAAGGCCCGCCCGCAGTATCGGCCCCAAGCCGTTGCGATCCTGTCCGGGGAGTGACGCTCCATGGACAACTCCAGCGCACCGGCCCGCGGCCGGACTGGCGAACGCGCCCAGAATCCGACCCCCGCACATGAAAACGGCTCGATCACCGGCGAGGGACCGAGCCGCGAAAGCACAGAGCAAAACAGGCCAGCGAATTATACCACCGCCGCCCGCCAAGCCGAGGCCACCGCCGAGATTAGCGAGTGCGGAGCGGCCGGAATAAACCCGCAAAACCAGCATAACCCACCACCGGGACACCTGGCCCTGACCCGGATCACCGCCCGCTCGCCTGCGATCCTGGTCAAATCCTATGCGCTCGACGGCTCGGGAACGCTGGTAAAGACATCGGCCGGTCAGTTGGCGGACGGCATCGCCGAACAGGTAGCCGTCGCTGATCTTGCGGACTTTTCGACGCTGATTGATGGTCTTACGGTCGCGCAAGCCCTGACCTTCGGCGTTGCGGACGGTCACCCGACCGCGCGTGTCGTGTCGGAAAAGCGGCTGAAAGACACCCCCAACGCGATCACCCGGACCCGTCGGTTCTTCGGGTTTCGTCGCGCGCCTGGCGTGTGGATGCTGGACCACGACGCGGGCGATGGCCGAGGGATGGACCCCAGCGACCTGATAACGACGCTGCGCAGTCTCGCCCCGTGCCTCGCCGACTGCCCCTTGCTGTGGCGCGTGTCGTCATCGAGCGGCATCGTCGGACCCGACGGCACCACCCTGCAAGGGCTGCGCGGTCAACGGCTCTATATCCCCGTCGCGGACGCTGGATTGATCCCTGACGCGGGTAAGGCGCTGGTGGCGCTGCTGTGGGCTGGCGGTCACGGCCGGATCGACATCGGTAAGGCCGGGCAAGCCTTGGAGCGTACCGTAGTTGATGCGTCTGTCTGGCAACCTGAACGCCTGGACTTCGCCGCGCCGCCCAAGCTTGGCCCCGGACTCTCGCGCAACCACCCACCGCCCCGGCTTGAGGGCAACCCGGCCGGTCTACTCGACTTGTGCGCCCTGATCGCCGCTGCTGATGGCTCGGTGCAAAACCGCGCCAGCACCGCCCGCCGTGCTGCCCGCGACGCGGCAAAACCCGCCCTGGCAACGGCTCGTGACACATGGATTGACACCAGCGCGCCCGAACTGGCCGAAGCGCACGGTATCGACGTTGATGCGGTCAAGGTCGCGCTACGCCGCGCCAGCGAAAAACAGGAACTCACCGGCGACTTCGTGCTGACCGCGGCCGATGGTTCGGCCCCGCGCGTGGGGGAACTGCTCGACAACCCGGCGAAGTGGCACGGCAAGCGGTTTGCTGACCCCCTGGAGCCCGACTACACCGACGATGCGCGCATTGCATGGGCCAACCTGCGCAGTGGTCGGCGACCCTATATCTATTCACACGCGCATGGGGGGCGACGGTTCTATCTCATTCGCCCGTCGGCACGCATTGAGTTGAGTCGCGGTCAACGCGCCCGCGTGGTCGATCAAACCCTTGATCTGTTGCGCTCCCGTGGGGAACTGTACGACTTCGGAACGGGGTCATCGCTGGCGCGCGTCACTGACGACGCCCGCGCCTTGCCCGTCGCTCGGGATTGGCTATCCGACCACCTTGACCGCGTGATTGAGTATTTCGTGCTTGAGCCCGCAGAGGACCCCTTGAAGCCGCCCGTTGAGATCCCCGCCGACGCGCCGCAGTGGGCAGCGTCGCGCATTCTCGCCAAGGACGGCGACCGCGGTATGAGCCTGCTTGACGCCGTGATTACCGCCCCGACGTTGCGCGCTGATGGGTCGATCCTCGCCGATCCTGGTTACGACGCACCCTCACGGTTGCTACTGCTCGCCGATAGCCCCGATCTGGCCCCCCCGCCGTCCGCGCCGACGCTCGCCCAAGCCAAGGCCGCGCTCAACACCTTGTGGCATCCATTCCGCCTGTTCCCCCTGGTGGACGCAGTAGACTGCGGAGTCGTGCTGCAAGCCCTGCTGACCGCCACCGTGCGGGCGAGCCTGCCGACTGCCCCAGGCGTCGCCTTTGACGCGCCGACCGCCGGCACCGGCAAAACCCTGTTGGCCCAAGCTATCGGCGCGTTGTCGCTGGGATACTGCCCCCCCGCGCTGCCCCCGGCCGGCAACCAAGACGACGAAACCCGTAAGCGGTTGTTCGCCGCCCTGCGGGATGGGCATCGGGTGTTGCTGTGGGACAACGTGCGGGAGCCGCTGGGCAACGCATCGCTCGACGCCTTCATGACCGCACCGACCTTCACGGATCGCATCCTTGGCGTGTCCCAAATGGCCACCTTGCCGAACCGAGCGCTATTCATTGCGACGGGCAACAGTCTGCGCCTGGTCGGCGATACCTGCCGCCGCATCCTGCCCGCCCGTTTGGACGCCCGCACCGAAAAGCCCTATGCCCGCGAGTTCGGGTTTTGCCCGCTGGATGCGGTATTGACCCGCCGTGCCGAACTGGTCACGGCGGCACTCACCATCATGCGCGCATGGATCACGGCCGGCCGGGTGCGTCACGGAAAAGGTCGATCCGCATCCTTCGAGGCGTGGGATGACCTGGTGCGGCAATCAGTCTGTTGGGTCGCGACGTGGGACGACCGATTCAGCGATCCCTTGACCGCGACTGACCGCGCGTTTGCGCTCGACCCCGAAACCGCCAAGCTCGCCGCGTTGCTGTCCGCATGGCAAGCAGTGATCGGCGGCAAAGCCGTGACGACTGCGAAGCTGATCGACCATTCAGCCGCGTCTGAGTTCGCACCCGACGACGACGCGGCCCCCGCCTTGCGGGATGCGATAGCGGAGATTGCCGACGAGCGGGGACAGCTTAACCGGCGCATCTTGGGACGCTGGATCGAGCGCCACGTTGAACGCCGGCACGACGGCTTGCGCCTGGTGCGCGGCACCCTGTCGCGGGGTTCGCCGACCTGGATTCTGACCAAGGACGAGCCACCCGCGCCCGAGAGTGGTGGGTTTGGTGGGTTTGGCGGGTTTAAAACGGACGATAGAGATCTAGGTGCGCGAGTCGAAAGGGTTGAAGTATGACCGCCAATACGCTGATTCATAGAGTAATGTCGGCCGGAGTGACCATTGTTCCGACGCCGACCGGAAACCTGACTCTCGAAGGCCCCCCCGATGCTGTTGCGGTTCTGATGGGGGAGGTTCGCGCCAACAAAGCGGACCTGTTGAAGATCCTCAGTGCGCCCGCCGCCGACACCGCGCCCCGCCGCCTATGGCTCGTCACCCACCCGGACGGCTCGGCGCGCTCGCACTCGTTTTGCCCCGCGGCAACGCTGGCCGAAGTCGGCAGTTGGTATCCGACTGCTGCGAGCATCGAGCCCGAGGACGCGCCCGAACTCGCGCCCAAGGTGGAGCCGCCCGCCGCCCTGCCCGCGCGACCCGACACGGAGACCTCTGAATGACCATCCACGCATCCATCCACGGCCGGGCGGGCAATGACCCGGCTCAATCGACAACCGCGGCCGGCAAGGACATGACTCGTCTTTCTGTCGCCGTGAACGCGGCCGGGTTCAACGCAGAGACGGAGGAGACGCTCTGGGTGTCAATCCTCGCTTTCGGTCGAGTAGCTGATGACTTGGCCCGCGCCGCGAAAGGCCAAATGGTCACGGCGCAAGGCAAACTGACCCGCGGACACTTCACCGGCAAGGACGGGCAGGAGCGCGAAAGCTGGTCACTGCTTGCCGATGCGGTTCTGACCCTAAAGAGCGCGAAGCCGAGCGGCAAGGCACGGACCCAGGGCCAGACGCGGGACCGGACCCCAGGCGAACCAAGGCGCGATTTCGATGATCCGCTGGGGTTCTGACCATGCGCCTGTTCAAACCCACATGCAGAGCCAAGACTCGCCGCGGGACCGCCTGCAAGTGCAAGCCGGTCCCCGGCAAGCGACGCTGCCGGTTCCACGGCGGTCTGTCTACCGGACCCAAGACGCCAGAGGGACGGGCACAGTCTGCTGTCAACCTCCGGAAGGCCCTTGCAGCGATCAACGCCAACACGCCAGAGGCCGCCGAAGCGCGACGCCGCCGAGCCGCAACCGGGGCTGCAACTCGCGCCAAGAACCGCAAACGAGCGGAGAATGAGGCGCGATGGCGGGAATGGTGCAGAGGAAATCGCATCGACCCAGTGACGTGCAAGCCGATCCCGCGGCTACCCTGAGCCCAACCCGCAAGCGCACGCGCCCGTGTAGTGCGGAATAAATGCTCCCTGAGCCCGCAACACACGCGCGCGTATAGTGTCGCCAAATAGGCCCGTTTCCGCGGGACTCCGTTACCCTGTAACCCCATACGTTCAGGCTTGGAACGCGGTTACAGAGGGTTACACATGGTTGCACAACTCCGTGCTACCATCGTTGTGTAACCTGTTGTGCAACCCCCGGAGCCTGCCGTGTCACCCGCCGAAACCATCCTCGCCAACCTCGCCGCCGTCCGCGAAGCGTTCAGCCTGTCCAGCGGCCCCGTTCCGGCATGGCGTCGCTTACAGACCACCTGCCCGGACTTGACCGCGGCAATGTCCCTCAACTCGTTTCGATCCGTGGCGCCCGTGGTCCTGCTGACTGCGGACAGGTTACACAATCAATGTGCAACCCTGCCCCCGGTACCTGCTGAACCAGCATCAGCCCCCAAGACCTTCGACGGGTGGAGTGTGCAGACCGACCCGAAAGGCTACATCCGGCTGCACCGCAAGCACGGCGGCAAGGTCTTGTCCGTCTACATCGGCAAGGCATGGGACCCGGACAAGGCCCGCGAGCGGATAACTGCCCGCCTGGCCGGTTTCCAGGCCGAGGTTGCAGGGCATGGCGCGGTCGGCCGTCGCCAAAGCCTATGACGTGATCGCGCGTAGTGCCGCACAAAATCACCAGACCACGCTGCCAGGCTCGGGCGAGCGCCCCAAAGTTCACGACGCCTGCGTGCGTACATGGGCGCAAATGCTGCACAATGCCCTGTCCGGGTTCTACAGGTAGGAGGTTGGCAACCATGGCGACAGCGCAGCAACAGGCCCGGTTCATGGCCAAGGACACCAAGGCGACAATCCAAGCCAGGCTTGACCCTGCGACCGTCGCGCGGCTGGCCGCGGGGTAGTCATCGACTGGTTGGTACAAGGTGCGGCCCCGGACCCGCTATGGTTGGCGGCCGAGGGGATGCGGCTGTTGAAAGCCTATTTCGACGCCACGGGTGGAACGCGGGTGCACACTCGCATCGGCGCATGGATCGACTTGAAGGCGTACGACTGCCGACCGCGGTCCCGCTGAGGATTATTCCCGCAATCTAAGCTCACGACGTGCGGGTATCGTGCTGCAAAATAAAGTTTTTCCAGGTTTCCGTCCCAGTCAGAAATGTCGAGTCGTGTAAACTCTAGCCCGGTCCTAAGTGCGTTTTCTGGTATACCACGAAGCCCTGATTGGCCGAAAATTGACCGCTCAGGGTTAAGCGTTCCGTCGTGCGGACCAACCCGTGGTCTTGACCAACAGAATCAGGGGTGTGCGCCTGGGGCTGCGACACGACACAACGCGGGCGTTTACAGCCCCGGACTCCTTCGCCGATCCTAAGCCGCCTTTTAACGCGAAACCGCCCTCATGCCCGTTCTGCACTGGAAAAATATGGAGGCCGCCAAGGTGGCCAGTCGGCAAGTGCCCTACCGACCCTTGGTGTCGGTACCGAGCCTGAGCTACGGCGACCTCGCCAGCGAAAACCTGCTAATCCAGGGCGACAACCTGGATGCACTCAAGAGCCTCTTGCCGGTCTACGCCGGGCGCGTTAAGTGCGTCTATATTGATCCGCCGTTCAACACCAAGAGCGCATTTGAAAATAGGGGGTGGGCGGTTAGCCTCGACTTTGGCCATTTTAGGCGATCTCGATCATCGTGCCAGCCGCGACCGGCAATCGCGGGGCGCGGGTCCGCACGACGGACCCTGGGGGGACCACGGAACCAACCCGTCAGGCGCCCGCGGGCGGCCCCGGCGCGGCGG
>NZ_CAIZIZ010000488.1 GCF_903933125.1 uncultured Lamprocystis sp. | reverse complement strand
GGGAACGAGAAAACGGATGTTTTCTTCATCTGTGAACATCTGTGACATCTGTGGATAAATCCGGGTGCTCGCTTTGACCGGAACGACGATCATGGCCGGTTCCGCGCTTCCGCCCGCCGACAGATGGCCCCGGTCAGCGCGTCGAAGATGACGGCATGGCCGGGTGCCATGGCGAGCCAGTACAGCAGGCCCCAGACGCCGGCCGGGTGCCAGTAGGCGGTGGCGGTGAGGCGGGTGCGCTCGGGTGACAGCGGTTCCAAGTCGAATTCCAGCACCCCGGCGCCGGGGGCACGCATGCCGAAGGTCATGGTCAGGCGCCGCTCGGGTTCGACGCCGATCACTTCCCAGGAATCAATCCGGTCGCCGACCCGCACCTCGGAGGGGTGGCGCCGGCCGCGGGCCAGACCGCGTCCGCCGACCAGCCAGTCCATGATTTCGCGGATGGTCCAGAGGGTGTTGAGCGCGTAATAGCGGTTGTCGCCGCCGATGGCGCTGACCACGGCCCAGACGTCGGCCGCCGGGGCGGCGGCAATGGTGCTGCCGCCGGCGCGTTTGGCGTAATAGGCATAGTCGATCCGGCCCTTGCGCATGTTGAAGGCTCCTTCGGTCCAGCGGGCGAGTACGGTGGCGTTGCGTTCGGCCGCGAAGGCGGCGTCCACCGATTCGCGGAAGCTCAGCAGGCGCTGCGGGACCAGCCGGCGTAATTCCTCCGGGTGGGCGGTGAAGTCGTGTTTCAGGCCCTCGATCAGGGCGCGGGCGACGTTGGTCGGGACGGCGGTGACGAAGCGCAGCCAATAGGCGGAGAGCTTGGGGCTCAGCACCGGCACCGGGATGATCCAGGGCGGGCGGCGGCCGGCCGCCTCGGCCAGGATGCGCATCATCTGGGCATAGGTCAGTTCCTCCGGCCCAGCCGCGTCCAGGATGCGGTTGGCCGTTTCCGGCAGCCCCGGGGCCATCATGAGGTATTCGAGCAGGTTGTCGAGGGCCACCGGGGGCGACTTGGCGGTGACCCAGCGCGGCGTGATCATGACCGGCAGATGATAGACCAGGTCGCGCATGACCTCGAAGGCGGCGGAGCCGGGGCCGACGATGATCCCGGCGCGGATTTCGGTGACCGGCACCGTGCCCTGGCGCAGCACCTGGCCGGTGTCGCGGCGCGAGACGATGTGCTCGCTGGTCGCGTCTTCCGGCACCAGACCGCCGAGATAGCAGATGCGCTCGACCCCGGCCTGGGCCGCGGCAGCGGCGAAGTTGGCCGCCGCGTCCAGGTCCAGGCGGCCGAAATGCTTGCCGGCACCCATCGAATGCACCAGGTAGTAGGCGATACTGACCCCGGCGAGCACCGCGGGCAGGCTGTCCGGGTCCAGCGCGTCGGCGCCGACGATCTCCACCCCCGGCCAGTTCCGCGCCTCCAGCCCGCGCGGTTGGCGCGAGGACACCCGCACCACGGCGCCGGCCGCGAGCAGACGCGGGACCAGATAGGTGCCGATATAGCCGCTGGCGCCAAAAACGAGACGGCGGCGGGGATCTTGAGAAAGTGGCATTGATCGAGCCCCAAATAACCCGTTCGGATGTCGCAGTTCGGCTTATCCTAAGCGATGGGTGCGTCGCGGGTCACGCGGCAGTCTCCGTCCCCGACGCTCCTTCACCTTCAGGAGCATCCTGTTTTCACGTCAACCTGCCGCCCTGTGCCGCAAGACCTTTGGGTGCTTGCCGACCCGGCCGCCGAGCCCACTCATGTCGACATCGAGCTTCACGCGAAAAACCGGACTTGCCTGGATCGTACTCGCCCTCGGTTTGCTGGTGAGCGTCGTCGGCGGTCTTCAAGTCAAACACGGCATCGAGCAGGATGCGGCGCGGCAATTCGGCTATCGTTGCGATCAGGTGGCCCTCAAGATCGGGGAGCGGCTGGGTGCTTACGCGCTGATTCTCCGCGGCGGTGCCGCCCTGTTTGCCGCGTGGCACACGGTGGACCGCGATGAGTGGCGGGCCTATGTCGAGACCCTGCGGGCGAGCGGCAGTGTCCCCGGCGTGCAGGGGATCGGATTTGCCCAGGTGATTGCGCCGGATCAACTCGCCGCCCATGTTGCCGGCATTCGCGGCGAAGGCTTCCCCGAGTACAGTGTCCGTCCGCCAGGCGAGCGCGCCCTCTACACCTCCATCGTTTTCCTTGAACCGTTCCGCGACCGTAACCTGCGCGCTTTCGGTTTCGATATGTATGCCGAGCCGGTCCGGCGGGCCGCCATGGATCAGGCGCGCGACACCGGCGAGGCGGCTCTGTCCGGCAAGGTCCAACTGGTGCAGGAGACCGGCACCCAAGTCCAGGCCGGAACCCTCATGTATGTTCCGGTCTATCGCAAGGAGGCACCGATGCAGACGCTCGAACAGCGGCGGGCCGCGCTGATGGGCTGGGCTTACAGCCCGTACCGCATGCATGATCTCATGACCGGCATCCTCGGCGACTGGGCGGGCCACCAGGGCAAGAACGTCGACCTGACGATCTACGATGGTCTTGAGGCGTCGCCTGACCGCCTGTTGTTCGACAGCAAACCGGCGGTCACACCGGACACCAGGTTGCTGTTTCGTCAGCCGCGGACGCTCGACTTCAACGGCCGACCGTGGCTGCTGGTCTGTGATCGCGACCCGACCGCTTCCGGCATCGGCTATGCGCCGGCCTGGACCGCCCTGGCCGGCGGCGGTGCGCTCAGCGGTCTGCTGTTCTGGTTGATGCTGTCCATGATCAACACCCGCGTCAACGCGAGGCGTATCGCCGACCAGTTGACCGAGGAGGTCAGAGGCCAAGCAGAACGACTCTACCTGGCCGCCAGCGTCTTTACCCATGCCTGGGAAGGCATCATGATCACCGCCGCCGACGGTACCATTCTTGATGTCAATGACGCCTTCAGTCGGATCACCAGTTACCGCGGCGACGAGGTTCTGGGCCGGAACCCGCGTATCCTCAGTTCCGGCCGTCAGGGCGCGGCGTTCTATGAGGCCATGTGGCGCGCGCTGGTGGAGCAAGGCCAATGGTCCGGCGAAATCTGGAACCGGCGCAAGAGCGGCGAGGTGTACGCGGTGATGCAAACCATCAGCGCCGTGCGCGATGTTCAGGGCCGCATCAGGCAATACGTGGCGCTGTTCTCCGACGTCACCCTGATGAAGGAGCAGGAGCGCGCGTTGGAGTATATCGCCCACTATGATGTATTGACCCGTCTGCCCAACCGCGTGCTGTTGGCCGACCGCATGCGCCAGGGGATGGTGCTGGCGCAGCGCTATGCGCGCCTGCTGGCCGTGGCCTTTCTCGATCTGGACGGCTTCAAGGCCATCAACGATCACCACGGTCATGCGGCAGGTGATCAGCTGCTGATCGCCGCGGCGGCCGCCATGAAACAGGTTCTGCGCGAAGGCGATACGCTCGCCCGCATCGGCGGCGACGAGTTCGTCGCCGTGCTGCTCGACTTGACCGACATCCAAGCCAGTGTCCCGATGCTCGCCCGTCTGCTGACTGCCGCGGCCCAGTCGGTGCCGGTCGGCGAGCGCGTGCTGCAGGTCTCGGCCAGTGTCGGGGTGACCTTCTACCCTCAAACGGAGGACATCGATGCCGAGCAACTGCTGCGCCAGGCCGATCAGGCAATGTATCAGGCCAAGCTGGCGGGAAAGAACCGTTACCACTTTTTCGACCCTGAGTTGGACCGCAGCGTCCGCGGCCATCATGAACGCCTGGAACAGATTCGTCATGCGCTGGTCGAGCGTGAATTCGTGCTCTATTACCAACCCCAGGTGAACCTGCGTACGGGGACGGTCATCGGTGTCGAGGCCCTGATCCGTTGGCAACATCCGCAACAGGGTTTGCTGCTGCCGGCCGCCTTCCTGCCGGTGATCGATGATCATCCGCTGGCCGTCGCCGTCGGCGAGTGGGTCATCGACAGTGCTTTGACTCAACTGGAGCGCTGGCGGACGATCGGACTGGAGATCCCGATCAGCGTCAATGTCGGCGCTCGCCAGTTGCAGCAGGCCGACTTCGTTGAGCGCCTGCATGAGATCCTGGCGGCGCATCCGCACGTCAGGCCGGGTGATCTCGAACTGGAGGTGCTGGAGACCAGTGCGCTGGCTGATTTGGCCAGGGTCTCCCGGATCATCGATCGCTGCCGGGGGCTGGGGGTCAGGTTTGCCCTCGATGATTTCGGCACGGGTTACGCGTCGCTGACCTACCTGAAGCGCCTGCCGGTGGCCCAGATCAAGATCGACCAGAGTTTTATACGCAACATGCTCGACGATCCGGATGACCTGGCCATTCTGGACGGTGTGCTGACGCTGAGCACCGCCTTTGGCCGCCAGGTCATCGCCGAAGGGGTGGAGACCGTGGAACATGGTGTGATGTTGCTGCAGCTCGGCTGCGAACTGGCCCAGGGCTACGGCATTGCCCGCCCGATGCCGGCGGCCGAGGTTCCCGGCTGGACCGTCACCTGGCGGTCCGACCCGGCCTGGGTCGGGTTACCCGCGGTGAGCCGCGACGATTTGCCGCTGCTGTTTGCCGGCGCCGAGCATCGCGCCTGGATGGCCGTGGTGGAACGTTACCTCAACGGCGAGCGTGAAGCCCCGCCGCCGGATCAGCGCCAGTGCAGCTTCGGTCGGTGGCTGGACGGCCAGGGTTTGGCCCGCCATGGTGCCCAGCCGACCTTCCAGGCGATCGAACCAGTACATGCTCAGTTGCACCGGCTGGCGGACGAGTTGGTTGAACTTCAGGCTCAAGGCCAGGGTGCGGCGGCGTTGGCGAGGCTGGATGAACTCCACGGCCTGTCGGACAGCGTGCTCGCACGGTTGAGGACGCTGGAGCAGGAGAAACCGCGGCATGAAGACGATTGATCGGTATCCAGGCGAAGCCGAAATCCACCGGGGGCGTGCGCATCGGGTGCTCCGTGTGCTTGACCCGGCGGCGGGTCCGCTGATCGTCAAGCGGGGTCTGGATGACGGCGATCGCGGGGCGGTGAGGTCGGCGCTGCACAACGAACAGCGCATCCTGGAACGGCTGCAGGGCCTGGATGGGTGTCCGCGGCTGATCCGCTACGATCCGGCGGTGCCGGAACTGGCCGTGGCTGACTTCGGCGGCGTGACGCTGGGTGAGTCGGGGCTATTGGGCCGGCTTGAGCTGGCCACCTTCCTCACCTTGGCCGAAAACCTGGCGCACTGTCTGGCGGAGATCCACGGGCGCGGCGTCATCCACAAGGACCTGAACCCGGCCAATCTCCTGGTGCGGAGCGACGACCTGCGGGTTCAACTCATCGACTTCGATCTGGCCATCACCTTCGCCGAGGAACACCCTGGGTTCGATGCCCTGAACTGTCTGCCGGGAACCCCGGCCTATCTGTCGCCCGAGCAGACCGGGCGGATGAATCGGCCGGTCGACTACCGCACCGACCTGTATGCACTCGGTGCCATCCTCTACACCCTGGCGACGGGTCGGCCGCCGTTCGCGGAGACCGATCCACTCGCGCTGATTCACGCCCATCTGGCCCGCGCCCCGCTGCCGCCGGGTGAACGCGCGCCCTGGTTGCCGCCCCTGGTCACTGAGCTGATCCTGACGCTGCTCGCCAAGGAGCCGGATGACCGCTATCAGAGCGCGGCGGGGTTGGCCCACGATCTGCACCGGCTGCGTGCCGCACCGCAGCCGCTCGCGGCGATTCGGCTGCGGGAACGCGACCTGCCGCTCGCGCCCCGCCCCCCGCGCCGCCTGTACGGGCGCGAGAATGAATTGGCCACGCTGCTGACGGCCTTCACCGGCGCGATCGAGGGTGTGGCGCGAGGCCTCTTTGTGGCCGGCTATTCGGGGGTCGGCAAGACGGCGCTGATTCACGAGATCCACCGGCCGGTGACCCTTGGGCGGGGGCTGTTTATCAGCGGCAAGTTCGAGCAGTTTCGCCACGATCGCCCCTTGCTTGGTCCAGTCCAGGCGCTGCGCCAGTTGTGCCAACTGCTGCTGGCAGAACCCGAGGAGCAGGTCGCCCAGTGGCGCGCGCGCATTCTCGCAGGTCTTGGCCCGGACGCCGGGGCGCTGGTGGAGGTGGTGCCGGAACTCCAGTCGCTGCTCGGTCCGCAACCTCCCGTGCCCGCGTTGGGACCGCACGAGGCGCAAGTGCGGCTGCGTGCCCTGTTGGTCGCCCTGGTGCGTCGGATTGCCGCACCCGGCCATCCGTTGGTGCTGTTTCTGGACGATCTGCAATGGGCCGACCAACCGTCGCTGGACCTTATCGGCGCCTTACTGGAGGAGCCCGCGCTGCGCGGCCTGTTGTTGATCGGTGCCTTCCGCGACAACGAGGTTGACCCGGCTCACCCGCTCTTGCGCCTGCTGCGCCGACCGACGGTCACTGGCGTCGCGGCCCCGGTGCTGACTCTGTCCAGCCTGACGGCGGCCGACATGACCGCACTGCTGGCCGACATGCTGCACCTGCCGCACGACGCGGTGCAGCCGCTGGCCGCCGCCCTGTACGCCAAGACCAGTGGTAACCCGTTCTTCACGATTGAGTTCCTCAATACGCTCTACCGGGAAGGGGCCTTGCGGCCGGATCCGCAACAGGGGCGCTGGCGCTGGGACACCGCCGCGATCCAAGCTCACCCGGCCAGTGCCAATGTGGTCGATTTCCTCACCGCGGGGTTACGTGACCTCGCGCAGCAGACTGCCGAATCATTGGTCGCCGCCGCTTGTCTGGGCAATACCTGCACCCTGGGCCAGTTGGCGCTTGCCACCGGTGAGGACCTGGGCGCACTCGCCGAGCGGCTCAGACCGGCGTTGGAACGTGGGATTCTGATCACGCCCAAAGCGTTGGCCGTGCATCGGGCCGACAGCGGTGCCGTACTGCTGTTTTGCCACGACCGGATGCAGCAAGCTGTGTATCTGCTGCGCGATGACGCCTGGCGGGCGCGACTGCATCTGGCGATGGCCAGGCGCTTTGCCCAGTCCGCGGCTGATCCAGTCCATCCATTACACGCCGCCGAACACTATGCGATTGCCGCACCGCTGATCGTCGAGCGCGCCGAGCGGGCGCTCGACCGCTTGCCCACGCAACCCGACATGGACGATGAGCGGTTGCTGAACATCGCGCTGTTGCTCAACCGGTTGATCCCGGCCGCGCTGTTTTCCGGTTCGCTGCTCGGGTTCTGGATGATGGCGCGGTGCAGCCGCCTATGGATCGAGGCCGGCTACTGCGAGTCCCTGAGCTACCCGATGTGTTGTATCACCATGGTCACCATCGCGCTGCGGGAGGACTACGCCACGGGTTACCGCGCGGCCCGCGCGGCTTTGGAAACCGCGCTCGCGCGCGATCCGGGAAGCCTTGAAGTCGCCCGTGCACAGCACAGTTTCGGGCTCTTCGCCTGTCATTGGTTTCAGCCGCTCGGCGACGATCTGGGGGGCCTCGATCAAGATTCCGGCCACTTGGGCTCGCCGGGTGCGTCGTCAGGCCATCCTGGCCTGACACCGTCAGGGCTGGAAGCCCTGACTACGCACACCGCTGGCTGGGATGACGATCAAGGCCGAGAGCTTCTTCG
>NZ_CAIZIZ010000487.1 GCF_903933125.1 uncultured Lamprocystis sp. | reverse complement strand
GCCCAAGACTAAGTACATCAATATAATTGCTATAAGTCGCTAATTATTGCGATTTCTTTATATATCAAGTGCTTACAATTATTAACGCCTACAAATATTTAACTTGAAGTACTTATGTCGCCTGGCTGAGTGGGGAGACCGACAAGACCTATCGACTGCCCACCGAAGCCGAGTGGGAATATGCCGCTCGTGGCAAGACTAACACGCCTTTCTGGACCGGCGACTGCATCTCCACCGATCAGGCCAACTATGACGGAAACTACGACTACAACGGATGCGGGGCCAAGACCGGGGTCTACCGGAAGCAGACGCTGCCGGTTGACAGCCTGGCGGCCAATCCCTGGGGGCTTCATCATGTGGCCGGTAATGTCTGGGAATGGACCTGCTCGGCCTATGCCGACACCTATGATGGCAAAGAGACGGTTTGTATAAGCAAGAATGATGCCAAAACAGAGCCGCTCCGGGCGCTCCGCGGCGGCGCGTGGAACTCCCAGCCTGTGTGGCTGCGGTCCGCGAACCGTAACGGGGGCAGGCCGTCGGACCGGAACGTCGACCTCGGTTTCCGCCTCGCCCAGGACCTTTAACCCTTTTCTCTCTACTCTTTTACCCTTTTCAATCATTTAGGCGCAATAATTGCATGAGTCAGCTTGCCCCGGTCGTCGAGTCCTGTCATGAATTGCTGCTCTGGCTCATTCCGCAACTGGACGGATTTCCCCGCAATCGGCGGTTCACGCTCGGCGAGCGGCTGGAGTCGACGTTGATTCAGGTGTTGGAGCTGTTGGTTCAGGCCGCGTATAGCCGTGATAAGCGCACACCCCTGGCCCTGGCAAATTCCCGCCTGGCGGTGGTCCGCCACTTGTGGCGGCTGAGCTTTCAGCTCCAAGTGGTGTCGCTGCGGCGCTATGAGTACGGCGCCGGTCTGATTGATGGCGTTGGTCGGCAGGTCGGCGGCTGGCTGCGGAGCGCGGGATGAAACGCTTGGGCGGGCTCTGGCCGGAGATCGCCACCTTCGAGACGCTGTTGCACGCGTACCGGCGGGCGCGTCGGGGTAAGCGCGATCGGCCTGGAGTGGCCGAGTTTGGGCTTGACTTGGAGCGCAATCTCTTTCAGTTGCGCGATGAACTCGTTCAAGGAACCTACCGACCCGGCCCGTACCGCCTGTTCACCATCTATGAGCGCAAACCGCGCCTGATCGCCGCTGCCCCGTTTCGTGATCGGGTGGTGCAGCACGCGGTGATGGCGGTGATGGAACCGCCCCTGGACCGGCGCTTCATCTTCGATTCCTATGCGTGTCGGATGGGTAAAGGGGTGCATCAGGCGGTCGCCCGGTATCAGTGGTGGGCAGATCGCTATACGTATGCACTCAAGCTCGATATTGCACGTTATTTTCCGTCCATCGATCAGGCGATCCTCAAAGCCAAGCTGGAGCGGCGGATCAAGGATGCCCGTTTGCTTGAACTGCTGGGATGGGTGATCGACTCGGCGCCGCCGACGGCCGGTGTCGCGCCCGGTAAGGGCATGCGTTTCACCCGCCACCTGCGCGCGCTGGCGCGCGGCTATGCGGCAGGGCGCCTGGACTGGCCCGCCATCGACCCATCGGTGCGGGCCTGGATCGGCCACGCGGGTCATGCCGACACGTGGCGCTTGCGCGGACGCATCTTCTCTGCCATCGTCTTTCGTCGGGGGTCCGGCCAAGAGGCCGAACCGGGCGATCCGCGGCGGCGCGTGGAACAACCAGCCTGCGAGGCTGCGGTCCGCGAACCGTAACAGGAACAGGCCGTCGAACCGGAACGACAACCTCGGTTTCCGCCTCGCCCAGTCCGCCCGTATGCCGGAACTGCCGTGGTCAAGGCCCGGCGGGTGTGTGTGCGGGTGTCCATGCGCCGGGTTCCCGGTTCCTGATGGATCAGGTGGCCGAATAGTGTGCCACGGACGGCGGGGCGCGGGGCTGGTAGGCGCCAGCCGAAGGTTCCGCGTCAGTTTCATCGCGCGGATTGCGCAGCGGTTTTTGTTCCCCCAGGAGATACCCGATGACCGATCAGACCATGACCCTGTTCCTTGAAGCCGATCCGCCGGACGCCCTGACGCAGGATGACTTGGACGACCTGACCCGCGCCCTGCGCGGTCAGTTGGACGTGCCGGAACTGACCGCGGGGGTGGCCCTGGCGGGGTCGGCGTCCGCGCCGGTCGGGGCGGGCGCCAAGGGGCTCGGTCAGGACTTGGGCGCGCTGGTGTTGCAGGTTCTGCCCGAGACGGTGCCGGCGCTGTTGGATTTCCTCAAGGGCTTCGTCACCCGCGAATCGCGGGTCAAGCTCAAGGTGCAGGTCGGCCCCAATCTGATCGAACTGGATTTCGATGCGCGCACCATGGACGAGGCGCGGGTGGAGGCGCTGGCGGGGCGGCTGCAGCGGCAATTGAGTGGTGATGCCGTGGCGGGCGCGGAGCCCTGATCCTAAGCGCGTAGGATGGGGTGAGGAACGAACCGCATCACCGACCGCGCGACCGGCGATGCGGTTCGTTCCTGACACTGGTGGCGAATTCACTAACTCATTGAAGAAAAGCCGCTACTATTTTTTTCAACGGGTT
>NZ_CAIZIZ010000486.1 GCF_903933125.1 uncultured Lamprocystis sp. | reverse complement strand
GGGTGGATAAGCGTAGCGCATCCACCATCGGCCTCGCCGCCGACATGTCGCCGGCTGGAGCCACCCAAATTTGGAACTGCTGAGCACCAGCGGCGGCGGGGAGCGCTATTCCGGCCACGTCGATCATCCGGAATTATCCACAGATGTCACAGATGTTCACAGATGAAGAAAAGCATCGGTGTGCCACCGATGTGCGGGGGCGACTGAAGTCGCCCCTACAGTCCGGCGCGCGTCACCGCCGGAGGGCGGTTCAGGGCACGACCGTGTAAGGCTTCACCTGTTGGTTGTTACCGTCGTAGGCCTCCGCGTTGACGCAGGTGGCGTCAATGAAGGCGCGCAGTGACTTGGCGGCGGCTGTCCCGGCGGGGAGGCCGTCGAGCGTCAGGATGGTGCTGGCCCCGGCGGCCAGGGTGCCGACGGCCGCCACGGCGTCGCCCGCGGCGCCGCAGGCGGGGACGCCCGGCTGATCGACCCAGAGGGCGAGTGTGCCGGCATCGCCGGGCGCGGTACCGCGGTTCTTCACCGTCACGGCGGCGCTGAAGATCCCGCCGGCAGTGGGGCGGTTGGGCGTCAGATCGATGGCGGTGACCCCGAAGTCCGCGATCGGCTGGGCGAAGACCCGGTAGCCCTTGACATCTTGGTTGTTGGTCTCATCGGGTTCCGCGCTCAGGCACTGGCTGTCGATGAAGGTCCGCAGGGTCTTGTAGCCGGCGGGGCCGGCCGGCAGGCTGATCTGCACCGTTTGTTTGGCGCCCGCCGCCAGGGTCGCCAGGTTGATGTCGGCGCCCCCTGGGGCCGCGCAGTCTTGAGTCGCGCGCTGGTTGGCCCAGACGCGCAGGATCCCTGGGTTGCCGGCCTGGGTGCCCCGATTCTTCACGGTGATCGAAGCGTTGAAGGTCCCGCCGGCGAGCGGGGCGCTCGGGTTCAGGGTGATGTTGGTGACGGTGAAGTCGGCGGTGGAAGTGGGCGGTTCCGCGAACCCGAAAACCGGCACCGGACGCCAACGATCCGTGGTGGTGCCGTCGCCGAGCTGGCCGTACAGGTTGTCTCCCCAGGCCCAGAGGCTGCCGTCTGTCTTAAGCGCCAGGGTGTGCTTACCGACCCAAGCGCCGGCATCCATGGCCGCGACCCCGGTCATAACCTGGACCGGGGTCCGGCGCCAGGTGTTGGTGCCGTCACCGACCTCGCCATCTTGATTCCAACCCCAGGCCCAGAGGTTGCCGTCGGCCTTGAGTGCCAGGGCGTAATAATTGCCGGCTGACACGGCCGCGACCCCGGTCATGACCTGGACTGGAGTATACAGACTGTAGTAGCTGCCGTCGCCGATGTTCCTTCCCCAGGTCCAAACGCTGCCGTCGGTCTTGAGGGCTACGTTGTGATGTCCGCCAGCTGCCACGGCCGCGACCCCGCTCAGGATTTGGATCGGTGTCCAACGATCGGCAGAGGTGCCGTCGCCGAGCTCACCATTCCCGTTGTATCCCCAGGCCCAAAGGGTGTTGTCGGTCTTGATCGCCAGGCTGTGAGAATCCCCGGCTGCCACGGCCGCGACCCCGTTCAGGACCTGGACCGGCGTCAATCGATCGGTGGTGGTGCCGTCGCCAAGCTGACCTTTCCAGTTTTCTCCCCAGGTCCAGGCGCTGCCGTCGGTCTTGAGGGCCAAGGTGTGGCCGTCCCCGGCGGACATGGCCGCGACCCCGGTCAGGACCTGGACTGGCGTCGACCGACCCCTGGTGGTGCCGTCGCCGAGCCGGCCTTCCGGGTTGTAACCCCAGGCCCAGAGACTGCCGTTGGTCTTAATGGCCAGGGAGTGGAAAAAGCCGGCTGACACGGCCGCGACCCCGGTCAGGATCTGGACCGGCGTCAACCGATCGGTCCAGGTGCCGTCGCCGAGCTGGCCCTGCCCGTTGTGTCCCCAGACCCAGAGGGTGCCGTCCGTCTTGATGGCCAGGCTGTGATAATTGCCGGCGGCCAGCCGCCGCATCTCCGGATTGCCTGCCGCGACAACGCTCGCCGCCCAGGGCGTCAGCCCAGCCGCGGCCTGGCCCAGGACCAGACTCAGGACCAGTATCAAACACAAGGCAAAAAGCGCTCCGCGTTGGCCGCGCGCCCCCGGATGGTGTTGGATCCGTTCGAAAATCATTCGCATTTCCTTTTTTTGGGGATGGTTGAGCATACGTGGGTGGACAAGTAGCATAGTCGGGTATTCGTGTTCAATCCGTGAAATTGCCCAGGCGCAGCGATTTAGCCTTGATGCGCTGCCGCCGGTCATGACCGGCGTCTCGGCACTGGAGTGGATGCGGTCATCGCGCAGAGCGCGCACCCCGCATAGGATCAAATACGTCGTTGTTCTTGGGGTCGAGCAGCGCGCACATCACCACGGGTCCGGCGGCAGTGGTCGAGCGTCGCGCATCGCACCGTCGCTGTCCGCAGGGCACCGACCGCGACCGCGGTCGATCTGGTACGGGGCTGGACGGCACGCCCGTGCTGTCCAACTCGGCTGGTCGGAACCAGGATCAAGCTCCCTGGTGTCGGTGCGACTTCAATCGCACCGACATTCAAGGTTGCGCGAGCGATTGCCGCCGGATGGTGGTTCAGGGCACGACGGTGTAGGGCTTCACCCGTTGGTTGTTGGCGTCGTAGGCCTCCGTGTTGACGCAGGTGTAATCGACGAAGGCGCGCAGTAACTTGGCGCCGGCGGCCCCGGCGGGGAGGCCGTCGAAGGTCAGGGTGCGGCTGGCCCCGTTGGCCAGGGTGCCGACGGCCACCGCGGCGTCGCCCGCAGTGCCGCAGGCGGGGACGCCCGGCTGATCGACCCAGAGGGCGAGCGTGCCGGCGTCGCCGGGCGCGGTGCCGCGGTTCTTCACCGTCACGGCGGCGCTGAAGGTCCCGCCGGCGGTGGGGCGGTTGGGTGTCAGGTCGATGGCGGTGACCCCGAAGCCCGGTAGGTTGGGGTGAGATAGGTTCTTTTCAGACTTCGCGGTCGGGAGAATTCGCCACCAGTGTCCGTGCCTCACCACATCCACGACGTCATTGCCGAATTGAGGGTCATGGTTTCTCCGCCCGGCCGCAACGCCGGCAGGGTGTCGTCACGGCGTCTTGGCTTCAGCGGGCCGCCGCCGCGGTCGTGCAGGTCGATCGGCCGGCCGCGGGGCCGGGGCGGGTGTCGGCGGCGTTGCGTCGGCCGCCGGGGCGCGCTTGACCGTCCGTGTCGGCCGCCGGGCCGCGCCGGGCGGTCCGTCGGAGATGGCGAGCAGGAGGCCCACCGCGGTGAAGGTGGTCAGCAGACTGGCGCCGCCGTGGCTGATGAAGGGCAGGGTGATGCCGGTCAGCGGGATGGCCTTGGTGACGCCGCCGAGATTGAGCAGGGTCTGCACGGCCAGCACCGTGGTCAGCCCGGCGGCGAGCAGCCGGCCGAAGTCGGTGCGCGCCTGGCCGGCGATCATGATGCCGCGCTGCACCAGGATCAGGAAGAACAGGGCGACCAGCACGCAGCCCAGGAAACCCAGTTCTTCACCGATCACCGCGTAGATGAAGTCCGAGCGGGCGATGGGCGTGTATTCGGGGCTGCCGTTGCCGAAGCCCTCGCCCCACAGACCGCCCGCGTACATGCCCGAGAGCCCCTGCAGGATCTGCCAGCCGTCGCCGGTCGGGTCCTGGAAGGGGTCCAGCCAGGCCTCGACACGGCGCTGACCATGGGCGAAAAAGGTGAGCAGCAGGGCGCCCGATCCGGCAGCGGCCAGCAGACCGTAGCCGAGATAGCCGACGCGCCCGGTTGCGCGCACCAGCACGACGAGCAGGGTGACGCTCAGGATCACGATCATGCCCAGATCCCGCTGCAACGCCAGGAGCCCGGTGAGCAGCCCCCAGAAGGCGAGCAGCGGCCAGAGTGCGCGCAGGGGCGGCAGCAGCGGGAACCGGGGATGCCAGCGGGCGAGGGCGCGCGCGTGTTGCTCCAGATAGGCGGCCAGACCCAGGATCACCGTGACTTTGAGGACTTCGGTTGGCGTGGTGAACCCCAGGGCGTAGACGGCGCCGCGGAACCGCGTGCCGGTCACGAGCAGCACCACCAGCAGGACCAGTGACACACCAGCCCATAACCACAGACCCTTGGCGAGCCACCGGTACCGTCCGTTGGCGCCCGCCACCGCGGTGAACAGCAGGGCGGCGAATCCGGCGGGGATCAGATAGAGTTCGGGATCGTCCGCACCCAGGGTGCCGGCGAAGGCGCCCATGCGGTACTGCGCGAGCAGACCAAAGCCGGCGAGACAGGCGACCACGGCAGTCAACACCTGATCGCCGCGGAACCGCAGCAGCACCAGGGCGAGGTGCAGTCCGACCAGCCCCACACCATAGAACAGGAGCGGCAGCACGGCCGACGCGGTCAACTGCCGGCCGGCCGCGTGCTCCGAACCCAACACCAGTACGAAGCCCAGGGCGATGCATCCCAGACAGGAGAGCAAGATCTCCCGCTCGCCCTGGCGCAGGTCCCAGGACGCGGCAAGCCCCGTGGGCCAGGCGGCAGCATTCATCGGGCGTTCTCCAGTTCCATCGCCTTCAGCAGCAGGTCGCGGGCGATGGGTGCCGCGGCGGTTGAGCCATAGCCGCCGTGCTCCACCAGCACCGCCACGGCCAGGGTGGGCGCCGCGGCCGGCGCGAAACCGATGAACCAGCTATGGGCCGCGCCGCGGGGGTTCTGGGCGGTGCCGGTTTTGCCGGCGATGGCCAGTTGCGGTCCATCGATGCCGCGACCGGTCCCGGTGGTGACCACCTTGCGCAGCATCTGGGCCAGTCGCGTCGCGGTCTGTTCCGCCATGTACTGGCCCAATGGCGCGGGTGGCTCCTGGGCCAGCAGGCGCGGACGCATCGCCAGACCCCGGTTGGCGACCGCCGCGGCGATGGTCGCGAGGTGGCCGGGTGTGGCGAGCACCCGGCCCTGACCGATGGCGGCCTGCGCCAGACCGTACAGATCGTTGCGGGCAAAGCGGGGCAGGCGGCCGGTACTCAGGTTCCCGTAGCGGTCGGTTCCAGGATACAGCCGCACCTGCCGGTCGAACTGAAAGCGTTCACCGGCGCCGGCGAAACTGTCATGCCCCAGGCGCACCCCGAGTTGGGCGAAAAAGACGTTGGATGACTCCACCAGCGCCGTCGTCAGGTTCAGATTGCCGTGCCCGGCCCAGGTCCGTCCGGCCTTGGCCTCGGTGTAATAGTCATGGTCGCGGATTGGCGGGTACCGGCTCGAGGTGGTGTAACCGCTGGCTGGGCAATTCAACGTGCCGCTGAAGCCGGACTCGATGGCCGCGGCGGCCAGCACGACCTTGAACACCGAGCCCGGCGGATAGAGCCCCTGGGTTGCGCGGTTCAATAAGGGGGTTCCGGCCGCCGGCCCGGAGAACAAGGCGGGCGACAGACGGTTGGGATCGAAGGCCGGGTTGTTCGCCAATACCAGGAGCGCGCCATCCGCCGGGCGCATCAGCACAACCGCGCCGTTCCGGTTGCCCAGGCGTTGCAGCGCCAGGAGTTGCAGTTCGGCATCCAGGGTGAGTTGCAGGTCCTGACCGCGCGGACGTTTGTCCTTGGTCAGCAACTGGCGGCCCAGCTCGCCCCAGGAGGCCAGGACCTCCGGGGTGGCCCCATTGAGTTGCGCATTGGCCGCGGCCTCGGCGCCGATTGCCCCGAACCGGGGGTCGCTGTAGCCGACCGTGTGGGCGAAGGCCGGGCCATAGGGGTAGACCCGGTAGACTCGGCCGTCGCGTTCCTGGCTTTCGGCCAGCACCTGACCGCGGCGGTCGAGGATGCGTCCGCGCTGAATCCGGTGGGCTGGGTTGAACTC
This sequence comes from uncultured Lamprocystis sp., assembly GCF_903933125.1. Taxonomy (GTDB): domain Bacteria; phylum Pseudomonadota; class Gammaproteobacteria; order Chromatiales; family Chromatiaceae; genus Thiodictyon. Next base: position 11,425 of record NZ_CAIZIZ010000486.1, on the reverse strand, counting down.
CCGGCGGTCATGGGACTGCATGAAACCGACGAACTCGGGTCGAAAGAGCCCGGTGAGATGCCAGCTCGCCTGATAGATCAGCACACCCAGGAAAGCCGCGGCCACGAGCGCCATCGGCAGCGTGCCGAACAGTTGCAGCGTCTGGCCCGGTCGCGCCTTGGCACCCGCGAGCCGCGTCCAGATGCGCCACAGGATGATCACGGCAGCGGCGAAGAACGCCAGGTGCAGGATGATCCGCAGCGCCGGCCAGGCGGCGGAATCGACGAGTGCGCCGAACAGTTGCAGAGGGGTCGAGACAGTCACCCTGGAAGGTTCCGATCCTACACGTGGAAGGTGGCAAGGCCGGGCATTATCACCCAGGTGTGACTTCGGTGTCGGCTTGCCGCGGCGCTCGACCGGTCACAGCAATTTGCCTAAAATTCCTGGGTAATAGCCCCGTGCCAACTCTAAGGAGCCGCGCGAATGCCGATTCTCCGCCTCGCTGCCCCCCCCAGCGACCTTGCACGGTCGCCGCTTGCCGGGGCTCCCTCGATACGATCCCCTGTCCCATAAGACCGCACTTCGGTCGTCGTGCCGGGAGCGGATTCGTCCAACGCGACATTCACTCGTCGTGCGCGCGGTGCGCCGCACCGCGACCGCGAGCCTAGGTCGCGCGCACGCCGGATCAATTGCTTGTTGAGGTAACAGGGAGTCCCCGCGATCGCCGCAATCCCGTTCCGGGCCGATTCCCCGCCTCGCGGTTCGCCAACGTTCGCCAAGAGTCGCATCAATCTGCACGAAGGAGTCTGTATGTTTGTTAGAGCTATTCGGCGTCTTTTTCTACCGCAGTACCGCACTGCGGGAGTCATCCATGTCTGTTCGGTGCTGATCCTGACCCTGGCGCTCGGTCAGGGGACGCCGCCGAGCGCGCTTGCGGCGAGCGGTATCGCCTCGGTCGCGGCGACCGAGCCGGGCCTGTTGGGGTCAACCGCCAAGGCGCTGCGCGAGCGGACGGAACGCGAGGGACAGGTGCGGGTCCGGGTGACCCTGCGCCAGTCCAAGAGCCTCGCCCAGGCCAGCGTTTTGGAAAACGACTTGCAGCGCACGGCGCAGGACCTGCTCTTCGCACTGCCGAGCGGAACCTACGCGGCGGTGCAGCCCGAGGCGAACTCGTCCGCGCTGACGCTGCGGGTCGATGCGGCCGGACTGGACGAACTGCTGGCCTCCCCGCTGGTGGCGTCGGTCGCTGCTGCCACCGATACCGACATGCAGCGGATTGCTGCGGGCGAAGCCCACAATCTGGCCACCTGGAACGACAGTCTTTACGTGTGGGGATATAACGGCGCGGGTCAGCTCGGGGACGAAACGTACACTAACAGCTACGTGCCACTTTTTCGCATGTTGGATGTCAGGGCCGTGGCCGCAGGCGGGTCACACTCACTGGCGCTCCGGACCGACGACTCACTCTGGGCTTGGGGAGCAAACGGTGCAGGTCAGCTTGGCGACGGCACGACCGTGTGGCGCCCGGCCCCGTTTCAAGCTCTGACCGGGATCGCGGCCGTCGCGGCCGGCGGTTATCACACCCTGGCCATCAAGACCGACGGTAGCCTCTGGGCTTGGGGAGGTAACACTTACGGCCAGCTCGGCGACGGCACGACCACGCAACGCCTGAGCCCGGTTCGTGTTCTGGCTGGCGTCGGGGCCGTCGCTACGCGCAGTTCTCCCATGATGGCCAGTTCTCACACGCTGGCCATCAAGACCGACGGCAACCTCTGGGCTTGGGGAGATAACACTTACGGCCAGCTCGGCGACGGCACGACCACGCAACGCCTGAGCCCGGTTCGGGTTCTGACCGGCGTTACGGCCGTCGCGGCCGGCGGCTTACATACCCCGACTTCGCGATCACCAGGCTCGTCCTGACGCCGGCCGTTGCGATTGCCAACGGCATCTTCAGTGCCGCGGTGACGGTCACAAACCAGGGGACGGCGGCCGGGACACCCGGGGCGCTCCAGATCTGGACCAACCAGCCCGGCGTGCAGGGCTGCGCCACGGTTGGGGAACAGTCGGCAACCCTCACGAGCCTCGCCGCGGGTGCCAGCACCACCGTTATCTTCAATGGACTGTCCGCGGGGGCAAGAACCTATCGGACCCCCAACAGCCTGCGGGCGTTCGTCGACAGTGCCTGCCGTACCGGCGAGCCCAACGAGGCCGACAACCAGCTCGCGCAGACCTATACGGTCGCGCCAGCGGCCCCCGACTTCGCGGTGACCGGCGTGGTCATAACGCCCACTGCCGTGATCGCCAACAGCACCTTCGACGTGGCGGTGACGGTGAAGAACCGGGGCACGGTGGACGGTACGCCTGGAGCGCTCCAGGTCTGGTCCAACCGGACCGATGCGTCCGCGTGTGGCGCCACCGGTGACCGATCGGCAATCCTGCCCAGCCTCGCGGCGGGTGCCAGCACGACCCTGACCCTGACCGGTTTGCCCGCGGGGGCGGCCGGTGCCAAGACCCTGCGCGCCTTCGTCGATAGCGCTTGCCTAACCATCGAGCCGAACGAGCCAGATAACCAATACACCAAGACTCACACCGTGGTGCCAGCAGGCGCCGACTTCGCCGTGACCGGCGTCGTCGTGACACCGAGCGGCCCGCGCGCCAACGGTACCTTCAGCGCCGCAGTCACCGTGAAGAACCGGGGCTCACTGGCCGGGGTGCCCGGGACATTGAGAGTCTGGTCCAACCAAGCCAGCGGGCAGGGCTGCGGTGCCATAGGAAACGCCGCGGCAACCCTCACGAGCCTCGCGGGGGGCAGCAGCCGCACCATCACGGTGAGCGGTCTGCCCGCCGGGACGGCCGGAGTCAAAACCCTGCGGGCCTTCGTCGACAGCGATTGTCGAACCGCCGAGCCCAACGAGCCCGACAACCAATACGTCCAGACCTACACCGTCTTCGGGCGGCCGATGGCCGACTTCGCGGTGACCAGCATCGCCCTAACCCCAAGCGGCCCCGTCGCCAACGGCACCTTCAGCGCCGCGGTGACCGTCAAGAACCAGGGCTCGGGGAGCGGCGACGGGGGCTACCTGGACCTGTGGGCCAATCAACCGAACGGACAAGTCTGCGGAGTGGACGGCGATGCCTTTGTCAGCGTCGGAACCCTAGCGGCCGGCGCCAGCAAGACCCTGACCCTGTCCGGCCTTCCTGCGAGTGTGGCGGGCGCCAAGACCTTGCGCGCGTTCGTGGATAGCGCCTGCCTGACCGCCGAGCCCAACGAGGCCGACAACCAATACATCCAGACGTTTGCCGTTGTTGGGCGGCCGATCCCCGATTTCGTGGTGACCGCGATCGTCCTGACCCCGAGCGGCCCGCGGGCCAATAGCACCTTTAGCGCGGCGGTGACGGTGAAGAACCAGGGCTCGGGAAGCGCCGACGGGGGTTACTTGGACCTGTGGGTCAATCAACCGGCCGCTCAGCCATGCCAAGCGAACGGCAACGCCTTTGCCAGTGTCGGCACCCTGGCGGCCGGTGCCAGCAAGACCCTGACCGTTAGCGGACTCCTCGCCGGTGCGGCGGGCGTCAAGACGCTACGCGCCTACGTCGACAGCTATTGTCAAACGAGCGAGGTCTCCGACGGGAACAACCAGACGACAAGAAGCTACACCGTCGTTCGGTAGCCGGGCGGCCCGATCCGGCACCAACCGCCACCGACCGGTGGCGGTCGGTGCCGCGGTTGTTGTCTCTTCGGGCGCTGAAGCGGCGGGTCGCCGGGGACTCCCCGGCGAGGGGACATGAGTCAGCGCGGCTTGAGGCGGCGGGGTCAAAGAGGCACAGGGTCAGGTCTAGCGAAGGTTCCGTGGCACGGTTGGTGACCAAGGTGGACCCGACGTGCCCGATCGATCGCCGAACCCGGCGCGGGAACCTCTCCGTTCGATGGGCGTACAATCCGTGCCGCCGCTTGGAACAGTTTCGACCCGATAGCATGGTAATGATCGTAGCCGCCGCCTCTGAACCCCAATCCAAACCCGCGCGCGCCGTCACCCGCCTGCCTTGGCGATTGGTCCTGCCGCTGCTCGGGGTCACCCTGCTGCTTGGCGCGGCCGGCGGGGTGGTCTATCAATCCTACCGCAACAGCATTCGGGACGAGAAACAGCGCACGCTCGCCCTGATCGCCGAGCAGCAGCGGCCACACATCGAAGGTTGGATCGCCGAGACGCCCCGGATAATCGCTAAGCTCGACGTGGACGAGGCCCCCGCCGGCATCCGCGCGATGGCCTGGACGACCGCGCTGGGGGTGAGTCTCGGTCTCCTGCTGATCTGTTCTTTCGGCTACCTGCTCTGGCGACGGGACCGGCGGCGTCGGGAGTTGGAAGCCATCGAGCGCGCACGCGAGCGGCGCTTTCGGGAACTGTTCGAGTATCTGCCGATCGCCTACCAGTCCCTCGACAGCGAGGGCCGCTGGCTCGATGCCAACCAGGCGATGGCCGATCTGCTCGGTTTCGACCGGCCGGAGGAGTTGCTTGGCCTGCGCTTCGGCGATTTCTGGGAAGACTCACTGCGCGAGCGCTTTGCGAGCGTCTTCGCGCAGTTTAAGGCGAACCGGGGCGCTCAGGGCGAGCGGCGGCTGCGCCGCCGCGATGGCTCGCCGGTCACCGTGATGCTCGCGGGCCGGAGTCAACTCGACGCCCAGGGCCGGTTTTTATGCACCCATTGTGTGTTGAGCGATATCACCGAGCGGCAGGCCAGGGAGGAGGAGGAGGTGCGTGCCCTCAACGCCCAACTGGAGCGCAAAGTCGACGAACGCACGGGAGATGTCCGCGCCGCCGATGCGGCGCTCCGGGATCGCGAGGAACAATACCGCTCGCTGGTCGAGACGACCAGCGACTGCATCTGGGAGTTCGATGCGCAGGCGCGCTTCACCTACCTCAGTCCCCGGTTCCGTGAATGGACGGGCGATCCGCCGCAAGCGTACCTCGGAAAGACTCCCTTGGACCTGCTCCCCGACGACTGTGCCGCGCCGGAGCGCGAGCGGTTGGCCGCCGCGCTGACCGCACGACAGCCGGTTGCCGCGTTGGAGATGCCGCTTCGGCGCCGGGATGACGCGCCGCTCGCCATCGAGGTCAGCGGGGTTCCCCTGTTCGGCCCCGCGGGCGACTACCTGGGGATGCGGGGGATGGCGCGCGACATCGCGGAGCGCAAGGAAGCGGAGGTCCAGTTGACCCAATACCGCGAGCACCTGGAGGCGCTGGTGGCAGCGCGCACCCGTGAGCTGATCGATGCACGCGATGCGGCGGAGGCGGCCAACCGGGCCAAGAGCGTCTTTCTGGCGAACATGAGCCATGAGATTCGCACGCCGATGAACGCCATCCTCGGGCTCACCTATCTGCTGCAGCGCGAGACCGCGGCGCCCTCGCAGCGCGAGCGGTTGGCCAAAGTCGCCGGCGCCGCCCGGCACTTGCTGGGCATCCTCAACGACATTTTGGATTTGTCCAAGATCGAGGCCAACCGCCTCGGTTTGGCGCGCATCGAATTCTCCCTGGGGCAGGTCCTCGACCGGACGGCGGCCATGCTGCGGGAACAGGCCGTGCAGAAGGGCCTTTACTTGACGGTCGAGATCGCCCCCGGCGTCCCCGCGTTGCTGCATGGCGATGCGCTGCGCCTGGGTCAGATGGTGACGAACTATCTCAGCAATGCCATCAAGTTCTCCCACCATGGGGCGATCCGGGTGCGCGCCGCTGTCGCCGACGACGCTCCCGCGGACGTCCTGCTGCGCATTGAGGTGCGCGACCAGGGGATCGGGCTGAGCGAGGAGGACCAGGCCCGACTCTTTCAACCCTTTGTCCAGGCCAACGCGTCCAGCACGCGGCAGTACGGCGGCACCGGACTCGGGCTGATCATCGTGAAACGCCTGGCCGCCCTGATGGGGGGCGACGTTGGGGTCACCAGCATTGCGGGCCACGGTAGTACCTTCTGGTTCACCGCGCGGCTGGAGCGCGCGGCCGACAACGCCGGGTCGGCCCCGCCCGCGGCCGCAACCCCGGTGTGGGGGACCGCCGAGCAGACGCTGGCCCGATGCTATCGGGGCGCGCGCATCCTGCTCGTCGAGGACGAGCCGATCAACCGGGCCGTCGCCCTGGATCTGCTGGACGACGTGGGACTGAGCGTCACCCTGGCGGAAAACGGCAGGCAAGCGCTGGAGCGGGTCGCCGCCGCGTCTTACGACCTGGTGCTGATGGACGTGCAGATGCCGGTCATGGACGGACTCGACGCCACCCGCGCCATCCGCGCGCTGCCCGGCATGACCTCGCTCCCCATCCTCGCCATGACCGCCGACGCCTTCAGCGAAGACCGCGCGCGTTGCCTGAAAGCCGGGATGAACGACCACATCGCCAAACCCGTGGTGCCCGAGGTGCTGTACGCGACCTTGCTGCGGTGGCTGTCCCAGTCGCCGCCCGTCGAGACGTTGCCACCCGCGCCATCCGCGGCTCGGCGATCGGGTTAGGCGCGATTCCTGCTACTTTAGTAATATAAAACAGACGCTTAACGCGCTCCGGCCGTGATCGCCGTGGCGGTCGTAAGACGATCGTCCAGGTTTACCTTGTAAGTCGCGCAGCGACCCTGTGGGAGCGGCGTCCCGCCGCGAGCGGCCGGGCAGAAAGCCGCAACGTTAAAGGTTACCGCGGTACCGCATCGCGGCGGGACGCCGCTCCCACCGGGGACAGTCATCTCCTCGACCGGCACCCGCCGCGACCATATGTCGTACACTGACGCCATGGCTGCCGCCCACGAAACCCGGATCGCGCGTCTCAACCGCCTGGAGGCCCTGCTGGCCCCCGGACGGGCGCCCGCCGCGTGTCCGGACGGCGCGCGGCTGCTCGCGATGCTCGGTGCGGACTATGCCGGCACCACGCCGCAGGCCCGTCGGCGCGCATTGCAACGCGATCTGGAAGAGTTGGTGAAGGCGCAGCGCATCGAGGCGGTCAACCCCGGCGGCAAGCCGCTGCGCTACCGGCGGGTCACGGACCTGCCGGACGACGATCAGGCGATCTGGGAGTACAACCTTGAGGTGATGCGCGCGCTGGTGGCCGAGGCCCTGCCGCAGCGCCAACTCGATCGGCTGTGGCAGCGGCTGCTGACCAACGCCGAGGGTCCCAGGCTCGATGAGGACCGCTTGCGGATCGTTCCCGACACGCTGCGCCTGCAAGCGGCGGCGCTCGCTCCGGGGGTGCTGGAGGCGGTGATCGAGGCCCTGGCGCAGCCCTGTGCCCTGCGGGTGCTGTATCAGAACGCCGAGGATGTGCGCGGCCCTGCCTGCCTGCATCCTCAGGCACTGGTGCAGCGCGGGCCGATTCCCTATCTGTTCGCCCTCAAGAACGACGAGGCGGAGCCGGTTCGGCTCTATGCCCTGCACCGGATGATCCGCGCCAAGGCGCTAGCCGCGACGCCGGCGCGGGCCGCGGCGGGATTCAAGCTGGACGAGGCCATCGCGAACGGCCAGGTGGACTTCGGCCGGGGGGAGCGGATCGCCCTGGAATTGCGGGTGCGCGGCTATCTGGTGACGGTGGTGACCACCTGTCCGCTGGCGGCGGGTCAACGCTGGGAGGACGAGCCGCTCGACGCCGATTTCGAGATCCGGGTCTGGGCGCAGGTCCCGCAGACGGGTCAGTTGCTGCGCTGGCTGTTGGGCGCCGGGGATAATGTCGAGGTGATCGCCCCTCCGGACTTGCGCCGGGTGGTAGCGGCGCAGGCGGCGAAGATGGCGGCGCTCTATGCCGATCCGAACGCCTGCTGACCCGATCGGACAAACATTGACGCATCTCTCTGGTTAAATCTCGCCGTGATCGCACCCGACAACGGTGCGCAACCACGAAAGTGGCGACTACCAGAAAGGAGATAGCGCGATGAAGCACCGGGTTATTCTGCAAGGCGTGGGGGCGGGCGGTTCACCCTGTTTGGGTAACGCCTGGAATCTCAGCGACGGCAAGTCCCAGACCGTGACGGTCCGGCCCTTGGTGCCGGTGTTCGACCGCCTCCCGCACACCCTCGCGGCCAGCGCGGGACTGTCCCTGGCCACGGCCACGCCCGACGACCTGGCCCGAGCCGCGTCCGCGACCTTCAATCCCGCGGCAATTGGTCGGGGGGTCTGGCCGCTGGTGATCGGACTGGGACCGACAGCGGAGCGCATTGTCGACCAGATTCCCGCTCAGTTCCCTGAGTTGTTTCCTGAGTTGTTCGGGCTCTGTCATCTTGAAGCCAGGGCAGGTGAGGATCTTGGTCTGTATCGCACCGGCCAGGCGAGTGACGCCGCCACCGCAATCGGGCTTGATTTGCGCCTGACACGTTGCGCCGGCGCATTGCTGATCCTCGACGCGACCGATTCAATCGCACGCGCCGAGGCGACGCACTGGGGTGCTTTTCTGGCATCGACCGGGGTCTATCTGCATGCGCTTGTGTTACTGAATCCCTCAAGCATCCGTCACGACGACCCTTGGCGTGCTGAATTGCAGACCCCGGTCATCGAAGTCCACCAGGGCGCGAACACCCTGGATCAGACCGGAATCGTCCATGCCCTGCTGCCCGGTCTACTGATGCTCCAGTCGAATACCAGGTACGACTTCGCGGATACACAGGCAACTCTGACCACCACACGCTATGCCCGCACCACGGCCGTTCGCTGGACGCCGCCCGACGATCTCGGTCCGGTGATCGCCAACGTCTACGCCGCCGTGTCACCGCATGGCTCCCGTTATGCGCTCATCTGGGTCAATGCGTCATCCCGGTTTCCCTTCGCTTCGTGGGCCGAGCGGGACACCCTGTCGCTCCAGTTCGGCGACGCTATGCCGGACAATGCCTTGTATTTGTTTGAACCTTGGTGGTGCCCGAATATGAGCGACGCGGAGCGTATTTTCAGTGTGACACTGATGTATGATTGACGTTCGGCTGTAATCGTAGCATCGTAGGGTGGACAAGCGCAGCGCAGTCCACCAGCGTCGGCGCGGGATTCGGTGGAATACGTTAGCGCTTATCGGCATCGGTCATCCTTCCGGCCACTTCGAAGCGCCAAGATGGCGCTTCTACAAGCACCGGCCGCTTCGCGGTGGCCGGAACGATGATCAAGGCCCGCTTATCCATCCTACGGCCGGAATGATGATCAAAGCCCTCTTTGGCAAATGAGAACTGAGGTATTAATGCGAGCCTGTGCTCTTTCCCCAAAGCTAGATAAGTACTTCAAGTGAAATATTTGTAGGCGCCAATAATTGCAAGTCATTGATTTAAAAGAAATATAAATAATTAAGCGCTCATAGCGAATATATTGATGTACTTAACTGTTGTTTGATTCTTATTTATTATTATCTATAATTGCTCGCGTGAGCAAAACTTACCGCATCAACGAGTTCGCGAAACGGATCGGGAAAGCGCCCTCGACGATCCGGCGTTGGGAGCGCGAGGGTAAGCTCGTGGCCAAGCGTCATCCGTCCGGGCATCGCTATTTCGACGAAGCGGACGTGCGCTTGCTGACGGGCGGCGTGCCGGAGCGGCGCGCGGTGGTGGTGTACTGCCGCGTGTCGAGCGCCGGTCAGAAGGACGATTTGGCCTCTCAGGTGAAGGCGATGGAGACCTACTGCCTGGGCGCTGGGATCGCCGTGGATGAATGGATGACCGAGATTGGCGGCGGGATGAACTTCAAGCGCAAACGCTTTCTCGCCCTGGTGGAGCAAATCGGGCGCGGCGAGGTCCGGCAAGTGCTTGTCGCCCATAAAGATCGGCTGATGCGCTTCGGGTTCGACCTGTTCGAGCACATCGCCAGGCATAACGGTTGCGAGGTGGTGGTAGTGAATCAGGAATCGCTCTCGCCGCAACAGGAGATGGTCGAGGATTTGCTGGCCATCGTGCACACCTTCTCCTGCCGGCTGTATGGACTGCGCAAATACAAGCACGAAATCAAGGCCGATTTCCCCGACTGTGCCGCAACACAACCCAAGGCGCTTTGCGAATGAAGGTCACGCGCACCCTGCAAGCCGATGTCCCGCCGGAACTCACGCCGATCTGTCAGGCGATGGGCTACCTGCGCGCCGATATTTGGCGACGATACGGGGCGCTGGGCAACGTCGGCAAGTCCGCTAGCGACATCCGTAAGGCCATCAGCGCCCAAGACCTCTATTCGGGCCTGTGGGTGGACGGCACCGTCCGTAACGAAACCACCAAGGATGTAGTCAACGATATTTTGACATACAAGGCGGCGGCGAAGCTCAAAGTTCGACAGGCTATCGCGGCCAGGACCGCGGACCCAGCCGAGCGGAAACGGCTCTACACCCTACTCACGGCCGATCAGTGGATGGAAGACCCTTTCCTCCATCGCCAGATGCGCAAGCACTTCCGGCACGGCGTCAGTCACACGACGAACCAGTTCATCGTCCGTTCCGATAAACATTCGTCTGAAGTTGTTGACGGTCAACTGGTTATCACGATCCGCGTGGCCAAGAAGTACGGTGATGACATCCAGTTGGTCACGACGTCCAATGGCAAGAGCGTCGACCTGACCGGCAGTAACCTCCGTGTGTGCGTGAAGGACGGCTTCACGGAAATCCACTACGCGACCGACAAGGATGAGGGACGCCCGCACGGGGACCAGGCACTTGGGATCGACAAGGGCTATACCGAAGCGTTCACGGACTCCGACGGCGCCGCGCATGGGCAGGCCTTCGGTGCCGTACTGACGGCATATAGCGACACGGGTGCCAAGACCGGTCAGCAGCGCAACCAGCTTCATGCGCTGGAAAAGAAGCACCGTAAGCGCGGCCACCAGGCCAAGGCCGACCGGATTCTCACTAATAACCTGGGTCGCAAGAAGCTCGAAGCAAGAAGGGTGCGCACCAAGAAGCGCTTGCGCACGATCGCCTATCAATCGGCGCACTCCATCGTGGATAAGGCGGCCCTGGTGGTCTCCGAAGATTTGACCTCGCCCATTGCCAAGAAGCAGCAATGGAAGCGATACAACAGACGCATGAGTTCATGGGCAAAAGGCGTGCTCGCCGAGGCCCTGGACTCGGTGTGTAAGCAGCGCGATGCCGAGCATGTGCTCGTCAATGGTTCCTTCACGTCGCAAATGGACTCGACTACTGGCTTGCTGGAAGGCAAGCGCAGTGGCGACAAGTTTTACCGGGTCACCGGGGACGTTCTGCAGGCAGACCATAACGCGGCTCTGAACGTGCTGGCAAGGCTCGCGGACCCGGAGATCAAGCGGTACATGCCGCACCGGGAAGTCCGACGGGTGCTGCTGTCACGTTCTCCGGCGCAACTGAGCGTCAAGAGGCTTGAGTTGCAGGCCGCAACGCCTATCAACCAAGTGCGGATAAATCCTAACTTCATCACTGAGCAACTTTGCTCAGAATTTTAGGAACAGTCTGCCGCCATGATCGATACCGAACGACGGCGTAGCCGCAACCGGCCC
>NZ_CAIZIZ010000485.1 GCF_903933125.1 uncultured Lamprocystis sp. | reverse complement strand
GCTTATCCACCCTACGAAACCGGCTCCGTTGTAGGGTGGATAAGGCGCGCCGCTCGGTCTCGGGGACTCGGCACGGCGGTCGCGCGCGCCGCATCCACCAGAGGTCGCGCGGTGCCGCCCAAATTTGGAATTGCTGACCCGTGGAGTGCCTTGCGCAGCGTCGGCCAATGGCGCGGCGAGATCTGGAACCGACGCAAGGACGGCGAAATCTACGCCGAGTGGCTGACCATCAGCACGGTTAATGACGCGGCCGGACAAACCACTCACTATGTCGCGATATTCAGCGACGCCACCCAACTCAAACCATCCCAAGAACGTATGGATTTCCTCCCAAACCACGACGCGCTCACCGGCCTGCCGAACCGCATCCTGCTCCAGGACCGACTCAGCCAGGCCATTCGCCGCGCCCAGCGGGAACGCGGCCGTCTCGCCCTGCTGTTCGTCGATCTGGACCGGTTCAAGAAAGTGAACGACACCCTGGGTCATGAGGTGGGAGACCGCCTGCTCGAGGCGGTCGCGCGCCGACTCGGCGAGCGGCTGCGCGGCGCGGACACCCTGTCACGACTCGGCGGGGACGAGTTCCTGATCCTGCTGGACGGCCACTCCTCGGCCGCCGGGGCGGCGGCAGCAGCCCAGGCCTGCCTGGACCTGCTGCGGTCGCCGCTGCAGATCGACACCCACGCGATTCCTCTCTCGGCGAGCATCGGTATCAGTCTCTATCCGACCGACGGCATGGACGCGGAGACGCTGATCCGCAGCGCCGATCTGGCGATGTACCATGCCAAGGAGCGGGGCCGCGGTAACTACCAGTTCCACGCTCCAGAGATGAGCATCGCCGCCCAAGAGCAACACGCACTCGAAAATGCCCTGCGCGGCGCCCTGGCCCGCGGTGAACTGGGGTTGCTCTATCAACCGCAGATCGAACTCGCAACCGGCCATCTGTGGGGAGTCGAGGCCTTGGCACGCTGGGCCCACCCGGACCTCGGAGCGGTCGCGCCGGAGCGCTTCATCCCCGTCGCCGAGCGCATCGGGCTGATCGGCGAACTCGGTGAGTGGGTCTTGACCGAGGCGTGTCGGCAGTTGGTCCGCTGGCGTACCGCCGGCTTCGCCGTGCCGCGCATCGCCGTCAACGTATCGATCCAGCAACTCGCGCGCTCTAACCTGCTGCCGACACTGCAGCGCTGCCTGGTCGAGTCCGGACTGGTCCCTGAAGATTTGGAAGTGGAAGTCACCGAGTCAGTGATCGTGGGCGACAACGCGCGGGTAATTACCGCGCTGAGCGACCTGCGCAGCCTGGGGATCAGCCTGGTGGTGGACGATTTCGGCACCGGTGCCTGCGCGCTGGGACGGATCAACCGCGTGCCGATCGATCGGCTGAAGATTCACGGCTCCTTCATCCGCTGCATCGGACGCGGCCAGAGCGAAGAGGCGATCACCCGCGCCATCATCGACCTGGGTCGCGATCTGGGGCTCGCGGTGATTGCCGAGGGGGTCGAGCGGGAGGATCAGTCCGCCTTCCTGCAGGCGGCCGGTTGCCGGCTGGCGCAAGGCTATCTGTTCGGCGAGCCGATGGATGCCGACGCCCTCGGGGTCTATTTGGGACGGGCAGCGGTGCATTAGGTCAGTAGCCGGAAATTAGGTTATACGGCGAATACAATCGTTGTCGTTGTCGTAATCGGATAAGCGATTCAAGTTTGGCATAAGCAGCCCGCTGTCTATCGGGATTCAATTTACACAGCCTGGGCGTACCAGGCCGCCAAGCGCTTGAAAGGTTCGGATCGCCACGCACGGGACACCAACGCATCCTCGCGCGGGCCTTGATCGTAATCCCGGCCAGCGGCGTGCGTAGTCAGGGCTTCCAGCCCTGACGATGTCAGGCCAGGATGGCCTGACGACGCACCAGGCGAGCCCAGGTGGCCGGAATCTTGATCAAGGCCCGCGCGCCTGACCACCGCTCGCGACCTAGCGCGGCACCGGCGGGACCGCGTCCAGATGCCAGATGTCCCGATTGTATTCACCGATGGTCCGGTCGGACGAGAAGAATCCGCTGTGGGCGGTATTCAGGATGCTCATGCGCGTCCAGTGTTCCTGATCGCGGTAGGCCGCCGCTGCGCGCTCCTGAGCCTCGCAATACCCCTGGAAATCCGCGGCGGTCATCCACGGATCATGCGGGCTGCGAATCGTGTGAATGATCGCGTCGAAAATACCCCCTTCGAACTGATTGAAATGACCGGACTCCAGAAGGTTCATCACATCCTGGAGGGCGCTGTCGCGGGCGATGATGGCATTGGGATCATAATGACCGCGACGTTGTTCAACCTCGGCGGCCGTGAGCCCGAACAGGAAGAAATTCTCATCGCCCACCTGTTCCCGAATCTCGATATTGGCCCCGTCCAGCGTGCCGATGGTGACGGCCCCGTTCATCATGAATTTCATGTTGCCGGTGCCGGACGCCTCCTTGCCGGCCGTCGAGATTTGCTCCGACAGGTCGGTGCCGGGCGCGATCACTTCCATGAGTGAAACCCGGTAGTCGGGCAGGAACGCGACCCGCAGCCGCCCCTCGGTATCCGGATCGCGATTGACCGCCCGCGCCACATTGTTGATCAACTTGATGATCTGTTTGGCCATGTAGTAGCCGGGCGCGGCCTTGCCGCCGATCAGCACACACCGCGGCGTCCAGTCACGCGTATCCCCGCGTTTGATGCGGTTGTACAGATGGATCACGTGCAAAATGTTCAGGAGTTGACGCTTGTACTCGTGGATGCGCTTGACCTGCACATCGAACATCGCCTCCTCGGGGAACTCCACATGCACGAGCTGCTTCACGGTCTGCGCGAGCCGGCGCTTGTTCTCCAGCTTGATGGCGCGCCAGCGCTGACGAAACACCGCGTCATTGGCATAGGGAACGAGCCGTTCGAGCTGATCCAGATCGCGCACCCAGCCGTCGCCGATCGTCTCGTCGAGGAATTCACGCAACCCCGGATTACAGAGTGCAAGCCAGCGCCGCTGGGTCACGCCATTGGTCTTGTTGTTGAACTTGTGCGGCCAGAGGTCGTGGAAGTCCTTGAACAGCCCTTCCACCAGCAGCTTCGAGTGCAGCGCGGCGACCCCATTGACGGAGAAGCTGCCGACGATGGCCAGATAGGCCATCCGGACCTGGCGCTCGTGCCCCTCTTCGATCAGTGACATCCGGCGCTGCCGGTCGCTGTCGCCGGGCCAGCGGCTGGCCACCTCGGCGAGGAAACGGGCATTGATCTCGTAAATGATCTCCAGGACGCGCGGCAGAAGTTGCTCGAAGAGCCGGACCGGCCAGCGCTCCAGGGCCTCCGGCAGCAGGGTGTGGTTGGTGTAGGCCATGGTCTTGGTGGTGATGGCCCAGGCCGGCCCCCAATCCAGATCATGTTCATCCATCAGTTGACGCATCAGTTCAGCCACCGAGATGGCGGGGTGCGTGTCGTTCAACTGGAAGCAGTTCTTGGCCGCGAATTCGCTGAAGTTCTTGCCCTTCAGGCGCACCCACTCGCGCATCACGTCTTTGATACTGGCGCTCGCCAGGAAGAACTGCTGACGCAGGCGCAGTTCCTTGCCGCTCTCGCTGGCGTCGTTGGGGTAGAGCACCATGGTGATGTGCTCCGCCGCATTCTTCTGCGCCACGGACTCCGGATAACTGCCGGCGTTGAACTCGCCCAGATCGAACTCGTCGGTCGCGGCGGCCTTCCAGAGGCGCAGGGTGTTGATGTTGTCGTTGCGGTAACCGGGAATCGGCACATCATAGGGCACCGCCAACACATCACGGGTATCGACCCAGCGCGCCGCCGGACGGCCGGTGGCATCCTTGTAGCGTTCGGTACGACCGCCGAACTGGATGCGCTGAGTGTATTCCGGACGCTCCAACTCCCAGGGGCTGCCGTCGCGCATCCAGTGATCAGGCTCCTCCAACTGGTGGCCGTCCTCGATCAATTGTCGGAACATCCCGTACTCATAGCGCAAACCATAGCCTTTGACGGGCAGTTCAAGGGTCGCGCAGGAGTCGAGGAAGCACGCGGCGAGTCGACCCAGACCGCCGTTGCCGAGACCGGCATCGCGCTCGCCGCTCGCGAGCTCTTCGAGGACCAGACCCATGTCGTACAGCCCCTGCTCGGCGGCATCATGGACGCCGAGGTTGAGCAAGGCGTTACACAGGGTCCGCCCCATGAGGAATTCGAGCGACAGATAATAGGTCCGCTTACAATCCGCGTCGTTATGGGCTTGGCGGGTCCGCTTCCAACGCTCCATCAGCCGATCACGCAGGGTGATCGCCAGCGCCTCGTAGGGGTAGTAGGCGGAGCGTGAATTCCGATCCTGCCCCATGGTGTGGGCGAAATAATGGCGCACATCGGCGGCGATCGCCGTCGCGTCCATCCCCAGGGGAGGGAGATCGTAAAACGCGTCGTTTGGTTGGCTACGGCTCAGATCTTTAAATGGAGACATGGGCTTATGCTTATCCTCTTGTTATCGGAACACGGCGATTGGTGGCTGCGGCTGGGATTCTACAGGCAACGCGCGCGCTTGGGTCAATGAGATGGCCGTCAGTCGCCAAGGATTTGAGGCGTGAGCCAAAACCGGTCAGGCGGCAACCATCCGGCTGGAGCTTGGCCGCTGAACGCTCGCGGCTCAGTAGTAGAGCGCCTGTACCCGCCAACCGCTGCCGGTGAAGCCCAGGCGCACGAACACCGGTCCGCCGCAATCCGCGTCCAGACGTAGCGAAAACTGCCACGGGCCGTCGAAAAAGGCCCGCGCCAGCGCCGGGCGCAAGCCCACACCCGGCGGGGAGTAGGCGAGCATCCGGTCGCGAACCCAGGCCAGATCGACCTGCGTCTCGAGTGCCGCGGTACCGTCGCGCCGGATCGCCTCTTCCAACCAGACGATGAAGGCATCCGAGGGCGGACCGCTGGCGCTGTCGACGTCCTTGTTGAGTCGGCGGCGGAGTTCATCGCGAATGGCATCCAAGTCCATCAGACGGGCCAGAACGATCTGATCATTCCGCACCAGGGCGCGATCCAGCCGCCACAGGGTCACGTAGGGCCAGACCAGATAACCGATCAACAGGGTCAACACCACCAGGAGCCGGCCGAGACGCCGCCGACCGCGTGCCCGCAAGGGCCGCGACAGTGCGACCGGACGAATCTCCTTCATTCCAACTCGGCCTGCCGTTGCTCCAGATCCTCACCGACCGTCAGCCACTGCCCCTCGGCCGCCGCCAATTCGACGGCGACCCGGCGCTGCTCCTCCAACAAGGACAGCAGTCGTGGTTTGGCATCGGCGGCATAGAGTTCCGGCTCGGCCAGCGCCGTCGCCAACGCCGCCCGCCGGGCCGTGAGGACCTCGCACTGCTGCTCCAATGCCTTGAGCTGGTTGCGCAGCGGCTGCAGAACCTTGCGGACCTCCGCGGCGGCGCGCCGCTGCTGCTTGCGGTCGGTGCCGTCCCGAACATCGGCGACGACACCAGGCCCCGCCGCATCCGGATCACGGGCGGCGAGCCAGGCCGGGTAATCGTCCAGGTCACCGTCGAAGGGTTCGACCCGACCGCCGTCCACCAGCAACAGGGTATCGGCGGTCACCCGCAACAGATGACGATCATGCGAGACCAGGACCATGGCACCGTCGTAGTCCTGCAGCGCCTCGCTGAGTGCATGGCGCATCTCCAGATCCAAGTGATTGGTCGGCTCGTCGAGCAGCAACAGGTTGGGCCGCTGATAGATCAACAGAGCCAGTACCAGCCGCGCCTTCTCGCCGCCCGACAGCGGCGCCACCGGACCCAGCGCGCGTTCCCCCGCGAAGCCGAAACCACCCAGGTAATCGCGCACGGACTGCTCGGTCGCCTTGGGGTCCAGGCGCTGCAGATGCTGGAGCGGACTGTCGTCGCGCCGCAACTGATCGAGCTGGTGCTGAGCGAAATAGCCGATCCGCAGATCCTGGGCGGTCTGCCGGCAGCCACCGCTCGGGGCGAGATCCCCGGCCAGCACCTTGATGAGCGTGGACTTGCCGGCCCCGTTGCGGCCCAGGAGGCCGATGCGGTCACCGGGGTTGAGACTCAGGTTCACGCCGGCCAGGATCGGCCGGTCCGCATAGCCGGCGGCGACGGACTCCAACCGCATCAGCGGGTTGGGCAGATGCAGGGCCGGCGCGAAACCAAAATGAAAAGGGGAGTCGATATGGGCCGGGGCGATCAGCTCCATGCGCTCCAGCGCCTTCAGCCGGCTCTGCGCCTGGCGCGCCTTGGTCGCTTTGGCGCGAAACCGCTCCACGAACTTGTGGATATGGGCGACTTCGCGCTGTTGACGCTCATAGGCCGACTGCTGCTGGGCCAGGCGCTCGGCACGCTGGCGCTCGAAGGCCGAGTAGTTACCGGCGTAGAGCGTGAGACGCTCGCGCTCCAGGTGCAGCGTGTGGCCGACCACCGCATCAAGAAAATCACGGTCGTGGGAGATCAGGATCAGGGTCCCGCGGTAGGCTTTGAGCCAGCCCTCCAGCCAGATCACCGCGTCCAGGTCCAGATGATTGGTGGGCTCATCGAGCAGCAGCAGATCCGAGCGGCACATCAGGGTGCGCGCCAGCGCCAGCCGCATCCGCCAACCGCCGGAATAGCTGTTCACCGGCCGTCGCTCATCGCCCGGCGCGAAGCCCAGTCCGTGCAACAGTCGCGCCGCACGGCTCTCCGCACCATAGCCGTCGATCGACTCCAGCCGGCCGGCCAGTTCACCGTGGCGCAGCCCGTCGCCGGCCGCATCCGCGGCGGCGAGTTCGCCCTGGATGCGGCGCAACTCCGCGTCGCCGTCGAGGACGAATTCGATCGCCGGGGCCAAGGTATCCGGGGTGTGCTGAGCCACGTGCGCCAGTTGCCAGTCCGCCGGCAGGCTGCACGCGCCGGCATCGGCGTGCAGATCCCCAAGCAACAGGGCAAACAGACTGGACTTACCGCACCCGTTGGCGCCGACCAGGCCCACCTTGGAACCCGGATAAATGGTCAGCGAGGCCCCGGAGAGCAGCAGCCGCGGACCGCGGCGAAATGAAAGATCAGTAAGTTGCAGCATCGTCGAGAGGTATCTTTATCATCGGGTGGGAATCAGGCCGACCCGCGATCGAGGCGCCGGTAGCCGATCGCCTCGCTCAGGTGCGGCACGGCGATCGCGGCGGCCCCCGCCAAGTCGGCGATGGTCCGGGCAACCTTGAGGATGCGGTGATAGGCGCGTGCCGACAGCGCGAGCCGGGCCAGCGCCTGCTGCATCAGGCGCCGGCCGTTGTCATCCAGTGCGCAATCCCGCTCGACCTCCCGCGGGTGCAGTGCGCAGTTCGGCTTGCCGGCCCGCGCCTGCTGGCATGCGCGCGCGGCGGCCACCCGCGCCCGCGCGGTCGCGCTGGTTGATGCTCCCGCGGGAGCCGGACCGTCCAGCACGGACAGATCAAATCGCGGCACCTCCACATGCATATCGATGCGATCCAGCAACGGACCCGAAATGCGCCCCCGATACCGCGCAACCTGATCCGCCGTGCAATGACAGCGCCCGCCGCTGTCACCCAGATAGCCGCAGGGGCAGGGGTTCATCGCCGCCACCAACTGAAAGCGCGCGGGGAACTCGGCCTGTTGAGCGGCGCGCGAGATGTGAATGCGCCCCGACTCCAGGGGCTCGCGCAGCACTTCCAACACCCGGCGATCGAACTCCGGCAACTCATCCAAAAACAGCACTCCCAGGTGCGCGAGCGAGATCTCACCCGGCCGCGGGTTGCTCCCCCCACCCACCAGCGCAACTCCGGACGCGGTATGGTGCGGCGACCGAAAGGGCCGTTGCAACCAGGTCGCCGGATCGAACCCGGCACGTTCACTGATCGAGCGGATCGCCGCGGTCTCCAGTGCCTCGGCCTCGGTCAGCGGCGGCAGCAACCCCGGCAACCGGTTCGCGAGCATGGACTTACCGGTCCCCGGCGGGCCGATCAGTAACAGACTATGGCCGCCCGCCGCGGCGACCTCCAAGGCGCGCTTGGCCTGCTCCTGACCGCGCACCTCAGCGAGATCCGGGTAGTCCGGAGCGCAGACCGCGGCCTGGTCCGGGCAGTAGATCGGCAAACTCCGGACCCCGTTGAGGTGCTCGCACACCGCCAACAGGTGCGGCGCCGGTCGGACCGTGAGATCACTGACCAGGGCCGCCTCCGCCGCATTCTCAGTCGGCAGGATCAGTTCACGGCCGGCGTCGCGGGCGGCCAGCGCCGCCGGCAACACGCCGGCGATCGGCCGCAAGTCCCCGGACAGCGCCAATTCACCCAGAAACTCACAGGCGCCCAACCGCCCGGCCTGGACTTGACCGGAAGCACCCAGGATACCCAGGGCAATCGCGAGGTCGAAGCGACCGCCCTCCTTGGGCAGGTCGGCCGGCGCCAGGTTGATGGTGATACGCCCCAGCGGAAACTGAAAACGCCCGTTGAGCAGCGCCCCACGCACCCGGTCCTTGCTTTCTTTGACCGCCAACTCGGGAAGCCCGACGATCGACAGGGCGGGTAAGCCGCCGGCGAGATGAACCTCGACCGTGACCAGCGGGGCCGCGATCCCGACCCGGGCACGACTATGCAGGACGCAAAGGGCCACGGGCGCGCTTGGCGGACCGGCCGGAAGACTGTCGGAGCGAAATCGTGAACGCCTGGATCAGCCCGACCGCGTCGATGCCCCGACCGCCCGCTCCAGTTCAGCGACCTGCGCCTCCAACTGGGTGAGCTTCTCACGGGTACGGGCCAGCACCGCGGACTGCACGTCGAATTCCTCGCGCGTGACCAGATCCAGACGGGTGAGACCCGCCTCCAGCGAGGTTCGGAGGTTACGACCCAGATCCTCTTGTAAGGTCTGAATGCCCTTGGGCAAAGCGCTTGAGAGGCGCTGTACGAGATCGTCGAGTTGCTTCGGATCCAACATGACAGGGGGTCCTCGGTGTCGGCCCCGGCACGACAGGCGTCCGCGGGGGGTCTTGGGTTCGGACCTTCATTATAGGGGCTTGAGGCCGAACCCGTCTTTTCGGCAATCCGCACCAGAATAGCGCACGCGAGCGATCGGAAGACCACTGAGCAGATCACTTTTGGTGCAGCCATCTGTTGCGATTTCAGCACAATCGACCCCAATGCCGTTGTGTATTCGGGACAGTCCAGGTTGGCACACTAGCTGCTTTCGATAACTATCGTAAACCTGGCACACCAGTCCAGCCGGCGACCGTGATCGCAACCTGACCACGGAACCGCAACGTACACTACAGGATTTCAGAGGGTTATCTCGCATGAACGTACCACGCATCCGTATCGCCTGCGCCAGCGGCGCGCTGCTCCTCAGCCTCGGCACGCTTCAGACGGCGACCGCGGCGGACCCCAACAGCTTCAGCGCCAACATCGGCGCGGTCAGCAACTACATCTGGCGCGGCGTCTCCCAAACGCAGGACGGACCGGCCATCCAGGGCGGACTGGATTACGCCCATGCCAGTGGTTTTTATCTGGGCACCTGGGCGTCCAACGTCGATTTCAACAACGAGGGCGCGGCGCAGATTGCCACCGCGATGGTCGACGCGGATGGTTTGCCGATCCTCGACGACAATGGTTTCCCGATCTACGAGACGACCGGGTCTTCCAACCCAAACGCACCAACCTATGAACTCGACGTCTACACCGGCTTCGGCGGCAAGATCGGCGACGATTGGAAGTGGGACCTCAACGCGATCCTGTATGCCTACCCTGACGGGCGCGATGCCAACTTCGCCGAGATCGGCGGCAAGCTCACCTACCGGTGGATCACCGCCGGCTTAGCATACACTGTTTGGGGCCAGGCCGACGGCGGCGACAACAACAAGGGCATCCTGCCCTACGAGGGTGACCTCTATTCCTTTGGGGCCGTTGACTTCGCCCTGCCCTATGACTTCGCCTTCAACGCGCATGGCGGCTACTACATGTTCCGCAACAGCGACGGACAGAGCTACGCCACCTGGGGTGTCTCCGTCAGCCGCGCCGTGGGCGATTACGGCACCGTCAGCTTCAACTACGACCAGAACGGCGGCAATCAAGAGGTGTGGGACACCGACCCCAAGGTGTGGGTCGGCTGGAAGAAGACCTTCTGATCAAGATTCTCGCTCAACGGGCAACCATCCTGACCAGGGGACCCGCCCTGGTCCCTATTTGGAGATTCCTGTCGTGAAACTGATTTCAGCCATCATCAAACCCTTCAAGCTTGACGACGTGCGCGAGGCGCTGGGCGATATCGGCGTCTCGGGGATCACGGTCACCGAGGTCAAGGGCTTCGGCCGCCAGAAAGGCCACACCGAGTTGTATCGCGGCGCCGAATACGTGGTCGACTTCCTGCCCAAAATCAAGGTCGAGATCGCCGTGGACGACGGTCTGGTCGACAAGGTCATCGAAGCCATCACCAATGCGGCCCGCACGGGAAAGATCGGCGACGGCAAGATTTTCGTCTACAACCTGGAGCAAGTCGTGCGCATCCGTACCGGTGAGACCGGCATCGACGCCCTCTAGACCACACGCCGGAGGAGAACACATGATGCGACCCAATTCCCCGACAACCTGGCCTGGCAGGATCGCCCTGACGGGTCTGCTGACCCTGGCGCCAACCCTGGTCCTGGCTCAGGACGCCGCGACCCCGACCCTCAACTCAGGCGACACCGCGTGGATGCTGACATCCACTGCACTCGTCCTGTTCATGACCATCCCCGGCCTTGCGCTTTTTTACGGCGGCCTGGTCCGTTCCAAGAACGTGCTCTCGGTCCTCATGCAGTGCTTTGCCATCACCGCCATGGTCACGATCTTGTGGACCATCTACGGCTACAGCCTCGCCTTCGGTAACGGCGGCGCGTTGAACGCCTGGATCGGCGGCCTCGACAACCTGTTCCTTAAAGGCGTCGGGATCGGCTCGATCTACGGGACCCAGACCATCCCCGAGACGGTCTTCATGGTATTCCAGATGACCTTCGCCATCATCACCCCGGCACTGATGGTCGGCGCCTTCGCCGAGCGCATGAAGTTCTCCGCTCTGATGTGGTTCATGGCCCTTTGGCTGACGCTGGTCTATGTCCCCGTAGCCCACTGGGTGTGGGGCGGCGGCTGGCTCGGATCGCTGGGGGTGCTGGATTTCGCCGGTGGCACCGTGGTACACATCAACGCCGGTATCGCCGGTCTGGTCGCGGCGCTGGTGATCGGTAAGCGCAAAGGCTTTCCAACGACGGCGATGCCGCCCCACAATCTGGGCTACACGGTGATCGGCGCGTCCATGCTGTGGGTTGGCTGGTTCGGCTTCAACGCGGGTAGTGAGTTGGCCGCCGACGGTGTCGCCGGCATGGCCATGGCCGTGACCCAGATCGCCACCGCCACCGCGGCCCTGAGTTGGATGTTCGCGGAGTGGTGGGCGCACGGCAAGCCCAGCGTACTGGGCATCGCCTCCGGCGCGGTCGCCGGCCTGGTCGCCATCACCCCCGCCTCCGGTACCGCGGGTCCGATGGGCGCCATCGGCATCGGCGTGGCCGCCGGCGTGCTGTGCTTCCTCGCCTCGACCAAGGTCAAACGCATGTTCCACTATGACGACGCGCTCGACGTGTTCGGCGTTCACGCGGTTGGCGGCATCGTGGGTGCCATGCTTACCGGGGTCTTCGCCAGCGCTGCCTTAGGCGGCAAGGGTCTGGTCGGTGACATCAGCATCCTTGATCAGGTGATCAAGCAGGGGATAGGCGTCGGCACTACCCTGGTCTATACGGCGGTCATCAGCCTGATCATACTCAAGGTCGTGGACTGGACCATCGGACTGCGCGTCACCGAGGAGCAAGAAACCGAAGGTCTCGACCTCGCCCTGCACGACGAGCGCGGTTACATCCTGTAACCATCCACGCGGACCGGTTGCGACCGGCCGCACGCACCAAGGCCAGACCCTCGCGGGTCTGGCCTTTTCTTTGTCCGCGCGGCAGTGATGCAGGCATTTGAGCACGGCATCCGACCGGCACACCGTCGCCGGCCGCAAAGGATGGGCCTCACCAGGTAGCAGCAACAGTCGACAGAAAAACCCGGATTTTCCTGACACTGAAGTTTCCTACTTTTAATTTGGTTGCCGAATAGGAAATACACAGTATGCAGCGCAAAAAAGCGTACACGAAATGATTCGTTTATTAGTGTTAGCTAATATACTTATCAGCCGCTCGACGGCCTCGCTGAGGGCGCGG
>NZ_CAIZIZ010000484.1 GCF_903933125.1 uncultured Lamprocystis sp. | reverse complement strand
TGACGGCTGGTGTTTTGGTCGACTTCAGACGATACCGCCGGTCTCCCGCTGCCGCCACCTCCGCAGGAGCCGCCGGCCCTGGTCCAGCCCACCCGTGCACAGCGCCCGGCCTCAGGCAAAAATGGCCAAAGTCGAGTTAACAAGACCCGACAAATACTCCCGGCTTTGGAAACGCGTCCGACACTCCCAGTATCGCTGCCGGCCTAACAAACTTCGTGCAATCAGGTAGCTGTCTCGTGCATTGAAGTAGACGTATTCATGCAATGAGGTAGGTGATATCGTGCAAAGCGGTAGATCGCTTCGTGCTCTGAAGTAGCAAGAAAAAGATTCTGATCTTTTTTTCCTATGTTTTACATAATGTTATGTGACTTCCTAAAAAGCAATAATCTTCTTTTAATCCTTTTCTAATCATATTTTAAGAAACTTTTTTGCATTGAAATGCCCCAGAATGACCCCGCGTGCTCTGCTTGTCATTTTTTCGTGACAGGAAGCAATTCATTTCATGGAACCTTCCCGACACGCTCTGCCTCATTACGGCAAGAAAAAGGGATTGTAGGCCATACCTTAAACCGTATGACGCAGCCAGATCGGATTGCAACACACGGTTCGCAGAGCCATCGGGCGCTCTGTATGCAATGTCCACTAACTGTGTGAACTGACCTACACCTTCGAAATGAAGTAACAATACAGGACTAAGTGTCTACGTTATTGAGAGCTTGCTTGGATGCTCGACCACGTAGATGCGGGTGATATTGTGATGATGACCGCCTTAGGCCAGCAGGAAAAATGGCAGCTCGCACGCGGGTGTGCGACTCCGACAGGCGTTATCCCGTAACCGGTTCAGGGTTTGCCTTTAGAGCCGCCCGCGGCGCCTAGTGAAATCCACCACGGACATGCACAAAAGAGGACTGTAGAAGGCTAGGGGGCCGAACCCCACGTCTGCGCAACCGTGCGGTAGGGCAGGGAGCACCGGATAGCGCTCGTCACACCCAGCCTGCGTTTACCCTGCTGCGCGCAAGTGCGTCACCTTGACCGGGGACGGGACGACGTCTTGTGCCTCCGGGCCAAGGTCGGGCTCTTTACCCTTGAGGATGCGTTCGATCTGGCGGGTGTTGCGTGCCAGGTAGATGGTCAACTCCTCCAGATCGTGCTCCGCCAGTCCGGGCAAGACCTTGTCGTGGCGCAGCAGGTCGGCCAGGCGCTCGGCGGTCTCCAGCGCCTTGTCGTAGGCGTCGGCGGCCTTTTTGTCGGTCGTGCGCAATTTCTCGACTCCCTTATGGTCTTTGACGACGTATTCAATCTCAATCACGGTGTGGGGCTCCCAATGGGCCGGGTGAGGCGGCGGGCGTGGTCGACCGGTACGCCGTCGGCGGGGCCGCAGTATACCGATATGTGTCATAGCCGCGATGTCGGAATGGACAGTACCCCGGTACTGGAACCGATCTCCATTGACGAAGCGTTGCAGGACGAGCGTGGGTTGGGGCATCTGATCGGCCCTCCAGAGACCATTGGCCGGCGGATCAAGGAGGGGATCTGTACCACGGTCGGGCTGACTGTCTCGGCGGGCATCGGCCCGGACCGACGGGTGGCCAGGACCTTTTGGGACGTCGACACGCCGCCAGGCTGATCGTGGTACCTCCGGAACAGAACCTGGACGTTTCAGGTGCGCAACCGGTCGCTCTCCGGCGCGGAGTCGGCCGTCCGACGGGGCCCACGTTGGAGCGGCTGGGCCTGCGGACCGTGGCCGCTGTGCGGCAGGTGTCGTTGGAGCAACTTCAGGCCCAATGTGGGTCCGCGCGGCCACGCGTCTCTACCAAAAAGGCGCGCGGGCTCGCCACCGACCACGTGGAGGAGGGTGCCATCCGCCAGTCGCTTGCGAAGGAGACCCGAAATCGGATGTTGGCGACCCTGCGACCCCTTGCGCGACCTGGCGGCTGAGGTCGCCAGCAGGGCCTGCCGGGAAGGGGATCGCCGCGCTCGGTCCCTCGGTAGCGGTTCAGCCGGTTCGCTTCGACGGTGGTACACCGCGCCCTTTGGACAACGAGCGGGAGCAGCATCTCACGGCCCCGGTCGACCGGATCCACGCGTGCTTTGGCTTTCGCGTGCGGGCGCGTGACCCGGTTTCGCCGCGGATGGCGCGGTGATGCCAGCGTGTCGGCGGTTGAGGTCGAGACAAGCCCTGTCCGATGGCATGCGCGGCCCCGCGTGGTCCATCCTTCGTGCAATGAAGTAGCTTGTCCATCCAGCGGGAGCGCGTCAGGGTGCCATCACCGAGGTGCGGCACGGCTGCCCACCCGCGGATGCGAGGGGTGCACTGCCCGCTGACGGTGCTGCTGGTAGGGCAGCCGGGCAGGCGGACGCCGCTGCCGGTCTGACCGGTCGCGTCGACCCGAGCGCATCGCGGCATCGCACTGAGAGGCGGAGTTGAACCGCCGCTGACGGCCACGAACAGCCATTCCGTGCTGGTTTACGGACGCCCGGAGATCGCCCCCAGGTGCACGGATAGCACTCAGCCCGTGCCACTCGATTGTTGCGCGGGACGGGGACTGGTGCCACTCAGGTCGCATTGAGGGCTGGCATGCGCATCAGTCGAGGTGCTCATCGCAGCCTTTCCTCCCGTGTTCAAGCTGTGTCGCCTCTCGGGAGGCGCTGGTGAAACCGAAAACCGCCGGGGCTGGCTCAACGAAAACAAGATCGCTCAGCCATTTCCGGTGAGGCGGCTTCGCGGTGCGGTCGGTCGGAGAACCGGAACCGCCCGGACTCGGTCAACAGCGGACGCTCACTCGTCAGGCGCGCGCAGCCCCTTGACGCGCCGTGCGGTCAGTCGCGCAGTGATCGCACGAAAGGCCGTTCACCGGGAATTCCAGTCGCTCGCGGCCGATCGTGGGCGGGACTCCGTTCGGCGGATGTAGACGCATCACGCGGTCACCCCACCCAGCCGGCAATGCCGAAGATTGGATGACGCGTGGTCAACCTGGCTGCGTGCGTTCGCCTGAGGCGGGGCGAGCGGTTCTTTCCTTAGCTGGCGCGTCCAACGCGTGTTGCCTCCGGAACCTCAACCAGTTTCCCGCTCTTGACGTCGTAGATATAGCCGTAAAGCGGGATCGATCTCGGCACCAACGGGTGTTGACGGATCCGCGTCACATCCTCCACGACGCTTTTGGCGTTGTCCTGGATGGTCAACCAGTCAATGTAGTGACCCTCGGTCGAGCCGGGACCTTCGCCGGAATCGTGCCAACCGGACGCATCGACACGCGATGTCTTCAGGCTGCTTGCCAGCAATTCCCGCATCACCGCGTCTGTAAAGGTCTCCATTCCGCAGTCCGTATGGTGAATGACGAACCATTCGCGGGTTCCGAGCAGCTTATACGAGATGACCAAGGAGCGAATGGCGTCGTCGCTTGCGCGCCCGCCGGCATTGCGGATCACATGCGCGTCGCCTTCCGCTAGACCCGCGTATTTCGCCGGATCCAGCCGGGCATCCATGCAGGTCAGAATGGCAAAGTGTCGCCCTAGGGGCATCGGCAGGTTGCCCTTGTCGAATCCCTGTGCGTAGGCGGCATTGGCGGCGAGAACCTCGTCGAGTATGTTGCTCATTGTGGTCTTTCCTCCGAGTGGCTTTGCTCAGTTGCCGCTTTCGTGATGCTCCCCGGCGCGCCGCGACATCGCACCGGTTCGCAGGCGAGCTTCACACACCGAAGCGGCGGTTGTACAGTGGGTCGCCCCGCACCACACAGTCCTGGGCGCCCGGCGCCCGCAGGCACGCCAAACCGTCGCGGATCAACGCGCTGCCGCTACCACGGCGCTGGTGCGCTGGCGACACCGACCCCGGGGCGAGCCCGTACCAACCCGCATCTTGGCGATCCAGCGTGACCGGGAAGAACGCCAGATGCCCGACCACCGTCCAGCCCTGAAGCATAACCCTGCCGCCGACCGACATCGGGCATCGTCGGCGCCGGTCGGCGCTGGCGTTGGCCATTGCGGCATGGGTTTGACCTCACCAGGGAGGCAACGGGACGCCCGGGCGGGTACCGGAAGGGTGGT
>NZ_CAIZIZ010000483.1 GCF_903933125.1 uncultured Lamprocystis sp. | reverse complement strand
GGCCGGAATTATGATCAAGGCCGATTACTCTGCACTGAGCTTGGTCACCGGCGATTCGATGACTTGGCCGTTGAGGATGATTGAAACGCGCCCGATTCGTCCTGCCTCGAGGTCGTCAATGGCTTCGAGGATCTCCGCATTCAGGTCGCGCTCCGCGGCGCGGCGCTGGAGCTGTTCGTCAGTCAATCTCGGCATGATCGGCGATCTCGCGCAATGTATTGAGGGCGGCTGCCGCGATGTTCCCGCGTGCGTTTTTGGCATATACCGTCAACAGCCAGATGCGGTCCTTGGCGTCCTGCAAGTAGTATCGAACGCGTAGTCCCCCGCGTTTGCCCATAGCGGCACTTCCCCACTTGTTGCGCATTCCCTGCACGACCGCTGCATCAGGGGCGGATAATCTGCTCTCCAACGGGGCGCTGACCGCACCCGCCGCCGGGTGGACGCGAGGTCTGAGTGAGGACCCGTTGACCCATCCGGCCGCACCGAACCGCTGAACATCTGCATCTATCGGAGAACAGACCATGAGATTTCCCAAGTACCAGACGCTGACCGCCATCGCGCTCGGGCTCAGCCTCGCTGTCGGCACCGGTGCCGCCTGGTCCGGCCCCCCGGGCGACCGACAGGACCGCTCGGAGGCAAACTTCGACCGGATGGTCGAGGCGCTCAAGCTGACCCCGGAGCAACAGACGCAGGTCCGCACCATCCTGCAGGAGCAGCGTACCGAGGCTGATCGCCTGCGCGCTCAGACCCGCCAGCGGATCGACGCGGTCCTTACGGATGCTCAGCGGGCACAGCGTGATGCGCGGATGCAGCAGGGGTTGGATCGGCGCTTGGAGCGGATGACGCAGCGCCTGAAACTCAGCGCGGATCAGACGACACAGATTCGCGCGATTTTTATGGAGCGTCAGTCAAATCCGGATCTGACCCGCGAGGACATCAAAGAGCGGATTGCCGCCGTCCTCACTCCGGAACAGCGTAAACAGTTCGACTCCAAGGGGCCGCGCGGCGAGCGTGCAGACGGCAAGGGGCGGGCGCCGGAGGCTGACAATCCGCCGGACGAAACTCAGAACGATCCCCTGGGCGGCCCCGACGGCGGTCCTGATCTGGAGCGCTAAGCGATAGGATAAGACCAAGCCGGTTCCCGGCTTGGCCTTTGGTCGTAGGCAGCGAAAGCCTGAAAAACCTCCTATCTCTGGTCGGGCGCGACAGCCATGAGATGCCCGGCGGCGGGTGCCGGTGACCAGTGGGAACTGGTCGAGGTGTCTTTTTTGTCCTTGGTGCATCCATCGCCTGCATGGGCTGGGACCATGGAGCCGGCGAGGATCAGTCCGCCCAGCAGGCAGGCGGTCAGCAGGGTGGAGTTGCTCATGCTCATCTTCGTTTCCTCGGAGTCTGGTGGTCTCGGTACTGACTAGGCAGGAACTTGTCCTACTTCGCTTGTCAGGTTTCGAGGTGTGGGCGTCGGGAGAAACAACAACCCTGCCAATTACGTTGTTCATGTTTTGTCAAGGTTGTGTTGGTCCGCTAGCGACCTTGGGAGCGCGGCTTTCAGCGGCCGATCCAGGTTTGCGAAGAATTGTCATTGACCTTCCGCTCACTCGCCAGATAATCACCGGGTCGCGGCGACGCCGGTTCGACAAGGCACCCTTTGTCGGCGAATCTCACGGCTGACCGCTCTCCCCAGGATCAACGGCGGTTTTTTTTGCTGTCCCCAAGATTTGTACATCCGCGGCGTTGCCCCAACTCTTCGCTCCCGACACTAGGATTTATCACACGCGGGCGTGCGCCTGAATGCGCCCGCCCTTCAATTGTTTCTCTCCCTTCGGAGTCCTTTATGAAGATCGCCCTGATCATCATCGGCGCCCTGGCGCTGGTCGGCGTCGCGGCCATGATCGTGTTCGTCTACGTCGTACAGAACGTGGAGCAGCCGGCCTACCGGGTGGTCGAGGAGGAGGGCGCGCTTGAGTTGCGCGATTACCCCGCGCTCGTGGTGGCGGAAGTCCGGCGGCAAGGGGCGCGGAAAGAGGCGCTGAGCGCCGGATTCGGCCCCCTGGCACGCTATATCTTTGCGAAGGAGCGGGAGGGTGAACGGATCAGCATGACCGCCCCGGTCGAGCAGCAGCGCACCGACACCATCGCCATGACGGTTCCGGTGACGCAGACCCGGCTCGACGACGGCGACTGGTCGGTGCGCTTCATCATGCCGGCGCGATACCAACTCGGCCAACTGCCCGCACCGGCAGCCAAGGAGGTGCGCCTGATCGAAATCCCGGCGCGCCGCAGCGCGGCGATTCGCTTCAGCGGGGTGGCCGATGATGCCTTGATCGCGGCCAAGGAGGCGGAACTGCGGGCCTGGATGTCGGCGCGCAGCCTGGTTCCGGCCGCGGCGCCGGTGTTCGCCTATTATAACGACCCCTTCACCCCCGGTTTTCTGCGCCGCAATGAGGTGATCATTGATCTTACCGACGCTCCGGCGCCGGTGGCGGCGCCGTGATGGCGCCTTTGGGCGACAGTGAGGCGACGGGTCGGTCCGGGCGCGGCGTCGCGATTGCGGCCTTCGTCGCGGCGCTGCTCGCCCTGGCCGCCATCGGGGCCGCCCTGTGGCAACTGCATGCTGCCACGGCGGGGCTCATCATCGCCCGCGATCGTGTCGGCGAAGTCCCGGTCACGGTCTTCCGTCCGGCCGCGGCAACCACTGCACCGGTGGTCGTGATCGCTCATGGCTTCGCCGGGTCCCAGCAATTGATGCAGCCCTATGCGGTCACGCTCGCCCGCAACGGCTTTCTGGTGGTGACCTTCGATTTCCCTGGCCATGGCCGCAATGCCAGTCCCTTCGTTGCGCGCATCGAGGATCAGGAGCGGCGGATCGCGGTCTTGAAGAGTGCGCTGGACGCGGTGACCGAATACGCGCTGAAGCTTCCGGGGGCCGATGGACGACTCGCCCTGCTCGGGCATTCCATGGCGGGCGACGTGATCCTGCGCGCGGCGGCCGCGCGGGGCGATCAGGTGGCGGCGAACGTGCTGCTCTCGCCTTACGTGGGCGAGGATGCGCCGCGGATCGAGCCGCGCGACCTGCTGATCGTCTTTGGTGCCTGGGAACCGGAGATGCTGCACCAAACGGGCCGCGATGCACTGCAGGCGGGCGTCGCCGGCGCAGCGGTGGAAACCGATGTGACCTACGGCGACCTGGCCGACGGCAGCGGTCGGCGGCTGGTGCTGGCGCCTGGGGTCGAGCACATCGGTGTGCTCTATGGCCGGGCCGGGATCAGCGCTGCCCTGGACTGGCTGAACCAGGTGTTTGGCCGGACCGGCAGCGGTTTCATCGATAGCCGCGGGTCTTGGCTTGGGCTGCTCTTTCTCGGCATCGTGGTCCTGGCGTGGCCCCTGTCGCGACTCCTGCCGCGCGCGGCGACCCGGCCCCTGGGTGCCGACCTGACTTGGCGACGGTGGTGGCCGGTGGCGCTGCTGCCGGCCGTCCTGACGCCGCTGATCTTGCGGCCGCTGCCCAACGATTACTTGCCGATCCTGCTCGGAGACTATCTGGCGCTGCACTTCGGTGTCTATGGTCTGCTCACCGCGGTGGGTCTGTGGTTCGTCAACCGCGGTCGTCCGCGCACCGGCCAGAGGCAGGTCCTCTGGCGGGGACTGGTGATCGGCACACTGGCGTCCGGCGCCTACCTGACCCTGGCCATCGCCGTTCCTATGGATCAATTCGTTACCGCCTTCCTGCCCGGTGCCGAACGCATTGTGGTTATCCTCGGCATCCTGCCCGGCACCTGGGCCTACTTCGCCGCCGACGGCTGGCTGACCCGCGGCCCGGGTACGCCCCGAGCCGCGCCGGTGGTCACCAAGATCCTGTTCCTGCTTTCCCTACTGGGGGCGGTTGTCCTGAACCTGAGCGAACTCTTCTTCCTGATTATTATCGTGCCGGCCATCCTCGTCTTTTTTTTGCTGTACGGTCCCATCGGCGGCTGGATTTACCGGCGTACCCGGCACCCGCTGGTCGGGGGATTCGCGATCGGATTCGCCTTCGCTTGGGCGATTGGCGTGACGTTTCCAGTGGTTAACTGATGCTGACGCGAGCGGCGGATGGTCCGCGCAGCGGACCCTACGACCGTGCGGATCGCGAGAAGGCCCCCGTCGACGCGGCGCCCGACAACAGCCGATCGTGGCGGCCGACCAGATAGAGACCCGCCAGACCGCCGTAAAAGCACAGGCCGCCGATCAGCATGAGATGCAATCCCCAGAGCCAGCCGAGGGCGGCGGCGGAGAGGCACAGGGCGCCGATATAGCCCGCCGCGAGGTGCCGGGCGATGGGCCGTCCGAGCCGCCAGAAGACGAGAGCCGCCGCGGCCAAGGCAATGAGCCCCTTGATCAGTACCATGCCGTGCAGGAGTTGCAACAAATCGGGTTCCAGCGGAGGTGTCGGCACCAGCCACAGGGTCAGTATCAGCGCGCACACGCCAGTCAGGGGGATCCATGCCATCAGGGCCAGGCGATTGCCCAGGATTGCCGGGTCCAGTCTGGGCTCCAGCGCGGCCGGTGGGCGGGTTACTAAGGTTTCCGGGAGTTCAATCGGTAAGGACAAGCGACCCATGGTTCCTCCGCGCCCACGGCGTGGCGGCCGACCTGGGCTCAGGCAAAACGTTGAAAGGTGCGGGAAGGCGATTCAGGACTCTATTCGCTGACCAAGGCTAGACCCGTCTGACGCAGAATTCAAACCTGTATTGGATGCGGTTTGGATAAGGTTCTTGCGAATCGGGCACCGAATCTGCGCTGGGAACGCGTGATGAACCGATCGACCGGCCCCGCACGTCCCTGACGACCGTCGAAAAGTGCTTACGGAATGGCACAACCGCAAAAAAATAATAATATTAACAAATAATAATATGATATACTGCTTGTAGTTTCCCTGGAGTGCAGTAACCATGAGCAGTCGTGTATTTAAAGATAAAGTGTTTCCTAAGCACATCTCGGATCTGATGGGCTTGATGCATATGATGGTGTTCGACGGCACGGACGGTGAGGAGCACTGGGATACCTTTCTGACATTCGAACAGAAAGAATGTGTAGCCCTGGCGCTGGCGCATTATTACCAATGCGAGCACTGTATCGAGCACCATACCAAGGCCGTCTGTCGCTTGGGTACGGTTGAACAGGAAAGCTTGTCGAAGAACATGAATTCGATGATCCTCTTCCTGCGCACTGACGTGTCGCGCATCGGCGAAAGCGAAAAGCTGCGCTGGATGCAGGCGTGGCAGGAATATGCATTGAAAATATCGCTGAAACAGCACGATAAGCTGATGCCTTATCTCATCGGGCTGGCGATCGGCATGGCGCGGGATGATCTCTTCCTCATCGAGTTTTGCGGACGCGAAGTCAAGCAGACGCTGCAGGACATGGGTCTTGATCCGCGGCTGGCCATCGGGGAACTGGAGTCGGTGGTGATCTTCATGAAGGCCGCCGCATCGAAGAACCGCATCGCCCCCAAGGTCGAATTGATTTTCTCCGTTTGACATGAAAGTCCTCTCGACCGCTGCGTAGTCAGGGCTTCCAGCCCTGACCGCTCCAGTCCCGACGCCGTCAGGCCAGGATGGCCTGACGACGCATCTTCACGGCAACGGTCACGGTCAGGAACATCAAGCCACCCCGGAAGATGAAAGTCCCTCGTGGGAGCGGCGTCCCGCCGCGATGCGGTGCCGCGGTGACCGCGAACGCTGC
>NZ_CAIZIZ010000482.1 GCF_903933125.1 uncultured Lamprocystis sp. | reverse complement strand
GTCCCGCCGCGATGGGGCCGGGCGCGTAACCCGACCGTTCGGGGTGACCGCGGCATCCATCGCGGCGGGACGCCGCTCCCACGGGGTCGCTGCGCGACTTTCACGGTAAAGCTACGCGACTGGGATCTCGGGCAGCCGCTGGCTTCGCGCATGACCGGGGAATGGTCAGCAGAATGATTCGAGTGCGGATTCACAAGACACCCTGATCGGCAGCCGGTCGCGTGATGCGCCGGCTGCCGGGGCCTTGGCAGAGCGATGCCGGCCCGAGTGGGTCAGCCGGGAATTGGTGTCCTCCTCGCCCGGTACATCGGGTTTGGAGCGGGGCGCTGAGGCCGGACCACGGGGTCGGTGCCTTATCACCCTCTTTCAGTTGCGGTTTCTCGTCCCAAGGTCGGACGCGATGTAGGGATCTTAGCGACTTCGATCGGGCATTACAAATGGTTTGTATAGATTGACTCGCACACGCTTTCGTAGCGGCCGATCGACAGTCGGGGAGCGGGCAAGCCAACCCTGTCCACGCGTCCGCAGAGGCCCGGCCCCATCAGTTCCGATCGCACCCGCCCGCCCTTCTGCGAAGATTTTTTCGGCACAAGTGGGTAGCATGGGCAGCGGCCATCAGGCCCAATCCATCCTTCGCAACTGCACCAGACGATGAATCAGAACCCGTTGGAGATACTGAACCGGGTCTTCGGCTACCCGAGCTTTCGCGGCGCTCAAGAGGCGGTCATCGAGCAGATCCTGCGCGGCGGCGATGCCCTGGTGCTGATGCCGACCGGGGGCGGCAAGTCGCTGTGCTACCAGATTCCGGCATTGTTGCGGCCGGGGACGGGGGTGGTGGTCTCGCCACTGATTGCGCTGATGCAGGACCAGGTGGATGCGCTGCGGCAACTCGGGGTACGGGCGGCCTTTCTGAACTCGTCCATGGCTGCCGACGAACAGGCGCGGGTGGAGCGCGCCCTGCTGGCCGGCGAGTTGGATCTCTGCTATGTGGCCCCGGAACGCTTGCTGAGCGAGCGTTTCCTGAACCTGCTGGGGCGGGTGTCGATTGCGCTCTTCGCGATCGACGAGGCGCACTGCGTCTCCCAGTGGGGCCATGATTTCCGGCCAGAATACATTCAACTGAACCTGCTGCATGAGCGGTGGCCGCAGGTGCCCCGCATCGCGGTGACCGCCACGGCGGATGCCCCGACCCGCAGGGAGATCGTCGCCAAGCTGGCGCTGGAGCAGGCGGCGCAGTTCGTCTCCAGTTTTGACCGACCGAATATCCGCTACCGCATCACCGAGAAGGCGCAGCCGCGCCGCCAGCTCATCGAGTTTCTGCGCAACGAGCACCCGCGCGACGCCGGTATCGTCTATTGCCTGTCGCGCCGCAAGGTGGAGGAAACGGCCGAATTCCTGCGCGAACAGGGGTTCAGCGCCTTGGCCTATCACGCCGGTCTCACGGCCGAGCAGCGCCGCGCCCACCAGGCGGAGTTTCTGCGCGGCGAGGGAGTCATCGTGGTCGCGACCATCGCGTTCGGGATGGGCATCGACAAGCCGGACGTGCGCTTCGTCGCCCATCTGGACCTGCCCAAGAGCCTGGAAGCCTATTATCAGGAGACCGGTCGCGCCGGCCGCGACGGGCTGCCGGCGAATGCCTGGATGACCTACGGTTTGGGCGACGTGGTAATGCTGCGGCGCTTCATCGAGGCCTCGGAGGCCGAGGAGCAGTTCAAGCGCGTCGAGCTGCACAAGCTCAACGCCCTGCTGGGTTTTTGCGAGACCAGCGAGTGCCGCCGCCGGGTCATGCTGAACTATTTCGGCGAAGCCTTGGCCGAGCCCTGCGGCAATTGCGATACCTGCCTGGCGCCGGTGGCGCGTTGGGACGGCACCGTGGCCGCGCAGAAGGCGATGTCCTGCATCTTCCGCACCGAACAGCGCTTCGGCGTGAATTACCTGATCGATGTCCTGCTCGGCAAGGACCACGAGCGCATCCGCCGGTTTGGCCACGACCGCACCTCCACCTTCGGGATCGGCCAGGACTTGAGCGCCGAGCAATGGAAGTCAGTCTACCGGCAACTGGTCGCCGCCGGGCTGGTCGCGGTCG
The DNA here is from genome assembly GCF_903933125.1 of uncultured Lamprocystis sp. Classification (GTDB taxonomy): domain Bacteria; phylum Pseudomonadota; class Gammaproteobacteria; order Chromatiales; family Chromatiaceae; genus Thiodictyon. The sequence continues at coordinate 2,437 of NZ_CAIZIZ010000482.1, read as the reverse complement.
ACATGGAGGCCCATGGCGCCCTCAAGCTTACCGAATTGAGCCGCGCGGTCCTGCGCGGCGAGCAACGGGTGCACCTGCGCCGGGATCCGGAGCGCCGGCCGGCCAGCCGCGCCGCGGAAAACAAGGGGCGAGCGATCGCGGCGGAGACCCCGCTGGACCCCGAAGCCACGGCACTCTGGGAGCGCTTGCGCACCCACCGGCGGGAACTGGCGCAGCAGCAAGGCGTGCCGCCCTATGTGATCTTCAACGACGCGACCCTGCGGGAGTTGGTCACCTACCGACCGCGCGACGCCGACGCGTTCAGCCGGATCAGTGGGGTTGGCGTGGTCAAGCTGGAGCGCTATGGCGTCAGCTTCCTGGGCGTGCTGGCCGACCATGAGGCCGAGCACGGCCGGCCCGCCGACCTCCCGCCGCTGCCGGAGCCCCCGACACGCGCCGACCGGTCGGCGACGGGATCGGCCGCGGGGCCGCTATCAGAGAAGGCGCCCGCCGCAGGCCGCAGCTGGAACCTGGGCCTGAGCGGTACTGTCCGCGAGACCCTGGAGCTGTTTCGCGCCGGTATCCCGCCCGCGGCGATCGGCGAGCAACGCGACCTCAAGCTCACCACCGTGTTCACCCACCTGGCGCGCTGCATCGAGGAAGGCGAACTCAGCTTGCGCGACGTGGTCACGCTCGGCGAGGACGAGATCGAGGCCATCCGGTCCGCCTTCGACCAACTGGTGGGACTGGATTCGCCGCAGATGCTCAAGCCGGTCTATGACGCCTTTGAGGGTCACTATGATTATGGACTGCTGCGCTGCGTGCGGGCGGCCATGGCGCGTCAGTGAGGCGCCGTATCAGACTCCGGCCAGCCGCACAACGCGAAATAGTCCTTGGCGAATGCCCGATCGGATTCCAGGATGTGGGTGAGGAGCCACTGACAGACCCGCTCCTGCGCTGCTTCATCGAACACCGTGACGCCGAGCGCCCGCCAGTTGCGCAGCATCTCACTGAATTGGCTCATGAGGACGACATGCTCGGCGGCGTGTTCTTCCGCCCGTGCGTACCCGATGGCGCGCATGAAGGACTCTTCCCGCCGGAAATGGGCATGGACCTGACCACCGAAGGCAACCAATGCCTCGGCCAGATCCCGCTGGCTCGCCCCAGGAAACCCGGCGGTGCGCGGCGGCGCCACGCCCGTGGAAACGCCCGATGGAATCGCTGCCTGAGGACAGAAGCGCAGGCAGATGTCGACCACGTTACCGATCAGGGCCCGGTGGTCCGCGTCCAAGGCATCGATTCCCAAGGCCCATTCATCACGCCATGTCAACAGCTTCGTCATCTTGTTCTATCTCGATTGCACGGCACGTTTCCTGCCCCAAGGGTACGGGGGCAATGCGTCTGACGGGGACCCTTCAGCGGCGGCGCATCGGCACGATGCAGGACTCCCGGACCGGCGCGGCCCGTTCCCGCTGACGCGCCGCCTGGAGCCGGAGCGCCGCGCGAGTCTCGCCGATCAGTCGCCGCTGGGTTTCCGCCAAACCAGAGAAATAGTAGATGATTGCGTAAGAGAGCGGGGCCGAAATCGATTCACGCGGCCCGCCGGTCGGCCGCCAGGCGATCCGGATCAACCGGCCGCCAACCCCGTCCTGATGGGCATAGCCGCCGTTGGCATCGACGAACACCACTTCGTTGCGGGCGATGACCGCCAGGTACTGCATGGAGCGGATGGGCAAAAAACAGTGCTCGGCGCCGTCCCGTGCCAGCAGCAGTTGCAACCCGTTGTGGAGATCGGCCGGCAGCGTGCCGGTCTCTTGAGCGTGCTCCGTCTCCGGCCGAAAGAAGGTCTCACGGATCCGATAGCAAGCCATGGTGCTGCCCGCCGGACAGGCTCAGGACTCGTCGTCCAGCGACGGGTCCCAGCCCTCGGCGCGGGCGCGCTCAACCGCCGCACCATAGATGCGGGCATGGCGCTCGCCCAGTGCCGGAGGCAGCCGAGAGGCCAGGTGACCATAGGGGAGCCAGGCGTCATGGACCTGGTCATAGAGGTTCTCGATACCTTGAATGGTCCAGCCCTCACAGGTCTGCTCCTCGGGGATGAGGCCAAACACCCAGGCATCACGAATGATGTTGGCAGTGGGGGTCATGCCGCCCTTGGGCTCGTTATTGATCCCTTGATAGATTTTTTGGTTCATCGTGTCGGTCCGGTGGCTGTCTGGGCGGGAATTTTGCGCGCTCGGGTGCCCCGCGTCACCCTTGCTGCATCCCACACACCAGAGTCGGTGAAAGTCATCGTCGTCGGGTTAGCGCGGCTTCACCCGATCATCCTAGCAGAGTTTAACGCATCAGATTATTTTTCTCTTTATATCATAATCTTACGTGTGCGCTTGGAAGTGATGTGATTTGTTTTGACCAGATCTCTAGGTAGGATGGGCAGAGCGAGAGCGATGCCCATCCG
>NZ_CAIZIZ010000481.1 GCF_903933125.1 uncultured Lamprocystis sp. | reverse complement strand
CGCCGTGCCCTGCTTGTAGCGCCTGTCCATTGCTTCCCCAACCCCTTGGTTTCGTCTTGCGTGACAGTGTACCCCAGGTGCCGACCACGGTCCGAATACTTGCCCAATCTCTGGAGCGGTGTCACGAGGGGAACCGTAAGCATCGGTGTTTCCGGCGCGATCAAGGACGCGTTGCAGTAGGGCGGCGTGCTGGTTAGGATGCATGGGGCTGGCGCTCGGGATGGTCGGTTGGCTTTGGCGAGTTCCAGCGTATTACCCTTGCCAGCCAGCCCGAAGTTTTTCAGTCGGTTGGGCTTATCTTAGTGCCATTCGACTCAGCGATTCCCGGTGAACGCTAACCTCTTGAAACCATAGGTTGCTATTTTGCAAATCTTGTTGCGGTCAGAATCGTGATTCTTTATAAATCCGCGGCTTACACGCCGTTCGCCGGGAATTGCTGCATTCGACTCTGGCTCCATTTCTCCAGAATTTGAGACTTCAATGCCACACTTCATCGCCATAAAGATACACTTCGATCATCGCAATGATCTTCCTCCTCACCTGAAATATTCTCGCCCCGCCACAGCGGCAGAGCATCAAGAATTTCTCGAAGGCATCGGCGGCAATGGCTTTCACGAATGCCTCAATTTTCGTATCCCCAAGCAGGGTTCTGTCCGTACCTACCTCCCACCAACCTGCATACCGGCTAAAGATAAACTCAATGATGAATTCGTGATTTTTTCGTTCACATACCAACAAGACCCCGATATGCCACCCTCAATCGTTGGGGTTCACGGTCGAGCTCGCATCTTTGGTCGAGACGGCAGGCCCCGAAAAGACTCATATTGATGGAATCGGCAGGATATCCTTTCATGCCAAAGCCCGGGCTGACTATTCAACACTATTTTTGCCCCCTGTCATTTACAACCCGCTGGCTGTAAGACATACCCCTCCCAACTTTATTCGCAGCCTGATGTATCTGGACCAAGGTGATTACGCGCAGAACATCCTACAAGACGCCTTTATCGAGGACTCATTTGATATGCGAGCACGCCGGACGGTATGCGCTAGTTTTTTTATTTATTTATCAGATGGTTGAGGCGCTTAGATCGGCACAGTTGTCCGGTTGTCAAATGAGTTGTCGATAATGGCGCTATCGCTGCGCTTCCGGGTGCAGCGGGGCCTGCCAGATTTGTGATCGAACGAGAAATACGCGTATTAGGAAATATTGCCGCTTACTATGGTTTAGGACTGATCCAACAGCCGAACGAACCGGGAAATGGACCCGAGGATCACGGCGGCGAGATACTCGCCCCGGATCAGGAAATTGGTTTACTGGGGGAGCAGGTCATTTTTGATCGCGAGGTCGAAGATGCCAGAGTATTGGGCCTCGGACCGGGCGCGGTGGAGTGGGTCTCACAGGCAGCGCCGCAATGCCCCTATGACATCAAGACCGTACGGAGAAACGGAACGGGATACGCAGACCACTACCTCGAGGTAAAAACGACCAAGGCTGAGGGAGACCCCAATGTTTACATATCTTCGGGTCAACTGGAGTTTCTCAAGGACCATGAGATGTCGTCGTCGGTCGTTATAGTAAGATTCAATGCGCAAGAGCAAGTGACAGAGATCAGGGATCTCAACCTCCATGAACTTCTTGGTGAATTCGATCTCGTCCCGATCAAGTATAAACTTCACCGCCGAGGATGACGCTATGAACCCGCAACGACTCGCACGCATCACCCTGGAACCCGGTAAATGCGGTGGCAGCCCCTGTATCCGCGGCTACCGCATCCGCGTGAGCGATATCCTCAGTCTTCTCAGTGCGGGGGCATCGCACGCTGAGATTCTTGAAGACTATCCGTTTCTGGAAGAGGAGGATATCTTTGCGGCCCTGGAATATGCTGCCGTTCAGACCCAACACCCGATCCTGATCGCGGCATGAGGTTGCTGGTCGATAATCAGTTGCCCGCGGCATTGGCACGGTTCCTCGCCGACCAGGGGTTTGCTTGTGATCATGTTTCCGATATCGGCATGGATGCGAGCGATGATCGCGAGATCTGGCGGCTGGCAAAAAGCGAACAACTCGTTATCGTTACGAAAGACCAGGATTTCGCCTTGATGGCTGATCGTGAAGGTGCAACGGCACCGCAAGTGATCTGGGTCAGAACCGGGAATTGTCGGAAGTCCGTCTTGTTAGCGGCTTTCGGCGCTTTGCTTCCGAGTCTGAGGCAGATCCTTGAACAAGGAAAGACCGTTATCGAGATTCGCTAACTCAGGAGCCGGAACGATGCTGCCGGTTGGAGTTGCCTTTCCCCAAAGATTTCGATAATATTGGAATCATGGAAAGTAAAGCTGCCGTCTCCGCCCTCGCCGCACTGGCCCAGGACAGCCGTCTGGCCGTCTTTCGCCTGCTGGTGCAGAACGGCCCCGAGGGGCTGACGGCGGGTGTCATCGGCGAGCAACTCGGCCTGCCGGCGCCGACCCTGTCCTTTCACCTCAAGACCCTGGCGCAGGCTGGCCTCGTGAGCGCGGTCCAAGAGGGCCGGTTCGTCCGCTACCGGGCGGAGCTTGCCGCGGTGCATGCCCTGGTCGCCTTCCTGACCGAAAACTGCTGCGGCGGCGATCTCAACCGCTGCCTCCCGAAGGAGTAATCGATGACTGACCCTGCTGCGCTCAACATGCTCATCCTCTGCACCGGCAACTCGGCCCGCTCGATCCTCGGCGAGGCGCTGTTCAACCACTTGGGTGCCGGGCGGGTGCGTGCCTGGTCGGCCGGCAGCCAGCCGGCCGGGCGGGTCAATCCGGTCGCGCTCGAGACGCTCGCGGCACATGGCGTGCCGGTGCCGGAGGCGCGCAGCAAGTCATGGGATGAGTTCGCCGTGCCCGGTGCGCCGCAGTTCGATCTGATCATCACGGTCTGCGGGAGTGCCGCGGGCGAGACCTGCCCGGTGTGGCCCGGTCACCCGGTGACCGCCCATTGGGGGATTGACGACCCGGCACATGTGGAACCACTGGAAGCGCGCCGTGCCGCCTTCGAAGTCGCCTACCGTGAACTGGAGCGCCGCGTCCGTGCCTTGCTCGCCGAGCCGTTGGAGTCCATGACCCCGGATGACCGGCGGACCGCGGCGCGGCGCATCCATGCGGAGTGCAGCCAGTGACCGCGCAATGTGATGTCACCGCCCGGGCCGCAGCCGGGAAACGGCTCAGCGTCTTCGAGCGCTATCTGACGATCTGGGTCGCGCTCTGCATCCTGGCCGGCATTGGGCTGGGTCAGCTCTTTCCGGGCGCCTTCCAGGCCATCGGACGACTGGAGGTTGCACAGGTCAATCTGCCGGTGGGTCTCCTCATCTGGGTGATGATCATCCCGATGCTGATGAAGATCGACTTCGGGGCCTTGCATCAGGTCAAGTCCCATTGGAAGGGCATCGGCGTCACCCTGTTCGTCAACTGGGCGGTCAAGCCATTCTCCATGGCGCTCTTGGCCTGGTTACTCATCCGCGGGGTCTTCGCCCCCTGGCTGCCGGCCGAACAGCTCGACAGCTATGTGGCCGGGCTCATCCTGCTGGCCGCCGCGCCCTGTACCGCCATGGTGTTCGTCTGGAGCCGGCTGTGCGATGGGGACCCCTATTTCACGCTGTCGCAGGTCGCGCTCAACGACAGCATCATGATCTTCGCCTTCGCACCGATCGTGGCGCTGCTGCTCGGGCTGTCGGCCATCGTCGTGCCCTGGGATACCTTGCTGACCTCGGTGGTGCTCTACATCGTCATTCCCGTGGGGCTGGCCCAGGCCTGGCGCTGGGCGCTACTCAAACAGGGTCAGGCGCGGTTCGACGCGACTTTGGTCTTCTTGGGCCAGGCATCCATCGTCGCCTTGCTCGCCACCCTGGTGCTGCTATTCGCTTTCCAGGGCAAAGCCATTATCGAGCAACCGCTGGTGATCGCCATCCTGGCCGTGCCCATCCTCATCCAGGTCTTCTTCAATTCGGGGCTGGCCTATGGGCTCAACAAACTGGTCGGCGAAAAGCACTCGGTCGCCGGTCCTTCGGCCCTGATCGGTGCCTCGAATTTCTTCGAGTTGGCCGTGGCCGCGGCGATCGCGCTATTCGGCTTCGAGTCCGGTGCCGCACTGGCCACCGTGGTTGGCGTACTGATCGAGGTGCCGGTGATGCTGCTGGTGGTCCGGGTGGTCAATGCCAGCAAGGGGTGGTACGCAGGTGACCAAACATCCATTCAAGAGAAACTGTCATGAAGAAACTCGCAATCTATGATCCGGCCATGTGTTGCTCGACCGGCGTCTGCGGTGTCGAGGTCGATCCGGTCCTGGTGGCATTCAATGCCGACCTGCAATGGCTCGCGGGGCAAGGGGTCGAGGTCGCTCGTCACAACCTGTCGCAGGAGCCCCAGGTCTTTGCGGCGAATCCCGCGGTACTCAAGGAGCTGGAGGCGGGGATAGAGCGCCTGCCGGTGACCCTGGTCGATGGCCGCGTGGTCGCGACCGGCGCCTATCTCTCGCGTGCCCAATTGGTGCAGAAGCTGGGGTTGCTGCCGATCGCTGCCCCGGCGCCGGAGGATCATGACCACGTCTGCTGCAAGGGGGCGGGCCATGGCGCCGCGGCAACCGGTCCGGCGGACTCACTGCGCGTCGCGGGTGGCGCCTGCTGTAAATCCGGCGGCGACAGCGGTTGTTGCTGATGGCGATCCCGGCAGTGGCCACGCGTCACCTCTTCTTTACCGGCAAGGGCGGGGTCGGCAAGACCTCCTTGTCCTGCGCTACCGGCCTGGCATTGGCCGATGCGGGGCGGCGGGTGCTGATCGTCAGCACGGATCCGGCCTCCAATCTCGATGAGGTGCTGGGCGTTGCACTGGGTCAGACACCAACGGCGATCCCGGGGGCCGCCGGGCTGTTCGCGCTCAACATCGACCCCGAGGCGGCCGCGCACGACTACCGCGAGCGGATGGTCGCGCCCTACCGCGGCATTCTGCCGGCCGCCGCCATCACCAGCATGGAGGAACAATTCTCCGGCGCCTGCACGGTGGAGATCGCCGCCTTCGACGCGTTCTCCAAGCTGTTGGGTGAGCCCACCGCGACAGCCCAGTTCGATCATGTGATCTTCGACACCGCCCCCACCGGCCATACCTTGCGCCTGCTGACCCTGCCCTCGGCCTGGAACGAGTTCATCGACTCAGCCACCGGTGGTGCCTCCTGCCTCGGCCCACTGGCCGGACTGGAGAAGCAAAAGGCGCTCTACGCCGCGACCGTCGCCCAACTCGCCGACCCGGCGCAAACCTCGGTGGTGCTGGTCAGCCGGCCGGATGTCTCGGCCCTGCGCGAGGCTGAGCGCACGCGCGAGGAGCTCGCGGCACTCGGCGTGAGCAACCTGCAACTGGCGCTCAACGGTGTCCTGGCCGTCGCCCCGACCGATGACGCCATCGCTGCGGCGATGATGGCGCGTGGTGCCGCGGCGCTGGATGGGATGCCGGTCGGTTTGGCCCGGTTGCCGGTCAGCAGGACCCCACTGCTGGCCCGGGGGACCGTTGGTCTCAACGCCCTGCGCCTGATGGCGAATCCTGAGCGCGCCGCGGCGCCCGTCGATGCCCCTGTGCCTGAAGTTGTACTGCCGGCTGGGCTTTCGGTCCTGATGGACGAGCTCGCCCAGGCGGGACGGGGCGTCATCCTGACCATGGGCAAGGGCGGGGTGGGCAAGACCACCGTGGCGGCGGCCATCGCTGTCGCGCTCGCGCGGCGCGGTCATGCGGTGCAGCTGTCCACCACCGATCCGGCCGCCCATGTCGCCGCGGCGATCGGGGCGTCCGTCCCCGGCTTGCGCGTCGGCCGCATCGATCCCGCGGCCGAGGTCGCCGCCTACCAGGCCGAGGTGTTGGCCAAGGCCGCGCCCAACCTGGACGCCAATGGCCTGGCGATGCTGGAGGAGGATTTGCGCTCCCCCTGCACCGAAGAAATCGCCGTTTTCCGCGCCTTCGCCCGCGCCGTGGACGCCGGCCAGGACGGCTTCGTCGTGCTCGATACCGCACCCACCGGGCACACCATCCTGCTGCTCGATGCCGCCGAGGCCTACCATCGGGAGGTCTCGCGCACCCAGGGCGAGATGCCCGAGGCGGTGCGGCAACTGCTGCCGCGGCTGCGTGACCCGGCGCTCACGCGCGTGCTGATCGTCACCCTGGCGGAGGCCACCCCGGTGCATGAGGCGGAACGCCTGCAAGCGGACCTGGGCCGCGCCGGCATCGCGCCCTTCGCCTGGGTGATCAACCAGAGCCTGCTGGCAAGCGGTACCCGGCACCCGCTGCTGCGTGAACGCGGCGCCGCGGAGGTCCCCTTCATTCACCGGGTCGCCGACCAACTCAGCCCCCGTTGTGCGCTGGTCCCGTGGCTGCCAGAGACGCCGGTGGGGGTTGCCGGACTGTCGCAGTTGACGCGGTGATCGCGTGACCTGCCTGATGATCGCCTGGGGCCAGCATGAGCGCGAGTTGCGCGCCTCGCTGGTCCGCCGACTGGGCGATGCCCGCGAGGCCGACGATTCGCTGCAAGACCTGTTCATCAAGGCCCTGGGCCGGAGCCGCCAGTTCTGCGAGATGGTCAACGCCCGCGCCTGGCTGCTTCCGCCGGTTACCCCGTCTCGACATGGCCGACCGGGTGCGGCGGCCTCACCCGCGGCGGGCCGGCCGACGGGTGAGACGCGCCTGACCCGGACCTTGACCGAGGCACGCCCCGGCGGCATCGTGGCCGCATCGCCCGTCGCCGAGACCGACCATGAAGACCCGCAAGCTGCCGATCGGTATCCAGACCTTCGCCAAGATCCGCGAGGACGACTGCTATTACGTCGATAAGACCGGCTTTATCCGGGCGCTGATCACCGAGGGCAGCCAGTATTTCCTCTCCCGCCCGCGGCGCTTCGGCAAGTCTCTGTTGCTCGACACCATTGCCGAGGTCTTCGCCGGCAACGAGCCGTTGTTTCGGGGGCTTTCGATCCATCCGCACTGGGATTGGTCGGTGCGCTTTCCGGTCATCCGCATCAGCTTCGGCGGCGGTGTCCTGCGTGACCGCCAGGAGCTTGATGAGCGCATCGGCGAGCTGCTGGAGGACAACGCCCGGCGGCTGGGCGTCAGGGTCGCCGCGCCCACGCGGCCCGGACAGCTCGCCCGGCTGATCGTCGAGGCCGAAACCTTGACCGGCCAACGGGCGGTGGTCCTGATCGACGAATACGACAAGCCGATCCTGGACAATCTCACCCGCCCGGAGGCGGCCCGCGAGATGCGCGACGGGCTGCGCAATCTCTATTCAGTGCTCAAGGACAACGACGCCCATCTGCGCTTTGCCTTTCTGACCGGGGTCAGCAAGTTCAGCAAGGTCAGCATCTTCTCGGGGCTCAACAACCTCAACGACATCACGGTCGATGCCCGCTACTCGGCCCTGTGCGGCTATACCGAGACCGATGTGGATGAGGTTTTTGCGCCGGAGCTTCCTGGGCTCGACCGGGCCGAGGTGCGCCGCTGGTACAACGGCTACAACTGGACTGGCGAAGCGGTCTACAACCCCTTCGATCTGCTGTTGCTCTTTCAGAAGCGCGAATTCCGCTCCTTTTGGTTCGAGACCGGCACCCCGACCTTTCTCGTCGATCTGCTCACCGCGCGCGGCTTCTTCACCCCGGACCTGGCCCGGCTGCACAGTTCCGAGGCCCTGTTGTCCGCCTTCGATGTGGAGCACATCGCACCCGAGGCGCTGCTGTGGCAGACTGGTTACCTGACCTTCCACGGCTCCCGACGCACCGGGGCGCGCATCGAGCACACCCTGGGCTACCCCAACCTGGAAGTGCAGACCGCCCTTAACGACGCCCTGCTCAAGGGTCTGATGGGCGACCCGATGGCGGCTGAGCGGGCGCAGAGCCGGCTCTACGACACCCTGGTCGCCGGCGATTTCGCGGCCCTGCGCGCCCATGTGCAGGCCCTGTTCGACGCCATCCCCCACCAGTGGCACGACAACAACCCCATCGCCCGCTACGAGGGCTTCTACGCGAGCGTCTTCTACAGCCACATTGCCGCGCTGGGCCTGGACTTGACCCCGGAGGACGCCACCGCGCACGGGCGCATTGACCTGGCCCTGCGTTTCGAGGCCCAGGTCTGGCTATTCGAGTTCAAGGTGGTGGAACTCGCGCCCGAGGGCCGGGCGCTGCAACAACTCAAAGACCGCGGCTATGCCGACAAATACCGCGCGCAGGGCCTGCCGATCCATCTGATCGGCATCGAATTCAGCCGTGAGCGGCGGACCCTGGTCGGCTTCGAGGTCGAGACTCTTGCGCCGGCCTGAGCCGGCGCTGGGGATCGGTCTGTAATTCGGAATTGCTGTCCCACGCCGGGCGCCTTGCAAACCCCCATCGCAATGGATACAACCGTAAGCAACAAGGTAACCATGGAAACCGTCATGCCCGGCCCGGATCGCGCCCGCCCGTTCGAGCTCTTCATCAGCTATTCGCATCAGAGCGAAGCGGTCAAGGACCGGCTGCTGACCCACCTGCGTGTGCTGGAGCGTCTGGGGCTGGTCTCCACCTGGACCGACCGCGCCATCCCGCCCGGCGCGGCCTGGCGCGCCGAGATCGAGACGGCCATCGAACGGGCCGACACCGCGCTCTTCGTGGTCTGCGCGGACTTTCTCGTGTCCGGGTTTTGCATGGACGTGGAACTCGCCGCCTTCCTGCGCCGCCGGCGCGAGGACGGCGTGCTGATCCTCTTCGTGCTGGCCGACTTTTGTCTTTGGGAGGCCGTCCCCGCCGTCGCCGAGCACCAGATGGTCCCGCGCGACGCCCGGCCCATCCTCGATCATCGTCCCCACTCCAAGGCTTATACCGCCGTGGTGCGCGAGATCCGCCAAGTCCTGGAGACCCATCGCACCCAACACGGGCTGCACCCCCGCGCCCCGGACCCGGCCCCCGCCGCACCGACCGACCGTACCTGTGACGCACTCGCCGCACTACTCGCCGAACTCCCCGGCGTCACGCCTCGGCTCTTCGGCCGCGAGTCGGAGATCACCCGCATGGACACCCAGCTCGGTGGCGGACCGGGCGGCGTCCTGCTCTGGGTCGCCCCCGGCGGGGTCGGCAAGTCCGCGCTCACCCGCCAGTGGCTCGGCAGCCGCGACTGGCCGCCCGGCACCCGCTTCGTCGGCCACTCGTTCTACTCTCAGGGGAGCCGCGACCAGACCATCAGCGCCCGCGCCTTTCTGCTGCGTGCGCTCGCGGCACTCGGCGAGCATCCCGAGCCGACCACCGCGGACGCCGACCTGGGCCGCCTGCTCGCCGAGTGCGCGGTCAAGGCCCCCACCGTGCTCGCGCTCGACGGGCTGGAGCCGCTCCAGCAGGCGTCCGCCGACCCCAAGCTCAACGGCCGGCTCAAGGATCAAGGGCTCGCCGCACTGCTCGAAGGGCTCGGCCGCGTACCGGGCCAGGCGGTGTGTCTCGCAAGCTCCCGACTGTCGATCCCGGACCCGCTCATCGCGTCCCAGCCGCATTTTCGCGAGATCCGGCTCGGTGTCCTGCCGCGCCCAGGGTCGGTCGCGCTACTCGAAGCCCGCGGACTCGACGGCACTCCGGCCGGGTTCGACACGATGGCCGAGCGCTGCGCCGACCACCCGCTGGCTCTGGTCCTGGCCGCGGAGCTGACCCACGGCTTCCTCGACAACCGGGCCGCGGCCTTCCTCGCCCGCGACTGGCCGGTGCTCCCGGAACAGGGCCCCGATCGGCACGCGCAGACCGTCATGGGCTGGCTGGACGCGGCACTGCGCGACGAGCATGCCGCGCTGGATCGCGCACTGGTGCGGGTACTCGGGCTCTTCGACCGCCCGGCGCCCTGGGCGGCCGTCCTGGCGCTCAAGGCGCAGGACCCGGCGATTGCCGGGCTCACCGAGCCGCTGTATGCGGCGAGCGAGGCGGAGTTGGAGGAATCTCTGGCGCGGTTGCGGCAGTGGGGGTTGGCGGCGTCGGTTGAGGGCGGGGGCGGCGGCGGGCAATTGGGGTTAGATGCCGGCAGGATGCCGGCTCCACACATCGACGCCCACCCGCTGGTGCGCGAGCACTTCGGCCGCGCACTGGAGCAGGAGTCGCCCACGGCCTGGCGCGCGGCCCATGGAGTCTTGTTCGACTGGTTCCGGGCACAGCCCGGGCAAGCGCAGCCGGAGACACTGGAGGGGCTGGAGCCGCTCTACCGGGCGGTCGGGCATGGGTGTCGGGCGGGGCAGTATGCGCAAGCGCTGGGCGAAGTCTATCGGGACCGCATCCAGCGCGGCAACCAGTCCTACAGCCTGTTCCAACTCGGCGCCATCTCCGCGAACCTTTCGGCACTGTTGGGCTTCTTCCCCGAGGGCTGGATACGACCGCCCGTGACCGGGGATCTGAGCGAGCCCGACCGCTCCTGGCTGATCGCCGAGGTCGCCTTCTGTCTCATGTCGCTCGGCGGACTCGACGAGGCGCTGGGGTCGCGGCGGATGGGCCGCGAGCGGGAGCACGAGGCCGGGGACTGGAACAACTTCTGTATCTCCTCGGAGAACCTTGTCGATCTGCTGACTCCGCTCGGGCACTGGCGCGAAGCCGAGTCCGTAGCGCGCGAGGTGGCGGAGGCGGCTGGAAGCGTCGCGGACCAGAACGAGGCCCGGCAGCGCCGGCTCGAGGCCCTGGCCTATCTCGGCCGCACGCTGCACGGCCAGGGCCGATCCAGCGATGCCGCACAAGCCTTCGCCGAGGCCGAGTCCGTGCAGGCGGAACTCACACCGCACGATTCGAGGCTCGTGGGCCTGTACGGCTTTGACTACGCCCAGCTCCTGCTGGAGCAGGCCCGGACACGGGGCGCGCGGTGCTGGAGCGGGCGCGGGCGTCGCTGGCGTATGTCGAGGGCACCGGGCACCTTTTGTCCATCGCACTCGACCGCTGCACCATCGGCCAGGTACTCGCCGGACCGGACGGATCGGCGGCCGAGCCCGACGGTCAGATCCGGGAGGCCGGCGCCGCACTGGACCTGGCCATCGAGACCATGCGCCGGGCTAACTCGATGGTTCTCATGCCGATCCTGTACCTCGCTCGCGCCCACCACCGCCGCACCAGGTGCGATCCGACCGGCGCCCGCGCCGACCTGGATGCCGCGGTTTGCCTGGCCACCCCGCCCGGCATGCGGACTTATCTCGCCGAGTGCGCCCTGCTGGCCGGGCACCTGGATCTGGACCGAGCACTGGACCGCGCCGCCGCCCCGGATGCGGTCCCCGAGGCGGCGAAGCACTGGACCCAGGCCGACCGCCTGATCCGCGAGACGGGCTATCGTCGCCGCGAGGCCGAGCTGCACCTCCTGGAGGCGCGCCTGAAGCACCATCAGGCCCGCCCCGCGGAGGCCCGCGCCGCACTCGCCTGTGCCGAGTCGGCGCTGCGCGCCCGCGGGCAGTGGGGCCTGTGGCCGCAGCTCGTCCAGGTCGCCGCCGAGCTTGGAGTCCCCGCGCCGGTCATGGAAATGCCGTAGCCTGTGCCGACGAAGGAGGTGCGCCGCGCGCGCCGATTCCTTAGGTGCTTTCCGGCAAATAATCTACCATCATGCACGCGCACAACAGACCGTAGGTCGAAGCTTCAGCCGGACACGGCACCGCCGCCCGCTAAAGCGTCGGCCTCCAGTTGCGTCGCTCGAATCCCCGGAGGCTGAGCCCGCGTGTTACGAAGTTCTTCGGAAATCGCCTAAAGGCCGGTAACGACCTCAAGGGCCAGGCCGGTAGACTCGGCGATGACGCTCGCGGCGACACCGTTGGCCTTCATCGCTCGGGCGATCTCCAGGTGCGTTCCTCGCGTCCGTCGATCTTGCCAACTACAAAGTTCGACGCCACCAGGCTCGCATGCAGATGCAGGTCGTCCTGCCAGCGCTCGTAGGCGGCGCGTTCCGCTGGTGCGAGCCCGAGCGTGCCGGCGCTCGTATTGGACCTCGATCAGCAGCAGCTCACCGCGGTGGTTACGCACCTTGAGATCCAGTCGGTTGGAGCGGTCGTCGGCGGTGTCGCGGTTCGACTCCGATTCCAGGACCTCCACGATCTGTACGTCCTCGCGCAGCAGCTCGCTCAAGAAGCCTTCGAGGATGCCGAAGTTGGCCTTGCTGCGCAGCAGCCATTTCATGGCCCAATCGAAGCTGATGAGTTTGCGCGTTGTCATGGTCGGCACTGCGCACCGTAATGCGTTGATTTTTCACGCATACAGCTTGTACCCGACTAGGTACAATTGAATGCGCTGAAAGAGATGCCCAAGTTTAAGAATACAGTAACAACGTCGCTTGATGACTTTGATCTTATTGTTTAATCCCTCCACAAATCCTCTGTTATG